>DATLCB010000190.1:0-11920 GCA_035526625.1 Chitinophagaceae bacterium
TATCTTTTCACTATTATCTTTTATCTTCTTTTATCCTTCCCTCAACGAATGACCCGTCAGCTTAATGAACACATCTTCCAGGTTGGCCATCTTCATCTCTTTTGGTCTTTCAAACCCCGCAGCAATAAGATCGTCGATCAGTTTATCGGGTGTATCGAGGGCAATGATCTTCCCTGCGTCAATGATCGCCACCCTGTCGCATAAATATTCGGCCTCATCCATATAATGCGTGGTAATGATCACCGTTGTTCCGCGTTGCCTGATATTCTTTATCAGTTCCCACAAACTTCTTCTTGCCTGCGGGTCGAGACCCGTGGTCGGTTCATCAAGGAAAATGATACGGGGATCGTTGATCAATGTTGTGGCAACAGAGAAACGCTGTTTCTGACCGCCACTCAACTCTTTTACTTTTGCTTTTGCTTTGTCTTTCAGGTTCACCATATCCAGCAGTTCCATTGGATCCACATCACGATTATACAAACCACAAAACAGCTGGATCAGTTGAAGGAGGTTCAAACCCGGGTAATACCCGCTGGTCTGTAATTGTACACCAATGATCTTCTTGATCTCGTTGGGTTGCTTGTCGAGGTCGAGTCCATCCACTATTACTTCACCACTAGTTTTTACACGTAAGGTCTCGATGATCTCCAGTGACGTGGATTTCCCGGCTCCATTTGGACCAAGCAATCCAAATATCTCTCCCTCTTTCACTTCAAAAGAAATCCCTTTTACCGCCTCGAAGCTACCGTAGTTCTTCACCAGACCTTTAACGGAGATGATCGTTTTGGCCATGTTTCAATTGTTGTTTAAAAGTAATTCCATTTTCACATCGGCAGTTAGAAAAGGTGCATCGGTCACAGCTACATGATGAAAACCATATTTCTTATATAACTGCAATGCGGTGGTCAACTGGCTGTTCGAGTACAGGAAGATCTTCTCTGCTTTTCGTTTTGCTGCTTCTTCCAGGCATTTATCCAGCAAAACTTTGCTGATACCTTTTCCCCTGTGTGAGGGATCGACCGCCATTTTCACCAGCTCGTATTCCTTCTCATTCTCTTTCCATAGACCGGCCGTACCTATTACTTTATGATCTTCCATAGCGAGGAAGATACAACCGCCCCGGCTGATCACGGTTCCATCGGGGTCATCAAGGATTTCGAGGTCATGCGATTCGAGCAGACCATATTTCTCCAGCCACTCGATGTTAAGCCGCCTGAAATCTGGCTGGTATTTTTTCTCATAGTCTACCAAGGTGATCATCAGGCCATGTGGTTTTCCAGTTCTTCCATCATCAATTTACTTCCGATGAACATGGGCGTCCGCTGGTGAAGTTCTGTTGGCAGCACATCGAGTATTCTTTCTTTACCATTGGTTGCTTTACCCCCTGCTACCGTAACGATAAAAGCAAAAGGATTACACTCATATAATAATCTCAATTTACCGTTAGGCTTCTCTGTCGTACCAGGATACATGAATATGCCTCCCTTGATAAGGTTCCGGTGCACATCGGAAACCATGCTCCCGATATAACGTTGCGTATAAGGACCGCCATTTGTCTTATCCTTTTTTTGACAGGTATTGATATAGCTTCTTACTTTTTCATCGTATTGGAAAAAGTTACCGTGATTAACGGAATAGATCTTTCCTTTTTCCGGGCATTTGATATCAGGGTGACTGAGCGACCACTCGCCGATCGATGGATCCAATGTAAAACCATTCACCCCTCTTCTTGTTGCATATACCAGCATAGTAGAGGAACCATATACCACATAACCGGCAGCCACCTGCTTATTGCCCTGCTGCAGAAAATCTTCTTTTGTTACCACAGTGCCCATGGGGGTAACCCGGCGATACACGGAAAAAATAGTGCCGATCGAAACATTCACGTCAATATTGCTGCTACCATCCAGCGGGTCGAACATGCATATATATTTCGACTTCACGCTTTTTGCATCGTCAAAGGGAACAAAGTCATCTAATTCTTCGCTGGCAATACCGGCACAGGCGATACCATGACGAAGAACTCCCGTGAACTGGTTATTGGCAAATACATCCAGCTTCATCACTTCTTCACCCTGCACATTGATCGTACCGGCGTCACCTAAAATATCCACCAGCCCGGCCTTATTCACTTCTACGTTCACCCGTTTAGCGGCAAGTCCGATATTACGGAGCAGGTGCGACAACTCTCCGGTCGCATGAGGAATATCCCGGAGCTGCTGTATAGTAAATTCGTCGAGGGTCTGAACTTTACGATTAACATCCATGTTGGCAGGTTTTGTCCCGATAGCAACCGGGAGGACAAAAGTAAGGAATAGCAAAGTTTTGGAGTTCTAAGTTTTTATAGTTGTAAACTCCGGGTGCAAAAGATTATCCCGATTTTTGCTCAACTTAAATCCCGGACCATAAAACTCAGTAATGAAGGTTTTCAAATTCGGCGGTGCCTCGGTAAACAGCGTGGAAAGGATACAGAACATGGCCCGCATCATGCAGCAATACAAGACGGAAAAGATAATGCTGATCATTTCTGCCATGGGCAAGACAACCAATGCGCTGGAAAAAGTGGTAGATGCTTTCTTTGCCGGTAAAAAAGAGGAAGCGCTGCAGTTATTTGAACAGTTAAAACAACAACATCTTACCACCGCTAAATACCTGCTTGTTACTCATTACCTGGACTGCGAAAAACAACTGAGAGATTTTTTTACCGAAGCGGAATGGCTGCTTCACGACAAACCTGTAAGAGATTACGATTATTATTATGACCAGGTTGTATCGGTAGGTGAATTACTTTCTACTGCTATTGTTAGTGCTTACCTTAATGAAGCCGGTATAACTAACAAGTGGATAGATGTAAGGGATATCTTCCGCACAGATGATGACTTCAGGGATGCTAATATTGATTGGGAGTTTACCAGTTCTAAAGTTTTAAGTTCTATAGTTTCGGAATTTTCTAACAGCAATATCATTCTTACGCAGGGTTTTATTGGGGCTACCGATGAGAATGAAAGCACAACACTGGGTCGGGAAGGGAGTGATTATTCTGCCGCAGTATTCACGAATATGCTGGATGCGGAAAGCCTCACTATCTGGAAAGACGTGGAAAGCGTGATGAACAGCGATCCCAAACAATTCGCCGATGCAATCCCAATTCCCGAATTGAATTATAACGAAGTAATTGAAATGGCCTATTATGGCGCACAGATCATCCACCCCAAGACGATCAAGCCACTTCAGAATAAAGACATCCCTTTATACGTGAAGAGTTTTATAGATCCTTCTTTGCCGGGTACGGTCATTCACGATAATCCTGTTCACCAGTTGCCTCCAATTATTGTTTTAAAGGAAAAACAGGCGATGATCGAAATGAGCTCAAAGGATTTTTCTTTTGTGGGTGAAAAACATGTCGGGCATTTATATCACCTCCTGGAGAAACTTAATATCAAACCCAACCTCACACAGAATGGTGCTATCAGTTTTGTTTGTGTGCTGGATGACCGGACAGAGAAAATCGAGAAGCTGGCGCTGGAAGCATCTGCTTTCCTGGAAGTGCAGGTATTAAAGAACCTCTCGTTGCTGACCATAAGGCATTACAATCAAGCGATCTTCGAAAAACTCACAGATGGGAAAAAAGTATTGTTGAGGCAGCAAACAACAGAAACGATACAAGTGTTGATGAAATAAGATCACTTCGCTGCTTCAACGGTGACGGTCTGCACCATTTTTTTGGCAACCGGCTTATCATGCAGGATGGCAGGGGTCCATGTTCCCATATTCTCCATCTTGCTGATGATCTCGTCGTGAAGATCCTCGCCGTCCTTTACGCCTTTAAGTATTTTGAAGTTGACAGGAACTCCGTCTTTATCAACAATAAATTCTACCTGTACATAAGCTTTCTTAATGCCGGCTGGTAAATGCACTGCCATTTCCTGCCCCAGTGTCTCGAGGTATTTCATAAAAGCTTCACCACCGCCTGGATATTGCGGCCATTGATGTACGGCATCAGCCAAAGTGCCTACGGCCCTGGTGCGATGCTGTACTATAGGTCTTTTCTTTTTTTCCTCTGGAGCTGCCTTCACTTTTTTGGGCGGCACTTCATTGATGATGTATTCACCGGCATCGCCGATCATTACTATGGGCAGCTGCTTATATTTTTCAAAATAATCATAAGCGTCTTCCATACTATTGGCAAATTTTTTAAGCGCAGGATCATCCTTTGTAAGATTATCCAGGAACTTGACACTTCTCTCCACATTGAACCTGACCGGGAAAATATGGACGGGAATAAAATCCTGTCCCTGGTCCTTGGCGTGCGCAGCAAGGATATACACTTCATCTATTTGCTCGTCACGGATGGGAATACAACCTACGGTAACACAACTGCCATGGATATAAATATCGCCGCCCGGCCGCAATGAATCACTTAACAGTTTATCCGACGCATTCGGATAGTTGATACCGAGTGATAAATAATAAGTACTCTTTGGATTGAATACGTTGATATAATAAAATCCTTCCGGCACCTGGTAATCACCTTCCATTCTTTTGGGTCCTAATGTACCCGCCAGCGCACAAACCTTATAAGTTTTGAAAAGTTTAAAGGGCTCCTGTATCTCATTCTTCACCCATACCTCGAGTTGGCTGTCGTATTTGAAGGAACGGAAATAAATATACTTAGCAGGCCAGGCCAGTTTCTTTGCCTCGAATTGTTTTTGCAGGGTATCTTCTTTTCTTTCCAGTGCTTCGCTGGGACGGGGAAACCCTTTCTGGTAATCAATAAATGAATAAGAGTTACCGCCATTGGAAGAATGCGGCTGGGCTGACACAACTATCACTGCAAACAGGAAGGGGAATATCAAAAGGATTTTCATGCTCGGTTTACTCTTTTAAATAAACGGTGGGTAACGGCACAAATTGCCTGCACTATTCATAAAGATACTGACAGTATGTGAAAATCAGCCAATAAGCCCTGAAGCTCTTGTTAAAGGATTTCCACATGGGTGTAAAAGTGTTCCCCATCCCTTTCTGATTTCTTATCCCTTATTTCTGATTTTTACAGGTTCCCTCTCGCATCCTGCTCTCTTTCCAGCGCCTCGAATAAGGCTTTGAAATTCCCTTTCCCAAAGCTTTTGGCTCCTTTACGTTGTATGATTTCAAAAAATAATGTAGGCCTGTCCTCAAGCGGTTTACTGAATATCTGTAGAAGATATCCTTCGTCATCCCGGTCGATCAGCACACCCAGTTTCTGCAGTGGCTCCAGGTCCTCGTCTATCTTACCTACTCTTTCCAGCACTGTCTCATAATAACTGGCTGGTATAGAAAGGAACTCCACTCCTCTTTTCTGCAGTTCGTTAACGGTGGCAACGATATCGGCTGTCGCAATGGCCACATGCTGCACACCCTCGCCGTTATAAAATTCAAGGTATTCTTCTACCTGGCTTTTCTTTTTCCCTTCCGCAGGTTCATTGATAGGGAATTTTACAAACCCGTTGCCATTACTCATCACTTTACTCATCAATGCGGAATATTCAGTGGAAATATCCTTGTCATCAAAACTGAGGATATTACGAAAGCCCATCACATCTTCGTAAAATTTTACCCAGGGGTTCATCTGGTTCCAGCCAACATTGCCCACACAATGATCGACATATAATAACCCGGTTGATGGAGGCTGATAATTTGTTTTCCATTCGCGGAAGCCAGGCATAAAAATTCCATTGTAATTTTTTCTTTCCACGAAGACGTGGACCGTATCCCCATAGGTATGAATACCGCTCAATACCACTTCGCCATTATCATCCTTTAAAACGGTTGGTTCAAGATAGACCTCAGCGCCCCTTTTGGTTGTTTCATCAAAAGCGCTTCTTGCATCATTCACCCGAAGTGCGATCACTTTAACGCCATCGCCATGCCGGTAGATATGATCGGCAATAGGGTTATCCGTTCTTAAAGGTGTGGTCAGAACAAAAGTGAGTTTGTTTTGCCGGATCACGTAGCTGACCTTATCCTTCATACCTGTTTCCGGGCCGGCATAGGCAAGCGACTGGAAGCCAAAAGCTGTTTTATAGAAATGGGCGGCTTGTTTGGCATTGCCCACATAGAATTCTACATAGTCAGTCCCTTCAAGGGGAAGAAAATCGGTTTGAGTGATAGGTGCTTTATCGGTAAGTGTTGAGTTCATGATCTTGAAATTTTGTTCCGAAGGAACTCCTTCGGAGGAATTGGGAAACTGGGAAATTTTAAACCCCTCTGCGGGATCTTTAAAAATCAATTGCTATCCATAGCAAGTGTTTCCATCAGCAGGTTGAAATTGCCTCGCTGATCGGCAAAGAGTTTATGAGGATAGTCGGGAAGCATGCTGTAAAGTTAGAAAAAAAAGGCAAAACAGGTCGAAGTCAAACTGCTGCACGTTTTTTATTTCACGCAAAGACGCAAAGGAAAAAGCCGCAAAGAAAAATCCCCACAACTTAAAGCCTTTGCTCCTTTGCGTCGTTGCGTGATGCCTTTCCTATCTTTGCCCGCATGCTCAAAATCGGAATTCTCGGTGGTGGCCAGTTAGGAAGAATGCTTTTGCAAGCAGCGGCCAACTATCCCGTTGAAACGTTTGTATTGGAAAATGATGCTGAATGTCCCGCTGCACATCTTTGTGGTCATTTTACCAAAGGAGATATAAAAGATTTTAATGCTGTTTATAATTTTGGGAAAGACCTCGATGCATTGACCATTGAAATAGAGAATGTGAATGTCGAAGCATTGGAAAAACTGGAAGCCGAAGGTGTGAGGATCTATCCCAAACCTGCTGTGCTCAAAACGATCAAGAATAAGATCCTGCAAAAAAAATATTACCTCCAGCACCAGGTTCCCACTGCCGGATTTCTCGTTACCAGCGATCTCACTTCATTGAAAGAACAGGAAAGTTTTTTACCCGCTGTCCATAAGATAGCAGAGGGAGGTTATGATGGTAAAGGTGTTCAGTTGCTCCGGACCAAAGAGGACATCGCAAAGGGTTTTGACGCCCCATCAGTACTGGAAAAAATGGTGAATATCCAGAAAGAGATCGCTCAAATGGTGGCCGTGAATGAAAAAGGTGAGACCGCCCTATATCCCCCTGTAGAAATGGTATTCGACCCCTCCTTTAATTTGCTGGACTTCCAGCTCTCTCCTGCTGAACTTGATGAAAGGATCTTATGGAAAGTGGAAGCGATCGCACTATCGGTCGCAAGGAATTTCAGATCGCCGGGACTTTATGCTGTCGAAATGTTCGTGGATAAGAATGGTGATGTACTGGTCAATGAGACCGCACCGAGGGTGCATAACAGCGGACATCATACGATCGAAGCGCATTACTCGTCGCAGTTTGATATGTTATGGCGGATCATGCTTAACTACCCGCTTGGGAATACCGACCCTATCTTACCATCGGTCATGATAAATATCATCGGTGCGGAAGGGTGCAGTGGTGATGTGCGCTATGAGGGATTGGAAGAAGTGCTGAAGATCGAGAATGCTTTTGTTCATATCTACGGAAAGAAACAAACGAAACCGGGCCGGAAAATGGGACATGTAACCGTGCTCAGTAAAGAAAAGCAGGAACTGCTTCACCAGTCCAACAAAATAAAGAGAACTTTGTTTGCAAGAACATAAGCCATTTATCCATTTTTGCTGCCGTTGATAATTCTCTGATGATCATGGAAAGCTGGCGATTTTTTCGTCGTCTAAAACTCTTATTATCCAGTATCTTTAACAGCCTTATTCATTACCATTACCAGCTTTCAGCGCATGAAAATCATCGTATTACTTCTTTCTGTGTCGATCATATTATTGCCTTCCTGTGGAAGCAAGAAGAAGAAAGTTTCGAAGACACAGTCAGGTCCTGCCAAACCGCCACCCCTGCGGGTCGATGGGTATGTAGTAAAGCTTCAGCCTTTCCAGGAAGATCTTGAAATACCCGGAACGATCGTAGCCAACGAAACGTCCGAGATCCATCCTGAAGTTTCAGGAAGGCTCGTTCAACTGAACGTGGTAGAAGGAAGACATGTCGGCAAAGGCGCGGTGCTCGCTAAATTATATGACGGAGATCTTCGGGCACAGCTTAATAAATTACAGATTCAACTGGCGCTGGCACAAAAAACGGAGGACCGGCAGGCACAGTTATTGAAGATACAGGGTATCAGCCAGCAGGATTATGATATCAGCCTTCTCCAGGTAAATAGTTTAAGGGCTGATATAGGAATATTGCAAACAAGTATTCAAAAAACAGTAGTAAGGGCTCCCTTCAGCGGTAAGATCGGGTTGAACAAGATCAGCCCCGGCTCGTATGTTAGTCCTGCTTCCGTCATAGCTACCATTAGTCAGACCGACCAGTTGAAACTCGACTTCTCTGTACCTGAAAAATATTCTGGCCAGATCAAAATAGGACAACCTATCAATTTCACGATCGAAGGTTCAAAAAAACAATTGGGTGCAAGGATCGTTGCCACAGAATCAAATGTGATGGAAAATACACGTACACTGACCGTCAGGGCCGCGGTGGAAGGAAAAGATGATGCATTGATCGCGGGGGCTTTCGCAAAAGTGAAATTAAGTTTTGATCCCGATCCTAATACCATCCTGGTTCCCACACAAGCCATACTTCCACAGGCAAGAGGAAAGAAGGTGATATTGTATAAAGGAGGTACGGCCATATTCGCGGATGTGACAACCGGGGTCAGGGATTCTGCAAGAGTACAGGTAACAGATGGTTTGAAAGAGGGAGATACGGTTGTAGTAACAGGTCTGTTGAGTGTAAGGCCTGAAGCGAAGATCCTGCTGGGAAAGATCATTAATAAATAGATAAAAGTGAATAGATAAAAGATAAAAGTTAGTAGATAAAAATTGCGAAAGAGCTTTCATTAGGGCCAAACTATTATCTATTATCTTTTAGTTATTAGTTATGAATATATCAGAACTCAGTTTACGAAGACCGGTTTTGGCGATAGTGATGAATATCGTGATCGTGGTATTTGGTGTGATCGGTTTTAAATTCCTGGGAGTAAGGGATTATCCTGCTATCGATCCCCCGAATATCAGTGTGCGTACGTCCTACCCCGGCGCTAATGCCGACATCATAGAAACGCAAATCACCGAGCCACTGGAAAAAGCCATCAATGGTATTGCGGGTATCAAGAATATAACATCCAGCAGCAGCAACGGGAGCAGTAATATCAATGTCGAATTCAATTTAGGTGAAGACCTTGAAGCTGCCGCGAATGATGTAAGAGATAAAGTATCACAGGCGACCCGGTCATTGCCATCAGATCTTGATGCGCCACCCGTTGTTTCCAAAGCCGATGCAAGTTCCGATCCCATTCTCTCGATGACCGTGCAAAGCACTACGAGAAATCCATTACAGATGACCGAGTATGCCAATAACGTATTGGTGGAAAGACTGCAGACCATTCCCGGCGTAAGTGGTATTCAGATATGGGGAGAGAAAAGATATGCGATGCGTATCTGGATCGATCCGGCAAAACTGAGCGCAAAAAAAATGACAGCCAATGATGTGCAGGCAGCTTTGCTCAGGGAAAACGTAGAACTTCCCTCCGGTAAAATATCGGGCAACACAACCGAACTTACTGTAAGGACATTTGGGCGACTTAATACCGAAGAGGAATTCAACAACCTTATCATATCCAATACGGGTGGCGCGGAAACAAAATTGATCGATGTAGGAGAAGCCGTCCTGGGCCCGGAGAATGAAGAGACAGTATTAAGAGGAAATGGCACTCCCATGATCGCACTGGCACTTGTTCCGCAACCAGGCTCCAATTATGTCGCGATTTCCGATGAGTTTTTCAAAAGACTGGAGCAGATAAAAAAAGATGTACCAGACGACGTTATCATCAATATTGCGTTGGACCAGACCAAGTTCATCAAGAAATCGATACTGGAGGTCGAAGAAACCTTAATGATCTCTTTCTTACTGGTGGTGATGATCATTTATGCTTTCTTCCGGGACTGGATCATAGCCATCCGCCCGTTGATCGATATCCCCGTTTCACTCATCGGCGCTTTCTTTATCATGTACATCATGGGATTTACCATCAATGTACTTTCACTGCTCGCTATTGTACTAGCTACCGGGTTGGTGGTTGATGATGGTATCGTCGTCACCGAGAACATCTATAAAAAGATGGAAAGGGGAATGAACAAATGGCAGGCGGCAGTAGAAGGATCGAAAGAGATCTATTTTGCTGTTATCGCAACTTCTATTACGCTGGCAGTCGTATTCATCCCGGTAATTTTTATGGAGGGTTTTGTGGGACGCTTGTTTCGTGAATTTGGGATCGTGGTCGCTGGTTCTGTACTGATCTCAGCTTTTGTATCATTAACCCTGACCCCCGTGCTGAACGTCAAGCTAACCCGCAAAGATGTTCATAAACATGGATGGTTCTATAATAAGACGGAACCCTTTTTCCGCTGGATGGAAAATAGTTTTCAATCAGCTCTTCGAAAGTTCATGAGAGTAAAGTGGATCGCCTTAGTACTTATCGGGGTAAGTGTGGCCGTCAGTGTTTTTCTATGGCTTTCAATAAAAGCTGAATTAGCCCCAATGGAAGACAGGAGTCAATTCAGACTTGGACTTACAGCCCCGGAGGGTACTTCCTTTGATGCGATGGATAAATACGTGGAGCGTGTCAGCAATTTCATGATGGATTCAGTGCCGGAAAAAGAATTGGTACTTAGTGTTACATCACCAGGCTTTACGGGTTCAGGCAATGCTAATACAGGTTTTGTAAGAATTACACTCGTGCCGCCAAATGAAAGGGACCGCTCGCAGAAGGAGATCGTGGCCATGGTGAACAGGAACCTTTCAAAATTCACGGAAGGACGGGCCAATGTAGTGGAAGAACAAACAATCTCAGTGAACCGCAGGGGAGGTCAGCCTGTTGCTTTTGTTATACAGCATAATAATTTCAGTAAACTCACTGGCATCCTTCCTAAAATCCTCGAAGAAGCAAGAGGAAGCAAAGTGTTGCAGAATGCAGATGTCGATCTTAAATTCAATAAACCTGAGCTCCGCGTAGAGATAGACAGGTTGAAAGCAGCGCAACTCGGGGTTAGTGTCGAAGATATTTCTCAAACCTTACAATTAGCTTATAGTAATCGCCGGCTTGGTTATTTCACCAAAGATGGTAAACAATACCAGGTGATGGGACAGGTGGCACGTGGAGACCGTGACGATCCTAATGATCTGAAAACTTTATTTGTGCGCAACAGCCGTGGTGATATGATCAGCCTTGACAACCTGGTATCTACCTCTGAATCCAATACCCCTCCTACTATCTATCACTTCAACCGCTATAAATCCTTTACGGTATCGGCGGGTTTGCAGCCTGGTTATACCATCGCCGATGGTATTGCTGAAATGGAAAAGATAGCTGATAAAGTACTGGATGAAACATATGCCACTGCCCTGTCTGGTTCTTCCCGTGACTTTAAAGAAAGTAGCAGTAATACACTTTTTGCTCTGCTATTGGCATTGGGGCTTATATTCCTGGTCCTCGCCGCGCAGTTTGAAAGTTTCATAGACCCTTTTATCATCTTCAGCACTATCGTATTCGGCATTACCGGCGCTTGCCTTTCAATGTGGATATTTGGATTGACTAACAATATATTTTCCCAGATCGGTTTGATCATGCTGATAGGGATGGTGACGAAAAATGGTATCCTGATCGTTGAATTTGCGAACCAGAACCAGGAGAAAGGAATGACAAAGATCGAGTCCGCTGTATTTTCTGCCACGCAACGTTTACGGCCTATACTCATGACAAACCTTGCCATGGCGTTGGGAGCATTGCCGTTAGCCATATCACTCGGAGCCTCTTCTACCAGTAGGATCCCGCTTGGTGTGGTTATTGTGGGCGGTATATTATTCTCATTG
>DATLCB010000191.1:0-3069 GCA_035526625.1 Chitinophagaceae bacterium
GCATAGGAGGTAACAGCATCAACCCGCGTGCGCCCCATTTCCTTGCCAGTTCGGCCTGCTTCAAGGCTTCGCGGGTACTTCCTTCAGCGATATTGATCACAATGGGAACCTTACCTTCCACTTTCTCCAGGGCAAATTTTACCAGTCTTTCTTTTTCATCAGTAGTGAGCACACTGGCCTCACCAAGCGTGCCACCTAAGATGATACCTTCCACTCCTGCTGCTAATTGTACCTGCAGGTTCTTATCGAACATAGGAAGATCCAATTCATCGTTATCGGTAAACTTGGTAGTAAGTGCGGGGAAAACGCCTTTCCATTCAAATGACATAGAATTTGATTTTGGGAAGGCGAAGATAAATCATTCGTTGCTGGAAGAGTTACCGGATGAACAAATGTTTCAATTAAACATCCAGCGTTTTTACATACTGGTAAATATTTTCCTGGGCCGCCAGCGGAGTGATGCCCGCACTTAAGACACGAAGGTTGTTAGCGCCGCCTGTCACTACATCACTTACCAGCAATACGGCTTTTTTATTATCGTTGAGTTGCAGGTGAAGGATATGGTCGAGTGACTTGCATATTTCTTTATCATATACCGGAAAACATACTTCGATACGGCTGTGAAGATTGCGATTCATCCAATCAGCGCTGCCCATAAAGTATTCCGTCTCGCCGTTATTGTGAAATACAAACACCCTTGCATGTTCGAGGTATCGGTCCACGATACGGTGAACCGTGATATTTTCACTTTGACCAGGTATGCCAGGTGCGAGGGCGCATATACTTCTGATCAGTAACTGTACCTTCACCCCTGCCCGGCTTGCTTTGTAAAGTTTGGCGATCATTTCTCTCTCCTGCAGGTTGTTCACTTTTATGATGATCGAAGCTGGTTTGCCTGCTTTTGCATTCTCGATTTCCCGATCGATAAGCTGGTTATACCTTTTTATCATATTGAACTGCGATACCAACAAGTGTTTGAAAGGTATCTTACCATACTCACCGGGTTGTTTTCTCGATTGCAGGTACTCGAACAACATCTCCAGTTCTTTTCCAAAATCCGGGTTAGTGGTGAACAGGACATGGTCGGTATAAAACCTTCCAGTTGATTCATTAAAATTGCCGGTCGCCATAAAGGAGTAGGCCTTTGACTGTTGTTGCTCTGTCCTTTTTACCAATGCTACTTTAGCGTGCACTTTAAGACGGGGAATGCTGTTGATGATCTTTACGCCGGCGGCTTTCATTTTCTTCGACCACTTCAAATTGTTGGCCTCGTCAAATCTTGCTTTCAATTCCACGAAAACCGTCACTTTCTTTCCATTCTTTGCGGCACTGATAAGTGCATTCACAATATGAGAATCAGCGGCTACCCGATAAAGTGTGACGTAGATATCAGTTACATTCGGATCGATCGCGGCCTCATTAAAGAACCGAAGGATATAATTATAGGAATGATAAGGCAGGTGCAGCATTCTTTCCTGCTCTGTTATTGTTTGGAAAATGGAGCGGTGATTGTCAAATCCAGGGTGGGTAACAGAAGGCCAGTTCTCATAGGTCAGTTTTCCTTTCTGTGGATTGGGAAGATTTCCAAGGTCCTTGAGATTATGATAGCGCCCCCCTTCTGCCATTTCTTCTGTACGAATTGAAAAATATTCTTTGATGAAATCTTTCGCTTCGGCTGGCATGCTTTTATCCACCAGCATCCTCGTCGCATGTCCCACATCCCTTTTCTCCAGCTGCCTCTCGATCTTTTCTGCTATATCGCCCGCAAATTCATCTTCGACGCTCATTTCTGCATCACGGGTAAGTTTGACACTGTAAGCTCCATAGATCTGGTAGCCTGGAAAAATTTCCCGCAGGTTTTCCCTGATGACATCATCCAGGAAAACTATATAATTGTCCTCATCCAACGCGGGTAATTCATAGAACCTGGGAAGATTGGCAGAGGGAATATTCAGTAAGGCATAAGTTCGCTTTCCGGGCTGCCCTGGCGTTTCAAGGTCAACAATAAAATAAAGTGCATTATTCTCTAAAAAAACATTCGGCTGATTTTCCTTTTGCAAAATAATAGGCTGCAGAAAGGATAATACCCTCGATAAAAAATATTCGCGGATATGATCAAGGTGTTCTGATCGGGCGCCCTCTCCATAGTATAGATAGATATTATTCTCCTTAAGCTCCGGTAGTATCTGTTGTCTTAATATATCTCCAAACTCTTCCTGGTGCTGAAAAACCATCTTCTGCACCTGTCCTACCAGTTCCTTGGGATATTCGTCCCTCAACGATATTTTTTTTGCCTCAATACTTGTAAAAGCAAAGATGGAAGGCATTCTTACACGGAAAAATTCATCGAGGTTAGAAGAAAAAATGGATAAAAAGGAAATGCGGCTGTAGAGCGGAACCGTTTTATCCGCCGCTTCCATCAGCACGCGGTGATTAAAACTGAGCCAGCTAAGATCACGGTTAAGGAAGATATATTTATCATCAGCCATAAGGAAGGTTTACCGACTAAGATAATGGATTTGTGCTGGTTGTGCAGCTTTTTTAGCAAAGAAGATTCCCCTTCTAAAAGATATTTATTATGTGCGGGTCACGTAAAAATAAAATATAAAATCACAAGAGCAGACAGTATAGCCGGTGCTCGCTTTCTTTCAATGAGGTTCGGACCTTGGGTATCAGGGAAGATACTCTGCTGCAAGTTTTAGTGGGGCGACAGTACAATATTCCGTCGTCAATGCATCTTTTAGCATCGCATTACTGACTTCTTTCAATTCAATATATGTAGCGCCTCTCCTACCCCATCCTCCGGCAACAGGATAAATAACGGACTTGTCAATAGAACAAAATACCGATTGGTCCTCAAGGCTGAGTTTGACCATAAGTCTTTTTACTTTCTCATCAAGCGTTGCAAATATTTTTTTCTTCACCCTGAATGCTTGCCTGTCAAAATGCGGGCGCTCGTCTGTTTCAGGAAATGACAAAGCCAATTTTCGTACGCTGCGCTGCTGACCATTAACTATAGTTGGGAGTAAATTTAATTTTAATATTGTGGTATGACAAAAACAAGATTAG
>DATLCB010000192.1:0-3676 GCA_035526625.1 Chitinophagaceae bacterium
AATCCAACTGCAAGCGGTAATAATCCAAGCATTGTAGCCAAAGCCGTTAGCAGCACGGGTATGATCCTGATCCTTCCAGCCTGAATGGCGGCTTCGCGTGTTCTAAATCCGCGGCCTCTCAATTCGTCTGTAAACTCAATCAGCAGGATACCATTCTTCACTACAATACCAGCAAGACCCACGATTCCTACACCGAACATAATGAACGCGATCGTCATTCCTGTAAGGGCGTAACCCAGCAACACACCAATCACGGAGAAGAATATCTCTGTAATTACAATGAAAGGTTTACTCATCGAGTTGAACTGCAATACCAGGATCAAAAAGATAAGACCAACAGCGATCATGAATGCTGTACCTAAAAATGCCTGCGTCTGTTTTTCCTGCTCACTCTGACCACTTTGTTTGATGGTTACATCCGAAGGGATCTTTGTATTATTCTTGAACTCGGTGATCTTTAATTGAAGGTCAGCATTTACTTTACCCACCATGGTAGGATTTAATACATTACCCTGCAACTGGATGGTACGTTTTACGTTCTTTCTTTTTACACCACCCGTTGTACTGGTATAATCAACCCTGGCAACAGCGCTTAGTGGAATGGATTTCACCTGCATGGTATTCATATCCATGAAAGTGATCCGCATATTCATCAGGTCGGTAATATTTTTACGCATCAGGTCGGTATAGCGTAACTGTATCTTATATTCATCCTCACCGTCCTTGATCTTACTTACTTCTTTACCAAACACAGCTGTACGTATTTCCATCCCGACCTGCCCCGTGCTCAATCCTTCGAACATCGCTTTTTCCCTGTCAACATTGATCGTGATCTCAGGGTTGTTCAGATCCACATCGGGTTGCAAATTCTCAACACCTTCAACCCTGTTCGTATCTAAAAAATTATATAATTGCGTAGCAACAGCAGCAATGCTTTCAAAATTATCTCCCTGCACTTCGATATTCACGGGCGGGTCAGTTGGAGGACCACTATCTTCCTGCGCTACTTCCACACTTGCGCCGGGGATACCCTGCACCACTGCTCTTATCGAATCTTTTAAAGGCATGGTACTCTTGCCATGACGTTCATCAAAATCCACGAAGGAAACCTGTATCCTTCCCAAATTAGATTGAACGCTCCGGTTATTATCTCTTGGATTGTTGGCGCTAACTGCTACGTTCGTAATAATACTTTCGACAATTCCTTCCGGGTTATTGGCCGGCAATTCCTTTTCCAATACTTTTTCCACTCTTTTCTCCAATACACTGGTTATACTGTCGGTATATTTTACATCCGTACCCACCGGCAATTTCAGGTACACATACACAAAATGCGGATCACCGGCCGGGAAGAAGGTCGATTTATTCTTTCTCATCATCAGCATCATAAATGAAAGAATGAAAAGGCCAAACAAAGAGACGAAGGCGTATACGGGTCTCCTGCCCACTAATACCCATCGCAATAATTTTTCATAGCGGTTCATTAGTTTAGGCAATGCTCTTTTCTGGAAACGATGGATGGCACCATTCAGTACATAAGAATTCAGGACCATCAATGCAGCCATCAGCAAAGAGAAATTCGCGACGCCGTGCATACCACCCAGGTGCATTAATACACCTGCAGCCAGGAATACGATGAACCACTTACTTTTGAAAACAGCATTCTTTGGTTTCTCATATTCCTTTCCTTCCGGTCTCATAAAGCTTACCGCAAATACAGGGTTGAAAATAAACGCCACGATCAGTGAAGCAGCCAGCGTTAATATCAAAATGGTTGGCAGGTAGATCATGAACTTCCCGATCAGTCCTTTCCAGAACAATAGCGGGAAGAAAGGCGCCAGCGTAGTGGCAGTACCGGCAAGTACCGGTATGAACACTTCACCTGCTGCTTCCTTCGCACTTCTTATGATCGGGACCTTTCCATTATTATAGATACGGTGGGTGTTCTCGATCACAACTATAGCATCATCCACGATGATACCTAATCCGAACAGTAAGGCAAAGAGTACGATGAAGTTCAGGGTAACACTTGTCCCAATGATGCTGTCTGCCAGCGGCAGGAAAAGAAAGGCGACGAACACACTCAGCGGCACACTCAGCGCCACAAAAAAGGCATTGGTCACACCCATAAAGAACATCAGGATCAACAGCACGAGTACAAAACCGATAATGATCGTATTGATCAGTTCATTGAAAGAGGTTTTGGTCTGTTTGCTCACATCGCCTGTAAATTCAACACGAAGATCTTTTGGCAATTCTTCGCTGGCCTGCATTGCTGCCACGGCCGCTTTGATCTTATCAGCACAATTGATCAGGTTCTCACCTGCTCTCTTTACTATATTGAGTGTAACGACATTCTTGCCATCCAACCGGGCATAACTATCTTTTTCACGGATGGTATCTTTTAATTCGGCGATATCTCTCAGGTAAACGGAAGCGCCCTGCGCACTGCTTCGCACCACGATATTCTGCATATCAGCTATACTGGCAAATTGCCCTTTCACTTTCACCGTGCGTCGCATATTACCCACTTCTATCAATCCACCTGTGATATCATTGTTCTCCCTGGCAATCGCATTTTCAACGTCCATGAAACTCACTCTTGCCGCCGTCATTTTATATGGATCAACATTCACCTGTATCTCCCGCTCGGGCGCACCTACGATCTCTGCCCTGGTCACTTCTGGAAGTTCTTCGAACTTATCCTGCATATTATCGGCATACTCTTTCAATTTGATACCGTCGTAATCACCGCTCACATTGACGAACATGATCGGCATTTCACTAAAAGCAAATTCCTGTACATCGGGTTCTTTGGTGAGGTCTGTTGGCAGGTCTGCCCTTGCTTTATCGATCGCATCTTTTACTTTTTGTTTGGCCAGTTCGGTCTTTACGTCCGTATCGAACTCCACCACGATCAAACTATAATCTGCTTGTGAAGTACTTTGTATCTTATTCACTTTAGCGCCGCTGATACCTTTCAATTGCTTTTCGATCGGTCTTGTTACCAGGTTCTCGATATCCTTTGGTGAGTTTCCTACATACACTGTGGCTACTGAAATCGTTGGCACCACGATATCGGGGAACTGTTCCTTAGGCATCGAATTGAATTTCATCAAACCATAAACGGTAATGAGGATGGCAATGATGTAGATAGCTGTCCGGTTGTCGATGGCCCAGCTCGTCGGTCCAAACTGTTTGAATTTCCGGCTAACTCCTTCTGTGATTTTCATCTTGAAATATTTTTGATCATCAATTGATTTTGGTTCGTCGAATATTGAACCCTTATAGGGCCTTTGATTTCCGGGGTTAAAATCCCAGCTATTTATATTACGCCCCTCCGGGGCTTGGAATCATTTGCTTCATTCATTCCCCCGCATAGATCCGGAGCAACCAACATTTCACCCCTACGGGGTTCTTATAACGTTCCTTTTTTTCCTGCTACCAACATTACGCCCCTACAGGGCGTCCTAATCCCTAATTCCTAATACCTAATTCCTAATACCTGCTTTCCTATTTCGTCATCACGCCCTGCCCATCATACACCGTCTGGTAACCTTCTGTAATGATGACCTCACCGCCGCTCAGACCACTTTTGATCTCGATAACACCGCCATAAGCTTCACCAACGATCACGATCTTTTTACGGGCTACCATTTTGTCGCCGGCTTTTTCC
>DATLCB010000193.1:0-3103 GCA_035526625.1 Chitinophagaceae bacterium
GGACCGATCAGTTTTTCATATAATGAAGAAGCATTACTGAGCCCATCGTAGCGTTGCCCCGGTGCGGAATTGTACAGTGAATTCTTTAATCCAAGGATCGCTATGAAGAAAGATCGATCTAGAGAGATCTTTTTGCAAACAAAAGAGTTGGAGCTGATGAAGAGGGTTACTAATTCT
The DNA here is from genome assembly GCA_035526625.1 of Chitinophagaceae bacterium. Classification (GTDB taxonomy): domain Bacteria; phylum Bacteroidota; class Bacteroidia; order Chitinophagales; family Chitinophagaceae; genus JJ008. The sequence continues at coordinate 178 of DATLCB010000193.1, forward strand.
GTTCCTGATAAATGATAGGAGAAAAGAACAGTTTGCTTGTCGAGTTTTTTTTGTAATTGTTCAACAGAAGGGATTTGTCTTACTGACCTTTTTTGTGCCCAGCCAGGTTCTTCATTTATTTTTTCCTGGATCTTATTCAGCTCGATCTCTTTTTCCCGGATGTCGGTATTAAGTGCATTCTGTTCGTCAGCGTTTGGCATATTTCCCGCTTTCAGTAGCAAACGTGTAATAATGCTTTTAAGTGAAGCTTCCTTCTTCAGGAGATCTGTGGGTGCTTCATTTTGAAGCCGCAATTCATTTTCCTGTATGGCCAGCGCCAGCGCGGAAGCTTTATTTTGCTGGTCGAATACATACACCGATTCCAACCATTGTTGTTGTTTGGTCAGTTCATAAAGTTTTAGGCCCATATCGATGGGTTTGCTGTGCACGGTATATTTTATCTTACCCAAAAACAACCGTGCTTCATCAGAGTTATAGGTGCGTTCTACATAGTTGGCAAGGTCGAAGGCAGACTGGTAAGTTTGAAGCGACGCTTCCAGGAGCTTGATATCTTTTTCCTGCTGCCACCATTTCTCCAATGCATCGGCTTTGGCAACAAGGGTATTGAAAAGATGAATGAATGAATAAACACCATTGAAGTGCCTGGGATTATCAAGAATAGCTGTATCATTATATAGATAATGGAATTGTATGATCGCCTGCTGGTAAAAGCTGATAGCTTCTTTATAAGCGCTTTTTTTCAATGCTTGATCTCCCTGGAATGCCAGGATCAGTCCATGTTGGATGCTTTTTCGTTGTGTAAACCATTTCCTGTTCTCTGCGAGCGCTTTATCGGTATAGAAAGCAGCGGAGTCCTCCTTTTCTAACGCAGCATAAGCCAGGGCGAAGTTATATAGGAGGTCCACCTGCCTTTTATTATCAACATACCTGACCTTACGGAAATACCTGACCGCCTCCTGGTAATTTTTTTCTTTCTGGCTGATAATACCCAGGTTGTGATAGATCTCATTTTGAAAAACAGTGGAAGGGAGTACTCCCTCAAAAATGGTTTTCGCGGTGCCGAACTCTTCCAGTTTGATCAATAAGGAAGCAATATTTATCTGGTAATTAGCCAGCAGTTCCTTATCAGCCGGGTTGGTCTGAGTGATCGCTTTTTGAAAATAATTCCTTGCCTGCTGGTAATTTCCCATTTCATAATACATGGCGCCAAGCCGGTTGTAAAGGCGTTCTGAATTATCTAATGCTTTTCCATTTGCATCATTGATCTGTTCAGCCTCTTTATAATAGTAAAGTGCGGAATCAAATTGGTTTTGGTCATAGTAAATACCGCCGGTGAACAAACAAGGAAGGAACAGCAGTGAATCGGGGAAACCCGAAAGCTTTTTTTTTGTTACAAAGGCGGAGAGATAATCCGTTTTTGCTTTGACTGCATCTCCGAAATAGTAATGGATAAAACCTGTTCTTATTTTAATATGGAATAAAAGGGAATCGTTGGTTGTTTTTTCAATTTCCGGAAGGATGCGGTCGAATGCAAGCAGTGATCGCTGGTAAAGTTCATCTGCTTTGATCAATAAAGTTTCGTTATTGCCGGCTTGAGCAGATTGCTTTTCTGCCTGTTCATAAATGGCGGCTGCCGCCTTGTATGTTTGTAACTGTGCGGCCCGGTCAGTTCCTGGTTTTCCCTGTGAAAAACACAAGACCAGCAAACCGATCATCAGGAATAACAGCAGGCTCTTTTGCATGAAAGGCCGGTAACCGGCTTATCAAAATTAACGGATATTAATTGGCAATAATAATGACACAGGGTGGTCTTGGTTTTGCCGCCTGTTCAGTCTGAAGTATCGCTTCACCTCTGAGGAAAACCCCGCCGTTCTGCCTGTCAGCCAAAGTTTGAAGAAGGTCCGGGGCAACGGTGGCCATTGACGTATAATAATAAAGGCGCACTTTGAGTTTATTCACAGTCTTATTACTTCCATCATTCAAACGATAAACGATCTCGATATCTTTCCTGTCATCATTGACAGGTGTGGCGCCGAATAATCCATTCCGGACTGTTTGTGCAAGATTGATCTGTCCATTTGTTGTCTTTACCTCACAACCTGAAGAATTCGCACCGCCGCCATCATCGAATATCGAACCCGTTATCGGAAGGGGACTTGAAGAATTGGCATTATAAACAGGAAATGCGATAGTATCATTTTGGGAAAGATGGTAAAACCGATCAGGGAAGGTGATGCCGGATAAAACTACTTTGGTGGTAGTAACGGTTCCATCCGGGGCGGTATGCGTGATCCGGTAGCGAAGCCCCGTTTCACTTTTGGTAAGGTTGATAGCACCGGTTTTATCATTGATCTCGATGCCTTCTGGAAAAGCACTGTACTCGCCTGCCCTTTGGGTGGCAGGATAAACGATATAATCCCCGGAAGAGGGACGCAGGTAAAGAACAGAGTCCCCATAATTAAGATCGTAGGCGCCAGCAGTGCCCGACCCGTCTTTTTTACAGGAAGAAAGGCTGAGAGCACTGGCGACAAAGAAAATAAGATGGAACACACTCCTGATTCGCCTCATGATTCTTTTTTTTATTGTAACCACTAAACGGTCGATTGTAACCGCTATTTTACCTTTTTTTATGAAATATGTACAAAATTAAATGAATTGGATCGGATCCAACTTTTGTAAATCGAAGTAACCTGTTAAATTGCTACAAGGCTTTCTATAAAATTTTCTTCATCTTTCTTCAACAGGTCTGCCATCGTCAGATTATTGAAGAGGAGCTGCCACTCATAGCGCAATGCTTCAACCCGGTCATGAATTGGGCAGGGTTTTGATGCATTGCATTTTCCCAGTTGAAGTGCGCATTTACTGAACTGCGAGGATTCACCTGTCAGTGACATTATAGTGATCAGCTTCACTGACAATGTCATTT
>DATLCB010000194.1:0-2733 GCA_035526625.1 Chitinophagaceae bacterium
TCCAATATTTGGATTGAATGGTCCTGGTCTTGGAACACTGTTAGCAGCATTAAAGGTTTGGTTTACCTGTAACATACCAGAGTTAGCAGCCTGTCCAACGATCCAAACATAAGGTACTCTTCCGGTGAAGATACCTGTACCTCCCCTGATCTGCAATGAACGGTCGCCATACAGATCCCAATTGAAACCTACTCTTGGTGAAAGTAATATCCTTGATTTGGGAAGTGTTCCTGTATTTACCTTGATACCATCAGCAAATGTCAAACCCGTTACGAGCGGGTTCTCTTTTACTTCATCTATTTTAGGATACGTAGACTTGTCTGCCCTTATTCCAACTGTCAAACGGAAGTTCTTGTTAAGGGTGATCTCATCCTGGAAAAAAGCAGAGACTTGAGCGAAGTTGAATCTCGGGAAAGCCTGTGAGTAATCTTTATTAAGCGAGAAGGTTTGTGCGAAGTCTGTTGGGGTTACGCCATTCTGGAAATCAGCAAAAGAGTTATACTTATAATAGCTGGCCCCATAAGGCTGGAATCCATTGAGCGTTTTGGTAAAATCATATTGCACCCCGAACAACAGGTTATTCTTACCCGCCGAAACGGTAAGGTTATCTACGAACGAGTAGATCTTAACATCCCTTGTGTTGCCGTATGTGAAAGGTTCATAACCAAAGGAAGTGAATGCCAGCCCATCTTTCAGGATATCAACAAAAGGGAACGCTTTGCTGTCTGATTGACGTGGCTCGTTCTGGTTGTTATACGTTGCACGGAAAGTGTTCGATACTTTTGAATTGAACGTAGTGTTCAGTTCACCTGCTAAAGAATAAAAATTATAAAGCTGGAAGAAATTGGATTTCTCAAAATGAAGGGCATTGAGGCTGTTGCGGCTATCGCCGGAGGCAAAGAAAGCACCCGAACCGGTTGTAGAATTATTCATGAAAGCAGGATCGACGCTCTCTACCTGGCTATAGCGCAGGCTGAGTTTATTTTTCACACCGATGTTCCAGTCCAGTCTCGCCAGGAATTTTTTCTTTTCACCGTTCACATCATAATTATCATAGCGACCCGGATCATATCCGTATGTAGCGATCAGGTAAGCTTTTATTGCATCCAGTTCGGCAGCAGTTGGCCTCGCAATGTTGCTGGCGCTTCCGAAAGTACCGTTAGCACCTGAAGACAATTTTGACTGCCCGGGGAAAGTTGATTTCTCCGTTTCGTAGTTTATAAAATAGAATAATTTGTTTTTGATAATTGGTCCGCCCAATCTTACACCATACTGCCTGTAATCCAGCCGCTGACGAGGGAATGTTGCATCTTCCACCTTGTTACCCTGCATTTTCTCATTTTTCCAGTAAGTATAGATAGAACCGGCAACGGAGTTCGTACCGGAACGGGTCACTGCATTGATGGCGCTGCCAATAAAACCGGATTGGCGAACATCGAATGGGGTAATGTTTACGGAGAATTCTTCGATCGCATCCAGTGAGATCGGCGTTCCCTGTGCAGGGATGGTTCCGCCTGATGCGATACCGAAAGTATTATTGAAGTCAGATCCATCAACCGTCACATTATTCTGGCGGGAGTGACCTCCACCGATCGCCTGGCCATTGGCTTGTGGAGCGATCCTTGAAAGATCCCCAATACCACGGCTGATATTTGGCAATACAGTGATCTCTCTTCTCCCGATACTTGTGACCGCACCTGTTCTGCTTGGATTAAGTATACTGTTCCTTCGACCTGTAGTAAGTACAACTGTCTCAAGGGTAGCATCTGCTTTGGTCATTACGGGAGCTATCTGGGATGTTTCAGCCAGTTGCAAATAAAGGTCTTCGATCTTTTCGGGTTTATACCCAACAAATGTGACCTCTACAAGATAGGGACCACCAACCCTCATATTCTGGATACTGAATCGTCCACCGTTCGTACTGGTGGTGATATATTTTGTACCTGAAGGTAAGTGGGTCGCAACGATCGTTGCACCGGTCAATGCATCATCTGCCTGGCCCTTAACGATTCCGCCGAGCGCAGAGGTTGTAATTTGAGCAGATAAGAACGGACTTGCCATGATGGCACAAGCAAACAAAAAGAGTATTCTCTTAAGCATATAATTTGGTTTTCAGATGCAAAGAAAAGGAATATTTGCAAAATAAATATATGCAAATATTAACAATTCACAGTTGAAAAATAAGGCTTTATAATGACATTCGCCCCCTCTTTTTCGGTGCCTTGAAGAGCCCGAACTTAAGCACCCATTCCTTTGTTCTATTTTTACATAAAATTACCTGATGCTGGACTCCATAGAAAGTGCCATAGAAGATATAAAACTTGGAAAACTGGTCGTCGTTGTAGATGACGAGGACCGGGAAAATGAAGGCGATTTTGTTACCGCTGCCCGCAATGTTACCCCGGAAGTTATCAACTTCATGAGCAAGCATGGACGAGGACTGATCTGTGCCGCTCTTCCCGAAGAAAGATGTGATGATCTCGGTCTTGAACTCATGGTTAACAATAATACGGCGCTGCATGAAACCGCTTTTACTGTGTCGGTTGACCTGCTCGGACACGGATGCACAACAGGTATTTCAGCCCATGACCGATCGAAAACAATACAGGCCCTGATCGATCCTAAAACAGATCCTTCCGATCTCGGTCGTCCCGGTCATATATTTCCACTGCGGGCTAAAAAAGGAGGCGTCCTTCGTCGTGCCGGTCATACAGAAGCAGCAGTCGACCTTGC
>DATLCB010000195.1:0-7297 GCA_035526625.1 Chitinophagaceae bacterium
ACCACTTCTACCGTTACTGCCGTTACAGAATCCATTTATGGGGGTTTGTATTCACAGTCTAAAAACAGCGGAGACATGATGGGTTCTCCTTTCCAGGGTGTCAGCACCATGGGCTATGATAATCTGAAAAAAGAGTTCATCTCCACATGGATCGATAATATGGGAAGCGGTATAATGACCATGACAGGTCAGTATGACGCTGCTGCGAAGAAATTAAATCTGAGTGGGAAGATGATGTGCATGAACGGACAGGAAGGCAATATGAGAGAGGTATTTACTTTTGTAGATGATGATCACCAGACGCTCGAAATGTATGGACCCGATCCGGCAACAGGAAAAGAATACAAGAACATGGAGATAAAATACACAAGGAAGAAATAAAACATCTTTATAAAATAAGCCCCGGATCCTTCGACATCCCGATAGCTATCAGGACAGGATCCGGGGCTTCTTATTGCGGTATTATTTCTTTGTTTTCTCCATCGGCAATTCCTCGAGCCTGCTCCATTCCTGCATTGAGCCATCATATAATTTTACATTGTAGCCCAGCGATCTTCCCGTGAGGTAGAGAACACTGGCTGTTTGACCGATAAAACAATAAACAACTACTTCCTTTCCTTTATCCGGCAGAACTGTTTCAAAATTTTTTGCCAGCGTCTCCGCTGGTTTAATCGTATTGGTTGAATCGATCATATCGGTATAGGGAAGATTCAAAGCACCCGTAATATGTCCATCTCTCGGATTGCCCGTCGGATCACCGTCATAAAAACGTTTAACCCTGGCATCAACCACTTCAGCCGATCTTGTTTGCAAAGATCTTAGTACATAATCTTTATCTACCAGTAATGGTGTACTCAAAGAAGCAACAAAGTTTCCTTTCCTGATCGTAGGAACTTCCTTGGTGACAGCGAAACCCGCTTTCTTCCAGGCATTCAGTCCTCCATTCAAATAATATACCTGTCCTTTCAATCCAATATGTTCCAGCGTCAGGAACATGCGGGCTGTAATACTTACATCACCAAATACATGGCATAGAACAACTTTGGAATTTTTATTTATGCCAAGATCCTGTAAGACCTTTGTTGCAACCTTAACCTCAGGTGGATTATAGGTCCCTTCGGGTGAATTGTTGGTGAGCCAGTCAGGCCAAAGAAAGCGTGCTCCCTGTATATGCTCTTTTTCATAATCCATTCTCAAAAAACCAGGTTGCAGGATAACTATATCAGGGTCCTTCAGGTTTTCATTTAACCATTGAGGTGAAACAATGAACGATGATTGTGCATTGAGAATTAAAGAAAAGAATACTCCGAGGAGGCAAGCCGGTATCTTTTTCATGACTGGTGTTTTAATACCGGTAAAGTAGAAAGAATTCCTATCCCCGTTGAATTTTCTTGACAAACGGCGAAATAAACTTTGTTAAAGTCTCACTTACTCCGCTTAAGGTTTTTTTCATAGAGAGCGATCCATTCATCAGGAGTGATCCGTGAGGCAAGTTCCCCTATCAGTTCGAAGGGTATGTCCTCTGGTTTTTTATAGCGGATGCAGCTTTTACCCATATCCAGTTTTTTGGGTGAAGCTTTGGCATGAGCTGCCGTGAACCAGTTAAGCAGTTTTGGGTCGGCATATATTCCCATATGGTACACCGCAATGAAGTTCTTTTGCGAAGCTATACCTATAAATGGCAAGGGTTGTTTCGGATCACAATGATACCCTGCCGGGTATTTGGAATGTGGCACACAGTAACCCATCGATCCATAACCCATCCCTTCTGAAAAACCTTTGGGTAAATTCTTTTTGATCACCGCTCTTAATTTTTTAAAAGCTGCCCGTCTTTCTTCCGGAATTTCCTCCAGATAAGCATCTACTGTAGTTGCTTTCGATTCCATTTCTTCCTGTTTTATTTAAAAATAGAACAATATTATTGGTAAAATTAAAAGTTCAGGATCCTGAAGAACTCCGGCCATGGACCCATCTCCTCTTTATATTGTTTGGCCATCACTCTTGTTACCTGGGCAATATGGGTCAGGTCGTGAACAACCCATGTCGATAACAGGTTTCTCAAACTCACCTCTCCCAGGGCGGGATGCATTCCTTTTTTTTCAAGGTCGGCTTCTGTCAACTGTAAAGAGTTGAACCATTCTATGTTTTCTTTCCGTACTCTTTCAAATTCATCCAGCAGTTTTGACAAGTTCTTTCCTTTACTTTCTTCATACTGGGCAAACCGGTCCCAGGGAGTAAATGGCTTTGACAACCCAAACTCGAGGATGATCTTTGACCTGGTGACCCAATCGGTTTTTTCACCATGGATCAAATGACCAATCACATCGTATGGCGAGAATGTATCGGGCCCTTCATTATTCATTGTCCAATCATCATGTAAGCCTGCAAGCAAGGTTCTCATAACTGCCGGTGTCCGTTCTAATATCTCGTATGACCTTTCAGCGCTGTATCTCATATCTACTCTGCTGTTATGTTAACAGAAGCTTTATAGCTGTCCCATTCAAGTACCATAACGGCTTTTTTGTCGCCCGTTCTGACAAAAAAGATCTTTAAGATCTCCACGGGGTCCTGTACTCTTTCTACAGTATAAGGTATGCGAAAAATATCAGCGGCTGGGTCATGATCAGTGCCCCATGCATTGGCATTCTTATTAACGATCAATTCCCATTTTGCTTCTGTCAAAAAACTCCATAACCCATAAATGCCTTTAGCGAGTTTCTTATCGCCGATAATTATATCGTTTGAGATCCGTAGCTGTGTGGCGTTGTTGGCGCCAGTCCGCCAGATCCGTCCCCATGGCACTACATTACCAAATATCTCTCTGCCTCTTTTGTGTGGTTGCCAATAATCGATCTCAATTTTTGTATTGTCCAGTGTGATCACAGCTGTATCCCTTAAGGTTCTGACCACATTAATGCCACTGGCATTTTTGTTCCTGGCGTATTCATCCAGTAAGGAGAGGGCTGTTTTGTCACGATCAAGGTTGGCTATAATATTCAATGAAGATCCCACTCCCTCTATTTTCTTTAATCTTCCTTTTTTATCGATAGTGCTGACAAGATACCCCATCAAATTGCTACCGATCCTGATCTTGTCCTTATCCAGTCTTGCGACGATATATTTTCTAAATCCATTAAAACTTAGCTGCCGGTGAAAAAGAGTATCTCCTGTTTTTTTCGGTGCATAAAAACCCATGTATGCAAAGGTGTAAAAGCTGCCAATGTCCATGCCATTGGCCAGGATACCATTTCCGGCAAAACTTCTACGTACGACTATTGCTCCTTGCGGATTGGTGGCTGTATATATCGTTGAATCGCCATCAAACTTATTCTCACCATGGGTCGTCAATTCCCAGGATCCGTTTGCCGTAAGCCGGTAATTGAGTGAGCTTACCTGCAAAAGATCTCCCTTATCATCCAATTTGCCGGTGGCTTCACATTTTGTAATTCCCCCGGTGAACTGTATAAACGTTGTTTGGAACTGGTTATTTGAAAATTCAAAATGCTGAATGATGGTAGTGTCGTTACCGAGTGTGTAATAGGCAATAGCTTTATCCTGCGAAAAGGCGGCAGAAGAAATGAGAACAGCTAATGAAACTAGGATCCTGGCCATGGGATGTTTTATTTTTTCTTTTTAGGCAATTTAGACCGGATGATCTCGTAAGATAATGTCAACAACTCCTTTCCTTCTTTAGCAGACAGGCGGCTGATATTATCAACAAAAACCCATTTATGTTTGGCGAGGTAAGGTGCTGGTTTGAATCCTTCCCGCTCAATCAGTTCATTGAATTTCTCCTCGCTGGTCTTAAACGATGCGGTAATAGGTGAGGAATCCGGTGCCGTTATCAAAAACATCTTCCCCCCAACATTAAAACAAAGATGATCCTCCCATTTTATATCCTCTGTTACTTCGGGGAAACTTTTACAAATCTTTTGGATAGCGTCCAATGTCATTTTTTCTTAGCCGTTGTTTTTTTCTTACTTGACCTGGCGATGTTATTATACTCAAGCGCCAGCCCGACCCAATAAGCTAATTTTTTTTTCGTGCTGACTGCATCAATATCTACAAAAACATATCCTTTCATCACTCTGCCGGTAAAATCCATAGGATGGCTGCCTTCTTTTTCCATTACTTCGTCAGAACGGGCGGGATCAAAACGTATCATCAGGCGTTCTTTTTCAACTCCGATACACATCTTATCATTTACCATAAAACAAAGACCGCCGAACATTTTCTTTTCTTCGGATATTTTATGTGTTTCAGAGATCATCTCTCTTAACCTGTCAGCAATCTTTTCATCGAAAGCCATAAATAGAATTTAGCCTTTTCTACTGTCAGGAATTGACAACATTCTTTAATTCTTCATCCCTGTTTCGCAGGTCGATACCTCCTTCGAGCAACGATTTCAGGTTAGACAGGTAAAAGGTCCAGCCTGTTTTACAACCCAGATGCCAATAGTGCCTGCCCTGCTCATCATCGGGTATCATATCCTGTATTAGTTCAACCAGCATTTCTCCGTTTTCTTTTTTAATAGTTACCGTACAATTTCCGGCTTTACCAAAACTGAATTTGAAAAGGTCCTTTCCATTACAATCCAGGATGGTTCCTTCTTCTGTTACTTCGTCGGACCAGCCATGCCAGCGCCAACGATAAGTATCTCCTTTTTGCACGAGTTGATTATTCGCCCTTGCTTCATTGCCTTTCTTATAATCACTCATTCGTAAGAACCAATATTCTATTCCTTCACGGGTAGCCCAGCACCAATAAAGTTTTTCCACTGTAGCTTTTACAGGCACACGAACAGTAAATGTTGTCCAATCATAGTTAGCCATGACTAATCTTTTACTCTCGAGTAATAGAAATCAGATCTCTTATCTGTCATTGAAGGACCCCCATCAATAAAAGCATGAAGTGAATCCCTGTTGACCAACTGGTAGGTTATTCTTTTAGGGAAATCATGCTCCGGGTTCTCTGCTATAAATTCGTCGCCGTCATAAGAAGTGATCCTGAACTTTACTTCCTGGCCGTTATTCTGTCCGATCACTTTAGAGATATAAAAGTAATTGCCCGACTCATACATGATCCTTAGGTTCTCTAATGGATTGCTTTGCCCCGTAAGAGAGACCATCTTACTTTCTCCCTGCAGGGTACTGTCGTTCTTAGTATACCAATATTCGGTAATAATGCCCTTCTTCATCTTCATCGTCCAGGTGCCACGAAGCCAGGTAAAGGGTTTCATGTTATCTGCCGGCTTACTAATAAAAGCAGCAAATAGCAGGAATAACAAAAAGGGGGTCAGTATTTTTTTCATGATCTTATTTTTCCATCAGGGTTTTTAAATTATTCAGGCCGATCGTGAAGTCCTTACCGACCATTTCGTTCATGTTCATGAACAATTTCATTACGTTCATCGGGTAATTCATTTTGCTTTTGAAGCCCCAACTTACTTTGGTCGCATTTGCAGCGACTGCTTCTGTTGTCATGCGGGCTTTGGCGATGGATCTGAAGGGCTTTTCAAAACGAAGCTCGGTGTCAATTCTTCCATCAGAAACGGCAAGTATCTCCTGTTCGCCCTTGCCTACTTTTTTATTTCCTTCCCATGCATTTACAAAACCCGGGGCGCCATCGGTACCACGGAACTCGTTTTTCATACCAGGATCCAGGGTTGCCCATTTGCTGTAGTGCTGCTGGTTCTTCAGGTATTTTATATAATTGAATACCTCAGCATTAGGCCTGTTGATAACGATGTCCTTTGTAGCGGCCATGTCTTTGCTGACCACTAATCCTGCCAATAAGAGCAGCACGATAATTCCGACAATGATATAAACTACGATCATATGTTTTTTCCGAAGGAACCCCTTCGGCGGTTTTAATTATTATTATACAGGAACAGAATGCAGGCCGATACGATTTCCTTCGGTATCGATGATGACGGCCATATAACCATACTCCGGGGATATTTCTGTTTTGGGGACCATGATCTTTCCGCCGGCTGCTTCTACTTTATCTAATACCTTTTGAACGTCCGGATTTCCATTCAAATAGATCAGCGGTCCATCGGTACCCGAAGGTCTGTGGAAACCGCCACTGTCCACCAGGGCGCCACCTACTCCTTTCATCATATCATCGATGGGAAACATCCTCATTTTTATATTCGGCAGATCCATCGGTGCGAGGGAAATGCCAAATATGGCTTCATAAAATTTTGTTGCCCTGTCAAGATCGGTAGTTCCTATTTCGAACCAGCTGATTGCATTATCCATATGTGTTTTATTTTTTAGCGTGTTTTTCTTTCATGTTCTTGTATGATCTTTCGATCAGTTCTTTCAATATTTTACTGTCAACATCCGCCAGTCTATTAATATAAAGGCAGCTACCTCCACTGATCTTATATTTTCCGAGTTTTTTCATCAGGTCGTTGTACGCAGCAAACCCTGTAATAAAATAGATGGTAATATTTTGCTTCCGGGGAGAAAAGCCTGTAAGGAACCACTCCCCGCTTCTCCCGGTCTTAGGAGATTCATATATATAATTCCCAAAACCAATGATGCTGGCTCCCCACATTTTGGGTTTTTCCCGCGTGATCTTTTTCATCATACTTAATATCTCTGCGGCATCCTTTCGCCTGCCTTCATCGGCAACAGCTTGCAGGAAACCTTCTACACTGGCGTCGTTCTCCTTTGTCTTCAGTACCGCTAATTTTTTACTGGTTGATGTCTTTGCCATCTTTCAATTTTACAATAAATCCTTCAATTTGTTTTTTTGTCGCATCATTTGGCGCTTGCGCCATCGCTTTATTGGCATATTCCTGTGCTTTTGTAAAATCTCCTTTTGCTGAGTAATACGACATAAAGCCAGCGTTAACGGCAAAGACATTTCCATTCTTTTTTTCATTCGCATTGAATACTTCTAATGCCCTGTCCATTCTTTTTGCAGTTATCAGACCCCGGCCGATGCTCATATATTGATTCGGACTAGCAAATACCAGTGCTTCATTCATGGTTGAATCGGCTTCTGCCAGCCTGTTCAGTTTTGCGTAGTTCGCGGAGAGATTGTTTAAGGTAGCCACTGTCTTTGTCAACGCTGCCCGCTGGCTCCAGGCCAATGCTTCTTCCAGATTTATATTCTTATTTACCATGTACTGTGCGGCAGAAAGCATGTTAAAGGCATTGAAACCTTTCTGACTGGTCACCTGTTCTCTTAATCTTGCAAGTACGATATTATCAACATCTACTTCTACTTTAAATGGTACGGAGATCTTTTCCCATTGCATGGCGATCACACAATACTTCTCCTT
>DATLCB010000196.1:0-4586 GCA_035526625.1 Chitinophagaceae bacterium
AACCTTCAATAGTGGATGTTTGTCTTTCAAAAATAAGGATAATGTATCAGAGTGAATTTGCAGCAGAGGGCGCAAGTACGCAGAGTTAAGAGCTGAAAGTTTTCGCTGCGATCTCCGCGTTCCTTGCTGATGCCTTTAAAACTCAGTACTCCAATAGCCGCTTATAAGATTTATCCTTTTTTTTGGCATAATTTAAGCAATATTGTGAACGAATTACCGTCATGCACCGGATGAAAACTCTCCTTGCTATCTTCTTTGTTCTATGCTTTGGCATTACCCGGGCACAATTACCCGATCATGTGTATATGTCGAATATCCGGACAGTGAAATTGTACAAGAGCGGCGACATGTATAGTTATCCTGCCATCCTGCTCAATAGCGCCGATCAGTTGGAATTACATTTCGATGATATGGATGCCGACGTAAAATATTATTATTATAGTTTCCAACTTTGCAATGCAGACTGGAAACCAGCCAATGTACAGAGCTTTGATTATATCCGTGGTTTCCAAAGTAACCGGATCACTACGTACCGGAATTCTTCTATCACGACCAATCGTTACACACATTACCAGGTTTTTTTTCCTGAAAGGAATTCCGGCCCCACAAAAGGCGGTAATTACCTGCTGAAGGTTTTTCTGAACGATGATACATCGAAACTGGTATTTACAAAACGTTTTCTTGTCGTAAACACCAAAGCCACTGTGTCGGGGTTGATCACACAGCCTTTTAACAATAGTTATTTCCAGACCCACCAGCGGGTACAGGCAACAGTCAGTACAGCTGCCAGCCAGCTCAATACATTTTCACCGCAGGACCTGAAAGTGGTGATACTGCAAAATAATGTCTGGTCATCTGCGTCAATGCTTGACAGGCCCACGATCTACCGTGGTAATTATTACGAATACAGCGACGAGGAGAAAACGACTTTCCCCTCAGGAAAAGAATGGAGATGGATAGATTTGCGCAGCCTGCGACTTAGAAGCGACCGTATGCAACGCATCGTGGATAATGACAGTACCAGCCGTATTGATGTTTATGTTACTCCCGATGCGGACCGCCGCCAGCAGATATACATCTATTATAATGATATCAACGGTATATACACTGTCGAGAACAGGGATAACGGTAACCCGTTCTGGCAAAGCGATTATGCCTGGGTCCATTTTACTTATATACCTGCGGGCAACCGTCAACTGGAGGGAAAGAGTATCTATCTTTTTGGAGAGCTTACTAATTACGAGCAGAATGAAGCCTCCAAAATGGAATTCAATTCGGAAAAGGGCGTATATGAAAAAGAATTATACCTGAAGCAGGGTTATTATAACTACTCTTACGTAACACTTACGGATAAAAAGGACGCAGCAGCTTCCGTAGAGAACACGGAAGGAAATTATTGGGGAACAGAGAACAGCTATATGATCCTGGTTTATTTCCGTCCTTTTGGTGGCCGTTCAGATGAATTGATCGGCTTCGCAAGAGTGGGTTCTTCTTTTCAGCGTTAAAAAGGTAGCCTTAAAATAAGGCTGACCGATCTGCTATTTCCTGAATTGTTTATGCGCCGGCATTTCTTCAAGGTGCTGTTTTGTTTGACGATACCCTTTTTGAATAAGCTGTTCCCATTTTGTCCAATCCAGGAATTTAAATTCTTTCAGGTCAAGTTCTAAGTAAAGTGAAACAGCGCTTTGCTGGCCTCTTGTTTGTGCCGGCTATTTATTGTTATGCTATTAACAAGAATGGTTGACAAGCCAGGTAGTTTCGTTTTTTGAGAACGGCTGAACTTGCTCCTGAACATCTTCCATGCGGAAGGGATTTCCTGTTCCTCGATCAGCGATGGTTCGCCGATGGGTTCGCCGGCGGAAATATCACCTAAAATAAAAATGCCATCTTCACTATTTTGCAAGGCTCTGAAACGGCCGGAAAGAACGATATAAAAAGCATGGCCCGGCTCTCCCTGTTGAAATAAATACTCCCCGGCATCCAGCTCGATGATCTCTGTGAGTGCAAGTATCTTTTCTACTTTCTCTTCGGCTAGTTTGCGAAAGAGACGGGTAAGCGACTGGTAACAAAACCAGTTTGTTTTGGTTGTTTGATCAATAGCAGTAAATCGATCAAGATACTATAACTTTTTATATGTTTTGTACAGCCTTGACCTTGAGTCAATCGTTTTTTTGAGTTCTAAAAATTGACCTTTCACCCTTATCTTTGCGCCGGCAGGTCTTACACGACCAGCTCCTGCTGAACCCTCCCAGGGCCGGAAGGCAGCAAGAGTAGGTGGTTGAGCGGTGCGATGTAATCAGCCTGCCATTTTTTACCCCTTAACTCCTGAAGGGGGATATAAATCTCCAGGAATTCCAAACACTAAAATCAAATTTCCCTTTAGGGGATAGGGGTATGAAGTTTTTTATCGATACAGCTAATCTTGCACAAATAAAAGAAGCTAATGAATTAGGTATCCTCGATGGTGTTACCACCAACCCTTCCCTGATGGCAAAAGAGGGTATCAAAGGTGAGGCCGCAGTAATGGCCCATTATAAAGCCATTTGCGAGTTGGTAGATGGCGATATCAGCGCTGAAGTAATCGGTACTGAATTCAACCAGATCATAGAAGAAGGAAAGAAGTTAGCCGCGATCCATCCGAATATTGTTGTGAAAGTGCCCATGATAAAGGATGGTATAAAGGCGATAAAATGGTTCACAGATAATGGTATCCGTACGAACTGTACCCTGGTCTTTTCAGCAGGGCAAGCCATTCTCTGTGCTAAAGCAGGTGCAGCTTATGTATCTCCTTTTATAGGTCGTGTCGATGATAGCGGCTGGGATGGAGTGCAATTAGTGGAGCAGATAAAGCATATCTATTCGATACAGGGATATAAAACTGAAGTGCTGGCAGCTTCGATCCGCAATCCCAATCATATCATTCGTTGCGCGGAAGTAGGCGCTGATGTTTGTACGTGTCCTCTTGATTCGATCCTTGGATTATTAAAACATCCACTTACGGATATCGGACTGGCCAAATTCCTGGAAGATGCTAAAAAGACACAGTAATGAGAAAGGTTGTCCTTCTTAACGGCATTTACTATTAATTCCTCTTATTCTTTTGTTTTTGCTTCATGTCCTTCATGACCTCTTCCTGTGTTGGAAGTTCGGGGTCGGGCCTTTGTTTAATCCATACCGTTCTTTCAAGCCATATAGAAGGATTGGATCTTAGGACAGCTTTGATCGTGACTTTCCGTGGGGAAAAATCTTCAGGTATCACTAATTGATTTCCTTCGAAATTTGCCACGCTGCAGGAGAAGTCTATTTCTTTGGAACTAAGCGGCATCCACCGGCCATTCGACATTTTACCATCTACATTGATATAATTATGCTGTCCTTTTTTGAGACTGTCGGTATAAAGATTGAAATAGATACTGTCCACCTTTTGGGAAAAAAGGGGTGCGCTGTACACCAGTACAAGGATGAATAGTAAGTTTTTCTTCATATCGCTGTACAAAAGTCGTAAAACTGTACCAAAGGGTTGTGCAGCGATGATCTTTCAGGTTCTTTTAACTTCCCTGTAACCAGGCTTTGCTGAAGGGCCAGCCCGGTTGATCGCAATGACTGCCAGGCCAATGATAAGAAATGCAGCAAATACTAAACTTGAGTTAAGTGCCACTTTGCTATAACCTGTTTGATCTGCGTTGAGAAAGGGGTAGGGGTACCAGCCGGTTAAAGCGCCTCTTGCCAATGAATACACCAGGTATAATAAAGGAAAGATCAGCCAGGGCAAGAGATGTTTCCATTTTAATATTCCTTTCGGCACAAAAAAATACCAGAAAACAACATACAGCAGGGGGATGGCTACATGTAAAAGGTTGTCGGCTACTAATTGCCAGCCATGGGGTGACCATACTTTTCTTAATACCAGGTTATACACGAGCCCAACAATAACGATATAGACCGCGATAGCCGACCGGATCTTATTACCTGAGAAGACCGAGCCTTCTTTTACAGATAGTGTAATGGCTACAAAAAGATTGCTGAGAATAGTGAAATAGCTTAAGAAGTTGACAATCGTAGCGAATGGAGAAAAACCAATTGCAGGGGCATCTCCCAGCATAATATATAGTTGTAATACAATTGCGAACCAGGCAAGCAAAGCAATAATTATTGCCGTGGTCCTTTTATGGGAGCTGCTTTTTGTCATGCGATCAGACATGTGGACCCTGTCACCTTTACTTTTTTACCAATTGCAGCAAAATGGTCTTTTCCTTCGCCGGCATATCACACTGGGCCTTGCCCGAAGTATTGTCGCTGATGATATATATCGTACCGTCTTTACCAACGGTCACGCCTTCCAGGTTCATACTATAATCCTGGTCCTTGTATTCATTGGAAATCTCGGAGAATTTCTCGACAGGTATATTTTTCAGTGTCGCTGCTTTCAGGTTGCCATTCTTATCGATCTCTAGCTCTTCGATATATTGCTGGCGGAGTTTTCCTTTGGAAAAAGATTTCAGGCAGATAAGACGGTCGTTCTCCCTGTCATAGCAAATATCAGAATAGCGCCACTGCGGATTTTGAAGTGGCAGTTCGATCATAGA
>DATLCB010000197.1:0-13858 GCA_035526625.1 Chitinophagaceae bacterium
CGACCGAGTGGCGCAGGGTGTTATCGACGCTTACCAGAAATTAGGCAATATCAATATCCCCATCATCGTTCGTCTGCAGGGCACGAATGCAGTGGAAGCAAAAAAGCTGATCGATGAAAGTGGGTTGAAAGTGCAATCAGCTATTTTATTGAGTGAAGCTGCAGCATTGGTGAAGCAAGCGGTTGCCTAGATAAAAATTAAAAAATAACAGATAAAAACGGGCTGAGCAAAGTTTGCAGGCCGTCGAAGGGTGTGCGAAGCTTGTAGCTTCGCACTTCTATTTTATCGCCTACGGCGATCCATGTGGACATGTCACTTCCACATTTCTGGATATGCATTTTAAATACATAAGAAATTACTTTTACAGTATGAATAATATAGTGATCAGGAATATTCAGTTCGCAGATAATCCTGCGCTGGCTAAAATCATAAAAGACACCCTAGCAGAGTTTGGCGCCAATCACCCGGGTACTGTTTATTATGATGAGAGCACCAATACCTTGTTCGAATTATTTCAGCAAGAGAGGTCGGCTTACTTCGTTGCTGAAAAAGATGGAGAGATCCTAGGAGGCGGCGGTATCTATCCTACCGATGCCTTACCGAAAGACACTTGTGAACTTGTAAAAATGTACTTGTTGCCGCAGGCCAGAGGGACTGGCCTGGGACGAACCCTGATCGAAAAATGTTTATCGGCCGCCAAAGAATTTGGTTATAAACAGGTATATCTTGAAACGATGCCGGAATTGAAACAGGCTCTAAGCATATACGCCAAATTTGGTTTTAACTATTTAAAAGGGCCAATGGGCAATAGCGGCCATACCGGCTGTAGTTTGTGGATGCTCAAAAAATTCGAAGTTTGAAGTTCGAAGTTGTCGTGATATGCATAGTTGCCTTTCATTAACAAAGCTCGCAAACATCGAACTACGAACTATGAACTTCGAACTATGAACTATGAACTGTAAACACTTCATAAACCGGGCTGAACAAATAAAGCTTCCCTGTTTTTATTTCCACGCACTTAAAACGTTTCCGCAACTTCTCTCCTTTCTGAAAGACCCTTCCATCCTTTAAACGGAATTTGGAGTTGGCCGGCAACTCTTCCACAAGTAGATGACCATTTTTCTTTTCGTCATAATTCCGGAGGACTCTCAGCAATCCTTCTTCGGCGCAGCTGCTGGCGGCTGGATCTTTAAATGAGCGAAGCAATTCTTTTTCAATATCAGCAGGGAAAACTTTTTGCTGGAGGAATTCTTTCAATAATTGCCCATAAATGGTTTTCCATTCTTTGCCGTGCGCCATCACTTTATTACCATAGGTCTCATAAGTAAGCAGGTGTGCCATCTCATGCAGCAGAGTGATGAGGAAAGAATAGCGGTTCAGCGTACTATTGATGCTGATGCGATGATTAGCATGATGTGTACGATGCCGATAATCACCCAGGATACTTGCCCGCTCTTTGGTGATGGTCAGGTGAACCTTATATTGATGCAGGTAAGCAGTTACGGGAACCGACGTACCGGTTGGTAGATAGTTTTGTAAAAAATCAATGGGAACTTCTTTCTTAGGCATCCTTCTTTATCCTTGCCAGGCCCATCAAAGCCCTTGTTTCAAAAACAGTGTAGATAACATATAAACCAGCGCAAACCAACAGGCCTCCTTTGTTCACATTCTTTTTTTCCATCATGATATAAATGAAGGCTGCGATCGCAACTACGAAGAATTTTATCATGAAGCTGCCATACATGGCCCGTACAGATGATTGCGGGTTGGTAGATCTAAGCGAGCGGTAATTCACCCAATAAGCACCCATACTCACAGCGAAAAGAACAAGATTCCCCACCAGCAATACCTCGTGATCGATACCCTGCCCGGCCAGCCATTTCTTCCCGGTGAGACAAAAAGCTGTGATAAAAATAAAGATCAGGAGCAAAGGTCTGATGGGTTGCAGTGCGTTCTTATTCATCGTTCTTCTTCTTGCTTGTTTCCTTGAATAGCTTGTAAAAAATGAGCGAAAGAATGAGCAAAGGTAATATACACGCCAGCAACGGAGATGTATGCAGCCATTTATCTGCTTTCAATCCCACAAATACGCCGATAGCAATGGCCGCAAGCAATTGTGTGCCGAGAGCACCATAGCGCATCAGGAAACGACGGTTGCTTTCAGTTTCCTTTGGACCCGAAGGGATCTTCGGATTACCTGGCGATGGCTTGCTGTTCATTACTGGTCATCTCTACAACATTAGCACCCATATGGCATTGGCCATTGAAAGTGGCGGAAGGTTCTACCTGCAATTTCCCTGCGTAAAGATTACCTGTTACCACCGATTCGCCACGCAATTGCAACAGTTCTTTGGCTTTTATATTACCGGATACTTTTCCTACAATATCGGCCTGGTTACCCGTGATATCGCCTTCCACTGTGCCGCTGGCACCAACGACGATTTTCGCCGAACTACTGATATTGCCGATAATAGTTCCATCGATCCGCAGATCGCCATTGCTGCTGATATCGCCTTTTACAGTAGTACCGGAACTGATAAGCGTTGTGCCGTTACCGGCGGGCGTTTGATTTGGCATGTCGGTTTTGTTTTTTGAGTTAAACATAGGTATGTATATTAATCGTTAGAGATATCATCTTTGGGCAGGTTCAGTTTGGCTGTATCCAGTTTTACCGTACCGCCCAATGCTTTTTTCAATCCATCAATGTATTGAACATTATAGAGATTTTGTTTTTCCAGTTCATCTACACGGTATTTCAGTTGTTTTAGTTGGGTTACAGATTTATAATCAGTACCTGCGCCGGGAATATAATATTTGAGAGGTGTGAAAACGATCAGCGCAACAGTTAGTCCCACCAAAACAACAAAAATTGTGCTCAACATGATATAGACGCTCAATCTTGATAACTTAAACGTCACTACTTCCTCGTATGTGTCATCGTTCATCACCACGAGCCGGTAGCGGTTCCGCAGCCGCTTTAGCGAAGGACCGGCATCTAATTTTACCATAACCAAATATTTAAGAAGATTAAAGGTAAGCAATGACCCTTGCTTTTACCAGTCTTACCATTGATAAAAAACCTCAATAAAAATGCCTTACTTTTATACTAAATTATTTGAAATTCAGTTAATAAGCCTTTAGATTGCGACGGAAAATGCGACCCCTCAGAAATACGGTTTGTGCTGCGCTTTGCTTTGCTTTATGCCTCCCGGTAGCTATCGGGATCAGTTTCCCTTCATACGGACAGATGGGGTTTGCTTTTGATATCAAAAAACCGAAGGAATACGATGAAAGAGTACTCCGCTCTGAGAAATCTGACCAGGGAAAATTCGGACTGCCCAAACGCTTCATTCAAAATACGGTTACACATTTCAATTATTATTTCAACGCCAATAATAAACTGAACGAGGTATTGGGACGGGCCAAGGAAGCTTTTAAAGACGACTACTCTACCCTTCTCCCCTTTTATAACTATACACTGGATGCAACAGCCGGGGATTCCCTGCAATTGGATTCGGTAACGTATAAATCATCCACAGGTGTAGCCCTGCATGATCTTCGCGGTGACTGGGTAGATAACCTTTACCTGCTTTGGGGCGCTTCCTTTTACCTGCAGAAGAAATTCGATTCGGCTTACCTGATGTTCCAGTTCATCAACTATGCTTTTGCTCCAAAAGAAAAAGATGGCTACTACCGTACCATCGGCAGCAATATGGATGGGAACTCGGCTAACAGTATTGCTACGAAAGAAAAGAATAGTTTACCCAAGAAGATATTATCAGAACCCCCAAGCCGCAATGATGCTTTCATCTGGCAAATAAGAAATCATCTTGCACAAGATGAAATGGCGGAAGCAGCCAGTCTTATTGTTGCCCTGAAAAATGATCCTGTATTTCCCAAACGGCTGCAAAACGACCTGCATGAAGTGCAGGCGTACTGGTTCTATAAGCAAAACATGTGGGACAGTGCCGCGGTACATCTCTCCCAGGCGCTGAGCAATGCTACCAACCAGCAGGAAAAAGCAAGATGGGAATATTTGACAGCGCAGCTTTTTGAAAAAGCGGGCAATCACAAAGAAGCGGAAAAATATTACAGTAAGGTCATCAATCATACCACTGATCTCATACTGGAGATATATGCACGCCTGGCCACGATTCGCAGTGATAAAGATGGTGGCGCAAAAAGCATAGAGAAGAATGCCGAAGAACTCGTAAGAATGGCGAAGCGGGATAAGTACGAGGAATACCGTGACATCATTTATTACATGGCCGCTCAAATGATGCTTGAAGCCGGCAAGACCGACGAAGCGATGGCCCTGCTCCGGAAAAGCACACAATACACAGGCAATGATCCGGCTCAACGTAATAAGGCCTTCTTGCAATTGGCTGAATTAGCTTTTGCGCGGAAACAATACAGGCAATCGTTCAATTATTACGACAGTATCAATATCAATGATCCCTCCATTAAAAATGCTGATGAGATCAACGCACGTAAAAGAGCATTAGGACTTATCGCATCACAATCTGAGATCGTTTACCGCCAGGACAGCCTGCAACGTATCGCCGCTATGCCGGAAGAAGCAAGAAAGGATTTTGTCAGAGCGCTGGTAAAGACCTTACGCAAGCAACAGGGATTAAAAGATGAGAGACCAGCCAATCCCAATTCGCCATTCAACAATCCTACACCACAGGATAATCTTCTTTTTGCCGGCAGCCAACCCAAAGGTGAATGGTATTTTTATAATGCCGCTTCCCGTACCCGCGGGCAAAATGAATTCAAGGCCCGTTGGGGAAACCGGCCCAATGTAGATAATTGGCGTCGCAGCGCTGCTACGATCGGGATGGCGATCAATCCATCCAACCAGGGTGGAACGAACCAGGGAAACCAGGGCGGTCAAACAAGCGGTAGTAATGACCTGACATTTGACGGCTTATACGCCAACCTTCCACTCAATGACGTACGGTTAAGACTGTCCAACGATTCAATGGATCACGCATTATTCCTTTTAGGTAAAGCTTATATCCAGGAAATTGAAGATTGCCAGTTGGGAACGCAAACATTGGAACAGCTGAGAACACGAAACAGTGGCTTCCAGCCGGGAGATGAGATGTTGTTCAATCTTTATTATTGTTATAATAAGAATGGAGAAACAGCGAAAGCGGAAGCGATCAAAAAATTAATGGGTGAGAAATTTGGCGCAAGCAATCTTACCAACATCATATTTACCGGGAAGAACCAACAGGTCACTGAAAAAGAAGTGGCGACAAAAGCTTATGAGAACATCTATGATCTTTTCATTGAAGGAAAATTTGAAGAGGCCGTAGCAGCAAAAAAGGATGCCGATGCCAAATATGGTAAGCATTACTGGACACCACAACTCCTGTACATCGAAGCTATTTATTACGTTAAACAAAAGAATGACAGCAACGCTATCCGCGTCCTCGGTGATATCGTAACTCAATTCGGGGGAACGCCACTCGCTACTAAAGCACAAACCCTGATCGATGTATTAGGCAGAAGAGCGCAGATAGAAGAAGAGCTCAGGAATATGGTCGTGACCCGCGCTACTGATTCAACGGTGGGAAGAACGATCCAGCCTGTTGTAACAAAGCCTGTAAATGTGGTAACCGCACCTGTAAAAGATAGCACCAAAAATGCCCCTCCCGTTGTCAACAAACCGCAACCCACTGTAAAAGATACTATAGTCAACAAGGTAAATGCCCCTTACAGTTTCAGGGCAGATGCACAACATTATGTGGTGCTGGTATTGAATAAAGTTGACCCGGTATTTGTCAATGAAGCAAAGAATGCTTTCGTTCGTTATAACAAGGATACCTATTATAATAAGACCTACTCAGCCGATCTGTTCCAACTGGATATGGACACCCGCTTACTGATGATCGCACCTTTTGCCAATGCTGCCGACGCAGTGAATTATATAGATGCCGCTAAACCAAAGACTGCCACCGAGATACTTCCCTGGTTGAAGGGAGGCAAATTCAGTTTCCTGATCATGACGGATGCGAACTTTGATTTGCTGAAGTCTAATAAGGATGTAGAAATTTACAGGGCCTTCCTGAGCCAGTATCTTCCCGGTAAATTTTAACTATAAGCCCCCATTCTCTGCACATTTGGGAAAAAATTAAATAGTCACACCTTTGAGCCCTATGCCTTTTTTGTAATTTCGATAACGAAAAGTCTTAAAGGTCAAAGTTTGTCAAATTTTCAAATCCGTCAATTCTTTACGCTTATAGTATAGTACACCTGGATATGACCTACATGACCTATTTGACCAGTATGACCCTTTCTTACCAGAACCAATAACCTTTGTATGAAAAAAGCAGTTCGTATTTTCTGGGGCATTTTCTTTGGCGGTCTTGGCGCATTTGTCCTGCTTGTTATATTAGCAAACCTTGGTGTGTTTGGGAAAATGCCGTCTCTTTCAGATCTCGAAAATCCTTCCTTATTACAGGCTTCAGAAGTGTATGCCGAAGATGGCACGCTGATGGGTAAATATTATACAGAAAAGGGCAATCGCAGCAATGTAAAATACAGCGATATTTCCCGGCATGTGATCGATGCATTAGTTGCTACTGAAGACGAACGTTTTTACAAACACAGCGGTATCGATTTTAAATCAACTGTAAGGGCCGTCACCACATTGGGCCGGCAAGGCGGAGGCAGTACCATTACACAGCAGCTCGCAAAACAGTTATTGGACCAGGGAAGTAAGAACAGGGCCATCCGGATGATCGAAAAATTGAAAGAATGGATCATTTCAATTAAACTCGAAAAGAATTTCACCAAAGAAGAGATCCTCACTCATTACCTGAATGCTGTTCCTTTTGGAGATAATATTTATGGCATACGTAATGCTTCCAGGACCTTCTTTCAAAAAGAACCTGATCGTCTCAATGTTGAAGAAGCTGCCATATTAGTAGGCATGCTGAAAGCTAACAATACTTATAATCCCCGTCGCAATCCAAAAGCAGCGCTTGACCGCCGCAATGTGGTGCTTGGCCAGATGGAAGCGAATGGCAAAATAACTTCTGCTGAAGCACTTCGTTTAAAAGCATTGCCTATAAAACTTAATTACCGGAAGATGGATGAGAACACCGGTTATGCACCTTATTTCCGCGAAGTACTGAAAGGGGAAATAAAAGACGTACTGAAAGATGTGCGGAAACCCAACGGGAAAGTTTACAATATTTATGATGACGGTCTGAAGATCTATACCACGATCAATCCTGAAATGCAGCAATATGCTGAAGAAGGGATGGCCCAGCAAATGACCTTTCTTCAAAGGGGGATCAGCGCCCGGAGTGATATGAAGAATGGAAGTATCTGGAAGGGTCATGAAAAGATATTGGAGAAAGCAGCTAAAGAATCTGATCGCTGGAAGAACCTGAAAGAAGATGACCTTACCGATAAAGAGATCAGGGCCACTTTTGATGTGAAAGTGCAAATGAAGGTTTTTGCCTGGAACATAAAAAGGGAAAAAGATACAGTGATGACCCCAATGGATTCCATCAAGTACCATTTGCAAATGGAACAGGCTGCATTCATGGCCATGGACCCCATAACAGGTGAAGTGAGAGCATGGGTAGGCGGTCTCAACTTCAAGACCTATAAGAATGACCACGTAAATTTGAAAACAAAGAGACAGGTAGGGTCAACCATCAAACCATTCCTTTATACACAGGCGATGGAAGAAAGAGGGTTTACGCCTGAAACTGATTGCGATAATGTCGCTCAATTCTTTCCTGGCTCCGGCTGGGTACCTTCCGGAAGAAAATGCCCGGGTGGAAGTATTACCATGGCCAATGCTCTTGCTTATTCAAAGAACTGCGCAACGGCCTATATCATGAAACAGGTGGGTCCCAAACAATTTGCGGATTTTCTATACCGTATCAATATACCAACACCTGTTAAGCCCTTCCCTTCGATCGCCCTGGGAACCTGCGATCTTTCTTTATATGAGATGCTGTGGGGTTATACCATTTTTGCAGGGCGTGGCTTTTCCACCAAGCCTTATTGCATCAGCCGCATAGAAGACCGCAACGGCAACGTAATAAAAAGATTTGACTACAGTATAAACAGGAAGGAAGTTATCAGCGAAGTCACTGCCTATACAATGGCGCGTATGATGCAGGGCACCGTCGACAAAGGCACCGCGAGAGGTTTGCGTACAAGAGTCGGCGCCGCAGAAATGGGTGGTAAGACAGGCACAACTGATGATAATGCGGATGCCTGGTTCATGGGTTATACGCCCCAATTACTCGCCGGTTCATGGGTAGGCTTTGAATATAATTTCATGCGTAATACCAGCGATGGAAATACGATCGCCCGGCCTATCACTGAATTCTTCTTCAAAAAAGTGCTGGCCAATAAGAAAATGGGCATTGAGAAAGATGCCAAATTTGTGCGCCCTGCTGAACTCGAAAATGAGATCAACAGCGCCGATATCATCGTCAGTGATACGGACCCCGATCCAGGAGCTGAGGGCGATGACCAGGGTGTAGGTAACCAGGAAGATTATAATGACTATGGCCGGGATTCTATCGGACCTGAATCTAAACCTATTGAGGATGAGAATAAGAGATCAAAAAAGGACTCCACTCCTAACAGGTACTCTCCTGCCATAAAAAAAGATGATGATGGTGTACCTATTGGTTCTCCCTCTAACGAACCTGAAAAGAAAAAAGGTATCCTGAAGAAGATCTTTGGTAAAAAGGATAATTAATAGTTTGTAGTTTGTAGTCTATAGTTGGTAGTTATTGGGTGAACTCTTTGGATCAACGGATCAACTACAAACTAATAACCACTAACTACAAACTTTTTTAGGATAATTAATAGATTGTAGTTTGTGGTCTATAGTTGGTAGTTATTGGGCGAACTCTTTGGATCAAGGGATCAACTACAAACTACTAACCACTAACTACAAACTTTTTTAGGATAATTATAGTTTGTAGTCTATAGTTGGTAGTTATTGGTGAACTCTTTGGATCAAAGGATCAACTACAAACTACTAACCACTAACTACAAACTTTTTTATGGAGTACATCGCTCTGGCCATCGCACCCGGCTTAGCTATCTGCCTTTTTATATTTCACCGCGATGCTTATAATAAGGAACCAAAACTAACCCTTATCAGTAGTTTTTTGCTTGGAGCTGTAAGTATTATCCCCGCTTTCTATATCGAAAGAGATTTATTCAGCAAATTCGGCAATAGCCTTACGGACCAGGCACTTAAAGCATTTTTCCTGGTAGCGCTAACAGAAGAACTCTGCAAATTCCTGGTGCTTCGCCTTTACTCCTGGCGGAAGAAGAGTTTTGATGAGCCGTTTGATGGGATCGTTTATGCGGTGATCGTGAGTATGGGCTTTGCCACCGTGGAGAATCTTCTCTATGTTATAAGAGCCTCACAGGTTGGCATGGGTTACCAGGTAGCTTTATTACGCATGTTTCTTTCGGTACCTGCACATGCCACCTTCGGAGTACTGATGGGTTATCATGTCGGCAGGGCCAAATTCAATCCGCAACGTAAAAGCGTATTGATCATACTTGGATTGTTCTGGGCCGTGTTATTTCATGGGACTTATGATACTTTCCTGTTCTGGCAGGGTGCCCCGCAACTTAAACCATACCTCTCGGATATTTTCCTTTTCGCCGGTGCCGTGATCTCCTTTATTGTCGCTCTCCGGTTAAGCTGGAAATTGATCGGGAAACACAGGCAGCTATCGCAACGTACGTTTATGCCTGGCGCGGCACTTACGCTAAGAAGAGCATATGAAAAAGATATTCCCCTTATCCGCGAATTGACAATGAAAGTTTGGCCGCAAACCTATTCTACCATTCTTACACCCGAGCAGATCGAATACATGCTGAAGTTGATGTACAGCGAGCAATCTTTATCCACGCAGATGAAAGAGCAACAGGAATTCATTATTGTGGATGACGGAAAAGAGCCGGTAGGTTTTGCTTCTTTTAGTCTTAGTTCACCCGGGGTCTATAAACTTCATAAGATCTATATCCTGCCGAGCATACAGGGAAAAGGCGCCGGCAAGTTTGTGATCAACGAGATCACCAAAGCTATTCTTCGAAAAGGAGGCACTACGCTCCAATTGAATGTCAACAGGAATAATAAGGCAAAGGATTTTTATGAAAGGGCAGGTTTTACAGTGATCAAAGAAGAAGATATCGATATTGGGAATGGTTACTTTATGAATGATTATGTCATGGAGAAAAAAATAAATCCGCTCAGTCTTTAGAAACCTCTTAATATACCCTTGCAATCGAGATGCTTTAAAGGATCGACAGGTGTTTCAAACTGGTACATGGTGAGTTCGATCTTGCTACCAGGACTGATATAGCCAAGCGGCTGTCCCACTTTAATTACATCGTTCCTGCGAACCAGCAGTTTGTTCAGCCCTGTATACCAGAAATAATAGTCCTTCCCATTTATTTTGGAGAAAAGAACTACCCCATACCCGTTCTCCTCGGTAAGTTCCGTATTGGTAACCCTGCCAGTACCGACGGACTTTACTGTCGTATCGGGGATACTCGTCAACACTATACAAAGATCGGGTTCATCAAGTTGAAGAGCATTCTTGGGAGGAGGCACTACAATCGCATCGTTCAGGGGACATATCAACCGGAAATTGTCATTCTGTGAATGAACAGTATCAGGCAAATAAAGTAATAAGCCAACCAGGCAGATCCTAACCAGAGATTTCATAGACGGTGGTTTAATATTACGGATAATTAATGCTGCTTGTCATTCATTCCTGTTCATACTTAGCTTCTTTGCCATTTCGCTGCTCATCCCTTCGGCTGATATACCATAACCGTTTACCAGTACACCTCTCTTCCCATCAACCGATTCGATAGCATAAACAACGGCCTCATCAGAAGGATCGGTATTCCCCTCAAACCGGTAGGTCTCCACGATCTCAAAATCGTTTACATCGAACCTATCCGCATGACAAATGATACAATTTTCTGAAAGGTTGAAATCCATGGCATAGCCTCTTTTCTTCAATTCATTCACTGCTTCAGATACAGTATCGTACACAAACATAACAATGCTTTTGTATGTTCAAAGTTATCCTTATTTGATTACAACCCTATGGTCGTTCTAACTATTGACAGGTCCCTGACAGTGTAAAATTAGTTAGTATCCATTCCGGTTAATTGGGGCTTAAACTGTACCTTCGCACCCGAAAAAATAACCAAATGTCAACAGTAACAAAATCCATTGATTTCAGCCTGCCTTACAAGGTAGCAGATATCTCCCTTGCTGAATGGGGACGTAAAGAAATAAGATTAGCTGAAGCAGAAATGCCCGGCCTGATGAGTATCCGTAAAGAGTACGGGCCCTCACAACCCTTAAAGGGCGCCCGTATCGCAGGATGCCTGCATATGACCATCCAGACTGCCGTATTGATCGAGACCCTGAAAGCATTAGGCGCCGAAGTAAAATGGAGTTCCTGCAATATATTTTCTACGCAGGACCATGCTGCTGCAGCTATTGCCGCAGCCGGTACCGGTGTATTTGCCTGGAAAGGACAATCGCAGGAAGAAGCAGACTGGTGCATAGAGCAAACATTATTCTTTGGTGGTAAGGACAAACCATTGAACATGATCCTCGATGATGGTGGTGACCTGACCAATATGGTACTCGATACTTATCCTGAACTCGTACAGCATGTAAAAGGAATATCAGAAGAAACGACTACCGGTGTTCACCGTTTATATGAAAGAGTGGCAAAAGGTACATTACCTATGCCTGCCATCAACGTGAATGATTCTGTCACCAAATCTAAATTCGATAACAAATATGGTTGTAAAGAATCACTGGTTGATTCTATCCGCCGTGCAACGGATGTAATGCTGGCTGGAAAGGTAGCTGTTGTAGGTGGTTACGGTGATGTAGGTAAAGGTTCTGCGGCTTCATTAGCGGGCGCCGGCTGTCGTGTTATTGTTACCGAGATCGATCCTATCTGTGCTTTGCAGGCTGCGATGGATGGTTTTGAAGTAAAGAAAATGATCGATGCTGTCAAGGAAGCAGATATTGTTGTTACCGCTTCCGGCTGCCGCGACCTGATCCGTGGCGAGCATTTCAAATTAATGAAAGATAAAGTGATCGTTTGTAATATCGGCCACTTTGATATCGAAATAGATATCGCCTGGCTGAACACGAACTATGGTGATACAAAAGATACTATCAAGCCGCAGGTGGATATTTATACTATTAATGGTAAGGATATTATCATTTTGGCTGAAGGACGCCTGGTGAATCTCGGCTGCGCTACCGGTCACCCTTCTTTTGTAATGAGTAACTCTTTCAGTAACCAAACACTTGCACAGATCGAATTGTGGAATAACCACAAGAATTATGAGAACAAAGTGTATGTGTTACCTAAGCACCTTGATGAGAAAGTAGCCCGTTTGCATCTTTCAAAGATCGGTGTGGAATTGGATGAGCTGACCCAGGAACAGGCAGATTATCTGGGCATACCCAAAACCGGTCCGTTCAAATCAGATCTTTACAGGTACTAGAATATAGTCTCGGAATATATCAATGAAACCCGTTTGTATAAGACGGGTTTTTTTTATTATAATGAATACCAGCTGTTAGCTAATAGCTATTGGCCAATAGCCCGGGAATTAAGCAGCTGCTGTTACCGGCAACGATAGATAGATCGTTGTGATCTTTTTCTGAGGACCTTTGATATCCAGCATGCCCCCTATTGAAAATGCATCCTCCATCAGGGTGCCGATGCTGAAAGACAACGCATAGCCGTTATAGTTATTTCGTTCCTGAATGGAAAGGATAACCTCCTTGTCCCTTCGTTCAGCGCTGATATGTATATCACCCCTGTTGGAGTTGGCGATAACGGTTGTGATCACTTCATCAATAAGACATATGAAACTCTCACAGCCTTTGCTTAAGGAAACAGCTTTACCTATTTCATTTACTACTGCCGTCCTGTTGATCTTTGCCAATTGAAGGCGATCGTTTACCAAACTATCAACTAAATGCTGTAAGGATAACGGGGAACCCGTCGCGGAAAAAAAAGGGTGGGATTGCTGTTTCATTAGGTTGGATTTTAAAACAGCCAAAGATGACTGTTGGAACTGCTAAATTGGAACAATGCCAGGTAATAACCAATAGTAGATTAACTATTTCACGGCTTATTCTGAATTTACACAGCTACAGCATTCATAAGTGTTCCTGCTGAAGAAAATGAACTACTATTTTATCAGGGTCCTGGCTTCTGTGACCAGGCAATTCGCAAGGGTCATCAGCGCTTCCTGTTCCTTAGGACCGACTGTAACTGTTATTGGTTTTTTGGTATTGCTATTGAAGATAAGTTGGGTGGTCTTTTTTGTCAATATCCTCTGCAGCAAGGTAGTAGGTGTGCTAAGTGAATTCTTGAAAACGAACTGGAACAGTCCTTCGCAATTCATGGTGCCTGCGTTGCGGCTCATTGTCTTGGATTTTATCCCCTCGAAAAAGACATCCGCCGTCGAATTATTATCGAAACATCTATCAGGACCTTCGACCGAAAAAAGGACGATCACTTCTTTACTGTCTGCATCAATGGTCACAGATCCCCCATCAAAAAAAATAAACCCGGTTGAGAGTTTGGTTTCCTTGGTATAAGGATCAGTTTCCCTGATCAGTTTGCAGGCCGGCGCACTGGCTTCCTGCGCCATCGCGGGGATACGTAGTAAAAGGGAAAAGATCAGCATGTACTTCATATAAGACAGAAATTAAGTTATTTGGTGATGGGCATATACAAGAGTATCGGCTCATGTAACAGGTTGCAGTAATGTGAAGAACTTTTACTTT
>DATLCB010000198.1:0-4988 GCA_035526625.1 Chitinophagaceae bacterium
ATATAAACCTTTACTTCCTTTATTGTTTTGACCAGTTGTGTGTCCACCGTTACACAACCGCTCGCGGTCGTTATATCGATAGTATACAATTGCTCTAATAAACCAGGGGCATTGAAAAAAGGTTTTGGATCGGTTGGATCATTAAGGTAGGTGCCTGGTCCCCATAAATAAGTAGTGCCAAAAGATCTTGAATCAAGTTGGATCGGGCTATTGATCAATGCATATTGTAGCGGGTAACGGACAGGCGGTCTCGGTGTCTCCACGACAATGTCCTGGCTCCTCGTTGATAAGGTACAACCCTCATCGGTAGTAAGCTGTGCCCGGTAAGTACCCGTTTTATTTACTTTATAAGATGGTTGTGTTGCTCCGTTGATGGGTGAGCCGTTCAGTACCCATTGAATCCTATCTGTTGGTTGTACCTGCAGCACGGCACTATCGCCTGTGGTGATACAAAAAAATGGTTTGCCCAGCAGCTGGAGGCTGCTGTCAATAATAGAAGCTGTTACCAAAACAATATCCTTGTCCACACATCCTCCTCCTGTGCTTCTTACGGTAAGTTCATAGGGTGTGGTGACCGATGGACTTGCAAATGGGTTGGGAATATCCGGGAAAGAAAGATCTGTAGCGGGGGACCAGCTATACACTACACCAGGTTTGCGGATACTTCCTATCAATACGGGGTTCTTATTGCAGGATACGACATCAGCCCCTGCATTGGCAGTAAGTGTTAATGTATCTACGAGTCTTGCATACAAAGTATCACGACATCCATAGCCCGCATAAGGTATCAGCTCAACTGCAAGCGTAGTGCCTGAAGGAGGAGGCGGCGCCAGCCGGATGATCTGCTGCGATCCAAGGAAAACAAAATTATTATCATACCATTTATAGGCCTGGTATCCATATGGCGCAGTAACTGATACGGCTGTATCATCAGGACAATAAGTAGCGCCTGTGAATTCGCTGCTGCATTCTGTATTTACATCTACATAAGCATAACCAAAATGACGGCGGAAAGTGCAATCGGCAGTTTTGAAGAAGAGCCTGATGTCTTTTCCTGCCATATCATTGAGGTTGATAGAAACGGCTGACCAATCCTTACACCATACATCGGCTGAATCCGTTTGTCCCGATGAAAAAAAACCAGGGAGCGGAGACCCGTTTGGAAAAAAAGTAAAAGAGGAACAATCGATCAGTTCATTATCTGTGAGGTTCCAGACTTCCAGGACCAGCCGCGGTTGCTGGAATGCTTCATGATTCGGGTCCTGGAAGACAACGGCATAATGATAGATAAGGGAATAAGTGCTTCTGCCCGAAGGGATCGTAAAATCATAAGACAGTCCTTCCGCTTCCGCACCACCAGTAGTGTTACCCAATTTTACAGAATACCCGCTGCCATTAGGACATATGACCGGAAAATTCCCAAAAGGATCCCTTGTGCCGCCATCAGCTGCAGCAGAGTACATCGTGTGCTGGCCAGCACGAGGTCCAGATGGGGAGAGATTGATGATATTGCCATTGGGTGGAGAAGCATAAACATTTCCTGTATAACAGGTCCATCCATTGAATGTGCCCGTTTCGAAATCAATGTTAGGAGGACATTGCTGTGTGCGGCCCTGTAAACAAATCATACCGGAGAACAGTATGCATAATAAACCCTTTAAAGAGAAGTTGCCACAGGTTAATATTTCGGAGCCCATCAATGTACGCACAGGATCATAGTTGTCATTTAAAGATAGAACATTAAGCCTATAAAACGTCCTATTTCCCGGCCGGTTGCCAGTAAGAAGTAGCGGAGTTCTTCCTTTTATATTTTCAGTTGACAATCAAAGACCTTTTAATGCTGCGCTGGTTTAATATCAAGTATGCTTATCTTCCTGTTTTAATATGTCCACCACCATTTCTCTTGCCAAAAAGATCGGTTTCTGGTCTGCTACTTCTATCGCAATTGGTACCATAATCGGTTCGGGTGTCTTTATGAAACCAGCTGCGATGGCAGCTCAGTTGGGCTCACCAATATGGCTTACCCTTGTATGGATTGTAGCCGGTACCTTTTCTCTTTTTGGTGCCCTGATCTATGCCGAACTCGGCGCCATGATCCCTGAAACCGGAGGTATCTACGCTTATTTTAAATATATGTTCGGGGATTTTTTCGCTTTCCTTTTTGGATGGTCCGCATTTGCAGTCATCAATACAGCATCTGTCGCCGCTATTTCCTTTATCTGTGCCCGCTACGCAGATTATTTTTTACACCTGCCCCGATTTGATAAAGCTATCGAACAAGCATATACCTGGCATATACCATTTATCGGCGACCTGCATCCGCTTGAGGACATCGGCGTAAAATCTCTAGCCATAGCGGTCATATTGCTTTTTACTTACCTGAACTACCGCAGTGTGAAAGCGGGCAGTTATTTCCAGGTGCTTTCCACTTTTGTAAAGGTTGTGATCATTTGCCTGCTCGTATTCGGGATCTTCTTTTCCGGCAGTGGTTCATTTGAGAATTTCTGGAAAGCGGGATCCCCGCCACAGGGAGCTGATCTTCTAAGTGGTTTTATTGTTGCCATGACAGGTGCTTTCTTTGCTTTTGACGGGTGGATCAATGTGAATTATATTGCCGGCGAAATAAAAGAACCGCAGAAGAATATTCCGAGAAGCCTTATGGTAGGAGTGTTTGCCTGTATCATCATCTATATACTCGTCAACCAGGCCTATCTCTATGTACTGCCTGTTGAAAAAATGGCGGGTTCATCACTGGTAGCGGCTGATGCCGTAAAGGTGGCAATGGGAACTACTGGCAGCGCCATCATTGCAGCGCTGATTGTATTGTGTACGATCGGATCGATCAATGGCAATACCATGGCGACCTGCCGGGTCACTTATGCGATGGGTAAGGATAGAGTGTTCTCCACCTGGGCAGGAAAGGAACATAAAAGATTTGCAACACCTCATAATGCCTTGTGGCTGCATGGAGCATGGACCTGTGTGTTTGTTTTTACCGGGTCGTTCGATATGCTGGCAGATATGTTTGTATTCATTACATGGATCGCATATGGTGCAGGTGCAGTGGGGGTTTTTATTTTACGAAAAAGGATGCCTGATAAAGCGAGACCATATAAGATATGGGGACATCCTCTTGTAACCATCCTTTTTATTTTATTTACCGTTTTCTATTTGATCACAACCGTATATAATGATATAAGCAATTATATCCATCACCGCCAACCCGTGATCAATTCTGTACTGGGGTTGGTCATAACCGCGCTGGGAATTCCACTCTATTTTTATTTTAAAAGGAAGAACAGGGCCTGATCAGGTCATCTTCCTGATGATCTTGCCCAGCATCATCAATCCATAATCCATGTCTTCATTCCATGGCTGGCCAAAACTTATCCTGATAAAATTATTGTAGTTACAGCTGGCTGAAAATATCTTGCCGGGCACCACAGAGATGCGATGCTTCATTGCTTCGCTCCGGAGTTTGAAAGCATTTATTTTTTTATTCAGCTGCACCCATAATACAAATCCACCCTGCGGCCGGGAAACCTTACTGTCTTCCGGGAAATAATCAATAACGGCCTGCATATAACGCAGACATTGCGTATGCATGGCTTTCCGCATATTTTTCAGGTGATATTCATACCGCCCGTTTTGGAGGAAGTGTGCCATGGCAGCTTGCGTAAGGGTGGGGGAACTGATATTGTTCATTCTTTTTACCAGTTTTACTTCCTCAAAGAATTTACCTGGAAGCGCCCAGCCGATGCGATAACCCGGGGCCAGTGATTTAGAGAGCGAGGAGCAATGCATCACCAGTCCCTTTGTATCATAGTATTTGCAGGTCCGAGGTCGGTTCTTACCAAAATATAATTCTCCATAAATATCATCCTCGATCAAGGGGATATTGTATTTGCTGATAAGGGCCACGAGGTCCTTCTTATTTTCATCGGGCATACAACCGCCTGAAGGATTATTAAAATTAGGCGTCACCACACAGGCTTTTACCGGTATTTCTTTTAGTACTTTTTGCAGGCAGGCAAGATCGAGACCGGTCTCGGGGCAGGAAGATATCTCCACTACTTTAAGCCCGAGATTTTCTATTGCCTGGTAAATACCAAAATAGTTCGGCGATTCTACTGCCACAGTATCACCTTGTTTGGTAACTGCGCGGAGGCACATCGTAATAGCTTCGAGACAACCTGATGTGACGACCACCTCTTCCGGTTTTATTTTTCCGCCCCAGTTAAAAGAAAGTTTGGCGATCTGTTTACGCAATTCAGGGTTACCCTGTGTGTCTTCATAACTGATGCAATGATCCTTACTGTTACGAAGCGCATGCACTACCGATTTATTGATCTTGGCCACCGGCAGCAACGTTACATCCGGAACGGCCAATGCAAAATTTATCACCTTGTCATCATTGATAGCGATATCATCGTAGATGGAAGCGATCATTTCTTTCACACTTACTTCATGAGAAAGGACATCCGGCTGTATCACTTTGGGAAGATCGCGGAAACGTTGCTGATTAAAACGTACATAGTAACCTGATTTAGGCCTTGATTCGATAAGCCCCTTTCCCTCGAGGTGATAGTAGGCCTGGAAAGCCGTGCCCATGCTGATGCCGTATTCTTCACTCAGCATCCTTACGGAGGGAAGCTTGTCACCGATCTTCAATACATCTTCACTGATCATTTTTTCCAAACCATCTGCCAGTTGCATATACAAGTGGTCGGTTGCTGTGAAATTGTCTTTACGCATAAAAGGAAGTTTATAGTCAGCAGTTGGAATCCGAAGTCAGCAAGTAGAAATACACATAGTAAGGATGATGTCTTCCGGTCTTTCCGTCTTCCGACTTTCGGTCTTTTCATCTGATCTAGTCAAAAATACAAAAACTGAATCTGTTATTTTATAAAAATAAGAACAAAATTTGTTCTGTAATTGAAAAAGGACCAACCATGAAAAAGGATCTGAAAAAAGCCTATATGGCCCTG
>DATLCB010000199.1:0-14290 GCA_035526625.1 Chitinophagaceae bacterium
TATGCCGTTCCTGGACTTTATTTTTACGACAATGAGGTGGTACGGGTCGCAAAAGAACTTCAACCATCCGCACGCGGTGAATATGAGATCACTGATGTAAATAAAGCATACCTGGAGAACGGACAATTAAAAGTGGCCGTGCTCGACAGGGGAACAGCCTGGCTGGATACAGGTACTTTCGATTCATTGAACGATGCAAGTGAATTCGTGCGGGTGATTGAAAAAAGACAAGGTACCAAGATCGGCTGTATTGAAGAAATAGCCTGGCGCCAGGGTTTCATTACAAAAGATCAGTTACTCGATCTCGCTACCCAGTTGTCGAAAAGTGGTTATGGGGAATACCTGAAAAAAATTGCGGCTCGATAATATGAATTATTACAGTCATCCCACTGCCGTTATTGATGAAGGATGCCACATAGGTGCAGGCACTAAGATCTGGCACTTCAGTCATATCATGCCGGGTTGCGAGATCGGGGAGAACTGCAATATTGGCCAGAATGTCGTGGTGTCACCCAAGGTTAAACTGGGGAACAATGTAAGGGTACAGAATAATGTATCCATTTATGAAGGGGTAACCTGTGAAGATGATGTTTTCCTGGGGCCATCAATGGTATTCACGAATGTTTTCAATCCGCGCAGCGCCGTTAGCCGGAAACATGAGTATATGTCAACCTTGGTTAAAAGAGGTGCTAGTATCGGCGCAAATGCAACGATTGTTTGTGGCAATGAGATAGGAGAGTTTGCCTTTATTGGAGCGGGTACGGTAATTACAAAACCTGTATTGGCCTATGCATTAGTGATGGGAAACCCGGGCCGCCAGGTTGGATGGATGAGCGAGTATGGCCATAAATTAGTATTCGATAAAAGCGGGAATGCTGTTTGTCCCGAAAGCGGGCAAGAATACATGTTTGCCAATAACCGTGTAAGCCGGATCAACTAATTCAGTTATGAAAAATTTTATTCTGATAGGTGCCGGCGGCTACATAGCACCGCGGCATATGAAAGCAATAAAGGATACGAATAATAACCTTTTAGCAGCGGTTGATAAGCATGATTCCGTCGGGATACTTGACAGCTACTTTCCTAAGGCCGATTTTTTTATTGAGTTTGAGAGATTTGACAGGCATATTGAGAAGTTAAAGAGACAAGGAGTCCATACTGATTTTGTTTCGGTTTGTTCCCCAAATTACCTGCATGATGCACATATACGGTTTGGACTCCGGATCGGTGCTGATGTGATCTGTGAGAAACCCATCGTGCTGAACCCCTGGAATATCGATGCGTTGATGGAGATAGAGAAGGAAACACAACAGAAGGTCTTTACCATTCTGCAATTGCGTCTTCATCCTGCCATTATCGCTTTACGGGAAAAAATAAAGAATGGCCCCGCAGATAAAATATATGATGTGGATCTTACCTACATCACCTCCCGCGGTCACTGGTATCACACCAGCTGGAAAGGAGATATCCAGAAAAGTGGTGGCATTGCGACCAATATCGGGATACATTTTTTCGATATGTTGCTTTGGATATTCGGAGATGTAAAGAATAGTATTGTCGATCAGCATGATGCGGATATCGCAGCCGGTAAACTCATGCTTACCAAGGCAATCGTGAACTGGAAGCTAAGCATCAACGCAGACAATTTGCCGGAAGCAGCAAAAAATGACGGAAAGAGAACTCATCGCTCTCTTACCATTAATGGTGAAGAATTTGAGTTTAGCGAGGGTTTCACCGAGCTTCATACCGAATCTTACCAGCAAATACTGGAAGGCAAAGGTTTCCGGTTGTCCGAAACACGAAAGGCAGTACAGTTAGCACATGATATCAGGAACTATAAAACAGGTAAATAAGTTGCGATCTTTTATACCACTTGCACGCCCGGGGATCGAAGAACCCGACATTCAAAATGCAGTTGAGGTACTACGGTCGGGGATGCTCGTACAGGGGAAGCATGTAACAGCGATAGAAAAAGCTTTTGCATCATTGCATGATGTCCGGCATGCCATAGCACTCTCTAATGGTACGGCTACGCTGCACCTTGCTTTACTGGCATACGGCGTGGGACCTGGTGATGAAGTGATCGTTCCCGCCTTTTCTTATGTAGCTACGGCAAATGTGGTAGAACTGGTGGGTGCTACACCGGTATTTATAGATATTGATATAGCTACTTTTAATATCAATATTCACCGAGTTGAAGAAAAGATAACATCCCGTACGAAAGCCATAATACCTGTCCATGAGTTCGGGCTTTGCTGTGATATTGCTTTCCTCGCCCAGCTTGCTGCGAAGCATAATATTATTTTAATTGAAGATGCAGCCTGCGCTCTCGGGGCTACGCAAGATGGAAAGCCTTCCGGTAGTTTTGGACACATTGGGTCCTTTTCCCTTCACCCGCGAAAATCGATCTCATCGGGAGAAGGGGGCATGCTCATCACAAATGATGAGAGAGCAATGGTGAAGATAAGGGCACTGAGAAACCACGGCATTGACCCACAAAAAGAAGAAATGGATTTTATAGAGGCGGGGTATAATTACAGGATGACAGATTTCCAGGCAGCATTGATAACAGGACAGCTGGAACGATTACCACAAATCCTGGAATACAAGAATAAGTTGGCATCTATCTATTTCAGGGAAATAACCAATAAGGCAGTCACTTTACCCACAGTACCCTCCGGGTATTACCATACCTGGCAAACTTTTCATATTATGCTTGGTCAGGGTAAAGAACAGAAAAAAACAATGGCCTGGCTAAAAGAGAAAGGCATTGGCAGTAATTACGGAGCTCAATGCATACCCGCACAAACTTATTACCGTAAAAAATACGGAGAGAATGCTGCTGCTTTATATCCCAACGCATGGGCGGCATATACCAGCGGACTTGCCTTACCGATCTACGATAAACTTACAGAAGAGGAAACACTTTATATCGCTAATACAATAAACCAATTATGATCCAGGGGAAAAAAATTTTTATTACCGGGGGCGCCGGATTCATCGCCAATACACTGATCAAAGAATATATCGGGCAAAATAAGATAACGGTGTACGATAATTTTCACAGAGATACACTCACAGGAAGTGGTCTCTCGGGACACGCTAATATAAAGATCATAAAAGGAGACGTGCTGAACCTCCCATTGCTGAAAGAAAGTATGAAAGGCTCGGATATCGTTGTCCATGCGGCGGGTATTGCCGGTATCGACACCGTGATAAAAGACCCGGTAAAAACAATGACTGTGAATATGATCG
Source organism: Chitinophagaceae bacterium (assembly GCA_035526625.1). Classification (GTDB taxonomy): domain Bacteria; phylum Bacteroidota; class Bacteroidia; order Chitinophagales; family Chitinophagaceae; genus JJ008. The sequence continues at coordinate 3,256 of DATLCB010000199.1, forward strand.
GTACGGCCAATGCGCTGCAGGCAGCACAGGAGAATGGCGTTAAAGACCGGTTCATTGACTTCTCCACGTCAGAGATATTTGGAAGCATGGCTTACAAGTCAACAGAGGAAGATAATACGGTGGCAGGATCTGCGGGTGAGGCCCGGTGGGTGTATGCTGTAAGTAAGCTCGCCGGGGAGCACCTGGCGCATGCTTATTATAAGCAACATCAGCTACCGGTGGTAACTGTCCGGCCTTTTAATGTATATGGTCCGGGCCAGACAGGCGAAGGTGCGATCCAGATATTTATTAAAAAAGCATTGAAGAACGAAGAGATATTTATCAATGGCGACGGTGCACAGATAAGGGCCTGGTGCTTTGTGGATGACTTTGTTGATTGTTTGATACGTTGTATCGAAGACCCCAAAGCGATCGGTAATAGTTTCAATTTAGGAAATGCAAGAGCCGTGATCACTACACTGGGTTTGGCGCAAACCGTTTGCAGGGTATTGCGGTCTGAATCAAAGATCTCCCATAAGCCAGCACTCAGTGCCGACATTGAGCTTCGCATACCTTCTGTTGAAAAAACAGAAAAAGTATTAGGATTCAAGGCGAAGGTGGATCTGGAGGAAGGAATAGTGCGAACAAGCGAATGGCTTAAAACGCAATAACCCGATGCAGCACCAGCTTATCGCCGAAAAGGTCTGTCCTGAAGATATCCCGCCTGGTTTGTTAAAGGACGCAGGCAAAGAAAAATTTTCTCTATACCCGTTTTTATATGACGGGCATGCTTTTCACCAGCATCGCTGGCAAAATATGGATAGGAAGGAAATCCTTTTTTGGGGGGTCCGCCAAAAAGATACCATTTTGGCTGTTATTGAATTCCATTCCAGTGATTACGACAGTAATCTTCTTGCACTAAAAGCCGGTACCATACAGAATGTATTTACGGACCCACAAATGGATGATCAAAAGCGGGAAGAAGTCCTGCAGGAATTAATCCGGTCATTCCAGCTGTACCGTCAGGCGGAAAAAATAGGGTTTTGTTTTGTAGCTGTCAATAATTGGGATGCGGCTCTTTCATTATCCTTCCAAAGAAATAGATTCAATTACATTCTCACATGGGGCAAGTGTTTTACCCAACAACCTGCTTCACTACCTTTACCGGAAGGGTATATTGTGAGGAAAAGCGAAAGCAAAGAAGATATCCCCTTTATACTGGGTATGTCGGATAGTTATTTTAAAGGTGGTCGCTTTTACCTGGATGAAAGGATAGGCGCTTCAAAGGCAGACCAGGTTTATAAAGATCTTATCAACAACAGTTCCGCCAAAGGGACTGATCTTGCGGTCCTGTATAATAAAGAAGAGGTCCCCCTGGCATGCTTTATCTGCCCCCTTATACAGTACCAGTTTGAGCAACTTCTTTCCTGTTATTCATTAAGGTTACTGGTGGTCGACAACAAAAAAGCACCTAAAGGGATCGCATCTGCTTTTATGGCGGCAACAGCAGAATTATTATTAAAAGATGTGCCGCTGGTTGAATCAGGGATAGAAATGCACAACCTGCCTTCTTTAAAAATCCATATCAACGCCGGGTTCAGGATGAACTATGTTTTTTCGGCATATCATTCCTGGATATGATTAGTCGATCAATGAGTGGCAAAAAGATCTGCATATTCTGGTCTTCCATCACATTTCTACAACCCAGTCATTATCCCAACCTGTTCAGGGAGGTTGAAAAGATTTGTAAGGGTTCAGGGGATACAGAGTTAATAGATGTAAGTCTCTTAACGTTCAAAGAAATTGAAGAAAAGGCTACACATTGTGATGTGATCGTTATAGATCATTCCATCAAATACTGCTATTCAATTGTCCAGGCTAAAACCAATTTCAATTTTATTTTAAAAGCGTATCATAAAAAGGATGCGGGGTTTTATCTGGCTGTATTTGATTATTTATTTTCCATAAGCCAGGTCCCAAAAATATTCATGCTTCATTGTGATATGCATGCATTGAAGAGCGATATCGTGGGTAGGTTTGACGGACTGGGAAAAGATGTTTTTGAAAAATATATCAGTAAGATACAAGCCATTGTCTGGGTGTTCAGGCCAGAATACATGAAAGATGTAAACGATCTCCCGGTCACTTACAGGGATCCCTTTATGCTTATAAAGGATGGCTATTTTCCACCGAAAGAAAATGCCCGCCGCATTAGGGAAATGGTGCCAACTGTCATCGAGGTCCCTTTGTGTGTGAGCAGCAACGAGATCCACAAAGGAAAACGGCTTCACTTGTGGGATGTTTCTGTTATTGGGGATGGATATCTTACAAGAAAAATAGCCAAACAAAATATCCAGCAGGCAAGAGGGGTCAGTTTGGCTCCCTATTATATTACCAACAGGGTAAAGAATAAAGTAAACGAAATTATTTATAAAAGCAGGCTGGCAGGAGCTGACCGAATCACGGGATTCAATTTGTACACCAGCCATTTGATACAGGATTTTTTTCTAAAAAGAAGTTGTATCAGTTTTACCTGCGGAAGCGGGTATATGTATTTTGTTCGAAAATTTTTTGAGATCCCCGCCAGTGGCTCCGTGCTGGTAGGGTATACACCGGGGTTTGCAAGTGATTATGGTTTTGTTCATGAAAAGAACTATGTTTTTAGTGAACCTGAAAATGTGGTCGAGCCGATCAGGTTCTTAAAAAAGCATCCTGCTATTCGCCAGGCCTTGAAAAAAAATGCATGGAACCTGGTTGAAGAATTGCATTCTACGGAAAAAAGGGCTGAACAATTATTATTTGCATTAAGCAGTTACGCTAATAAGCCCTATAAGGAAGCAAGATTCGCAGAAGGAAGATATACGCTTATCGCCTAGAACACATGTTAAAGCAACTTTTTAGAAACTCCTTTTATCTTGCCCTGCCCCAATTACTAACGCAGGCGGTCTCTTTTTTCCTTATGCCCCTGTATATGGCCAGACTATCTCCTTCGGACTATGGGGTGATGGAACTATTGAATATATGCGCTACCGTTTTAATGATAATCGTTACACTGCAGATCTCCCAGGCCATCATCCGGTTCACTATTGATAGTAAAGATGAACACGAGGAAAAAGTCATTATCTCCACAGGCTTTTGGTCAAGCTTCATCAGCATCTTTACAACCTTTTCGATATTGTTATTATTCTCACAGACATTCAATCAATGGTTAACAGAATCAAAGGAATACCTGACGGTTTATATTTTGTTCGCTTTCTCCTTTTTGATCAATGGCGTCAGCGGTTATATGGCGACATTATTAATATGGCAAAAAAAGGTAAAACAATCGGCTATCAGCAGTGGTATCTCCATCATACTGACGGTAGGGTTATCTATATGGCTCATACTTTTCATGGATAAAGGTATCGTGGGCAGTTATATTGCTATTGTTTGCTCCTCTGCCATCTCCTTACTGGTCAATTATTATTTTGTAAAGGATAAGATCAAATTCTCGCTGAGTAAGGGGAAGTACCTGGAGATGATCCGGTTTTCCACACCCCTGGTTTTTTCGGCGCTGGCGTGGTATTCCTGGTACTTTATCGACCGTTTCATGCTTCGATCCTTTCTTTCATTGCATGAGCTGGGTCTTTTCAGTGTAGCAGCAAAATTTGCCATTATTTTTGGTGTCGTATTAAGTGTTATTGAAAGTTCTTTTTTCCCGATCGTGCTTTCTAATTATAAAGATGAAAAATCTCCCCAAAAAATAGCGGAATTTTTCTCTATTGTTCTTACCGGTATCTTATTTCTTTATTGCGGCATTAATTTTTTTGCAAAAGACATCTTTAATTTTTTATCAAGCGGCGAGTTCAACGAGGCCTGGAGATTACTTCCCCTAATCTGCCTGGGCCAAATATTCATCAAGATCTATTTTTTTATGCCGGGGTTTGCCATCAAAAGGAAAACCATTTACATATTATATTTGTCACTGGCAGGTACGGCTGTTAATATCCTTTTCAACTTTTTGCTGATCTCAAGATACGGCCTGCAGGGTGCGGCCATTGCTACCTCGTTGGGAGCCTTCTTTTTTTTGGTCGCCTATGCTTTTATAAGCCTGAAATTGTATCCTATCCCATTCAACTGGTTCAAAATAATCTTATGCGCGGTGATAGCGGGCCTGTTGACCGCCCTTTGTTATTTTCTGCAGCTTAGGTATAATGCAGATACTTTCTTTCTCCGGATGCTGCTTTTTTGCCTAACGATAGGGATTGCCCTTTTTGTTTTAATCGGCAGGCAAAGATTACTTCAGTATATGGGCGGTCTTTCGCTGGCCTTGCAAAGAAAAAGAGCGGGATGATTTTAAAACTGAATCGATTTCAATAAATATGTATAAGCTTAGCCTAGTAATGCCCACCTATAACAGGGGAGAGAATTTAAAGAATATTATTAATGAGATACTGAAGGCTGATGTTGCACAGTTATCAGAAGTGGAAATAGTAGTAGTAGATGATGGATCTCTTATCCCGGCCGGTAACTTTCTTAAAACAATGGTAATAAAGCCTCCTTTTACATTGAAGGTAGTGCGACAGGAAAATGCAGGACCGGCTTTTGCAAGAAATAATGGGTTTCAGCAGGCAAGTCATGAAGTGGTTCTTTTTATGGATGATGATATCCTGGCTTTTCCGGATATGTTACTAAAACATGTGGTTGGTCATCAGCAATTCCCGGGATCTGTGATCTATGGATACTGTCCTTACCCCGTTCCACCAAAGCAAACGCCGGCTTATCGTTTCCTTGAAAAACTCACTCATGCGGAGGCGTCTGACGATGACAGTAAAAATTTTATAAAAACAACCTCGATAGCCAGCGGAAATATCTCTGCAGAAAAAAAAACATTCCCCGACGGAAATTTTTATAAAAGCTCATTAAGAACACCTGCGGCAGAAGAATTTGAACTGATGGCAAGATTGGCGCACCAGTCGATCGATATTTATTTTAACCCTTCCATAAAAGGCTGGCATTTGCAACCCACCACGATAGAGGATAAATGTAAACAGGAGTTCAAGTATGGGATAGGAGTTGCAGAAGTGGCCGCCAAAGTTCCCTATTCACTCGATCATGCAAATCTTAAAAACCTTTATTATGAAAACTGCGGGATAAACGAGGGCGACTCTCCCAAACTGAAATTTAAAAAAAGAATTAAGTCAGTGATAGCCAGGAAAAGTGTTCGTAATTTTTTACTAAGATTTGTAAACATAATGGAAAAAGCGACACCTTTTGATTCACTGCTTTTTCCGTTTTACAGAATGCTTGCCGGGGTTTTTGTTTTTGCAGGGGTACGGGAAGGGCTAAAGAAATTTGATGGAGCAGGGAAGTAGTCGTGTTGCTAAGTCTTATGTTGAAGGAAAGGTCAACCATAACTTTAAATAATAATAGCTATGCCTGGAATTAAGATACTTATCACTGGCGGTTCAGGAAATATCGGCGGGAGCCTCGCCAGGAAATTAACGGAAAACAAAAATAATTTTGTTGTTATCGTGGATAACCTGCTTACCGGGAACGTTGAAAAATTGCCGGATAGCAAGTATGATAATTGGAAATTCATAAAAGCAGATGTAAATAATTACAAGGATATTGCGCCCATATTCGGCAAGTATAATTTTGATTGCGTATTTCATTATGCTGCCGTAGTAGGTGTAAAAAGGACATTGGCTAACCCTCTAATGGTATTCGATGACATAGATGGTATACGAAATATCCTTTCTCTTTCCAAGAATACGGATGTAAAGCGTTTTTTCTTTTCCTCCTCATCAGAAGTGTATGGAGAGCCCGTAGAATTCCCCCAGAACGAAGTCACCACACCGCTCAATTCTAAACTGCCTTACGCAATCGTTAAAAACCTTGCTGAAAGTATGGTAAAAGCTTATAATAAGGATTTCGGTCTGAACTATACTATTTTCCGTTTTTTTAATACTTATGGTAAACTGCAAAGTGAGGATTTTGTCTTGCCCAGGTTTCTAAAAGCAGCATTGAAAAATGAGCCGATCAGCATATATGGAGATGGCTCACAAACCCGTACATTTTGTTATATAGAGGATAACGTGGATACAACTATAAAGATCTTAGAAAACGATCTTTGTATCAATGAAGTGATCAATATCGGGCATGACAAGGAAATGTCCGTATTAGAGTTGGCCAAAAATATAATAGCAATAACAGGTTCTGCCTCTTCCATATTGCATTTACCTTCATTGCCGGAAGGTGATATGACGCGAAGGTGCCCTGATAATAGTAAGATGAAAGAAATATTGGGAAGAGAACTGACCACATTGGAAGATGGGATTAAAAAAATAATATCTTATTATAAAAACCGGATTGAGTAATTCCTTCGACAACATTCAAATAAGATGAAAAAACAAATCTATAAAGCACTTGATGTGCTTACCGCCGGCAAGGGTTTCCAAAGAAATATCAGCGGGTTTAAATTAAGAATACCGGTTGGCTATCATAATTACTTTGAAAGTTATTATGAGCTAAACAATATCAATTTTATAAATAATTATTTAGGAGAGGGAATGAAGGTTATTGATATAGGAGCACATATTGGCCTTTTATCGGTTATCATGGCACAAAAAGTAAAATCCACCGGTAAGGTATATTCATTTGAACCTACTCCTTCCACTTTTCGATTGTTGCAAAAGACAATCGCCATTAATAATAGCGCGGGAATAATACAACCCAATAGGCTGGCAGTGGCGGAAAAAAGAGGAAAGACTTTTTTCTATGTTACCGATATAGAAGCTCATAATTCCAATAGCCTGGCAAACAATAAAAGGAATTATGGGAATGAGCACAAGATCGATGTTGAATTGACCTCGGTAGACGAATTTGTCCTGGATCATAAAATTTCAAAAATAGATTTCATTAAGATCGATGCCGAAGGTGCTGAATATTCTGTACTCAAGGGATGCGAAACTACCCTTCGACGCGATAAGCCTAAAATGATCCTGGCACTTCATCCATTGTCTATTGTAAATTTTGGTAATAGCCTTGGTGAAATATGGGATTATCTGCAGACTTTCGGCTATACCATGGTATATAAGTCAGAGAAGATCGACCGGGATTTTTTTATACGCCAGGATGACTTATTTGATGTTTTTTTATTAGACGGTTCACATTGATTCCTATCTTCCTTTCTTTAACATTTCAAAATTGAACAAAGCAAACGGAGGATTAAGGATACTCGTACGGTTCATCAAATACTTTGGAATATTTCATGGATCCCGGCTTTTCCTTAAAATCAAGTCGGGTCGTGTCAGTAAAATGCGAATACCCGGTATTGTGCACCCCATTTCCCTTAGAAAAGGAACCTCTGATATTGCTGCCTTTTACCAGGCCTTTTTGAACAGGGAATATGAAATTGCCTTTAAAGAAACACCGAAAGTTATAGTGGATGGAGGAGCTAATATTGGTTTATTCACTATAATAATGAAAAACAGGTATCCCGGTGCCAAAATAATCTGTATTGAACCTGATCCTGAGAATTTTTCTCAATTACTAAAGAACGTATCGGCCTATAGTAATATACATTTTGAAAATTGCGGGGTGTGGAGTAAAGAAACACGGTTGAAAGTGTATGATAAATACAAATTAGGTAAGTGGGGGGTAGTTGTTGAGGAAAGCGACTCCGAGGAGTCAATTTTTGGCATCTCTATAAACAGCGTGATGAAAAAATATTCACTCCCTTGCATTGATATCCTGAAACTGGATATTGAGACCAGTGAGAAACAAGTATTCGCGGAGAACTTCGAGGAGTGGTTGCCCAAAATAAGGATTGTGCTGATCGAGTTACACGATTGGATAGAAAAGGGTTGTTCAAAGGCCTTCTTTACGGCAATAAACAGGTCCTTCCGGGATTACTTTTATTCTGCAAAAGGCGAAAATGTTTTGATCATTAACAATGACCTTGAATAGTAAATGAGAACACTGATCCTTGGTAACGGGCTTATTGGCAAAGCCATTGCCCGCAAGCTACTGGCGGAAAAACATGCTGTAGTTATTGCTTCCCACTCCGCAGATGAAAAGATAGAGGGTGTAGATTACGTACAAAGTGGTTTTGAAGAAATAGCAGGGGATGCAGGATTGTTTGCCAATACTGATAATGTGATCCAGACCATTTGCACTTCCTCACCGGCAAGCTCTATGCGGGATATTTATAAGGATGCTTACGAGAATGTGTTACTCAATGTGAAACTGTTGGAAACATTGCGACAGCATCCCGTTAAAAAACTTATTTTCCTTTCTTCCGGGGGTTCAGTTTATGGCAATGAAGCTGTTGATGATGTTGACGAAAGGCACCCGACCCATCCTATTTCTGCTTATGGAGTAGCTAAGATCAATGTAGAGAAATACCTGTACCTCTACGGTTATCATTTTGATCTGAACTATCTCGTCCTGCGCCCTTCGAATGTATACGGCTATATCAGGAATTTAAAGAAGCCGCAGGGGGTCATCAATCATATTATAGAATGTGCCCTGAACGGGAAACAATTTAAACTTTGGGCATCCCTGGAGAATCGCAAGGATTATTTGTATGTAGATGATCTGGCAGTAGCCGTTGGAGTTGCTTTACAGCAGGAAACAAAATATAGCACCCCTATTTATAATCTATCGAATGGTACCACGACCTCACTTGGAGAGATTATTCGCCTGGTGGAAAATATCACAGGAAAAAGCTTGAACATGGTTAAACAGGAAGGAGTAAAATTTGATGTGAGCACTATTTACGTTAACGGCTCATTATTTAAAAATGATTTTAACTGGAGGCCTCAGTATGATATCGAGGCGGGGATTAAAAAAATTATCAGCCAGTATTGAATCAATAAGAAAGTGACTGTAAGCAAGAATCCAAAAAGAGTTTTATTCTATTATCCACCTAATAATAAATCAATTGCCACGGAAACGCTCTGTAATGAGATCAATAAAACAGGAAACAAACTTATTGTTCTGACACAAACACCAGAGGGCGAGTTACATGAAGAATTAAAGCGTTTTGAGATAGAGTATCACATTAAAGAGTATAAGTATCGCCTTTCCTTACTCAACTATTTTTTTCACGCAGTCTACCTCATTCGTTTTTGCCGCAAGCACAGGATCGATGTTGTATGGAGCCATTTAAATCCTTGCAACCTGCCGGCCGTATTTGCCCAATATTTAATACGGGCAAGAGTGGTTATTTTCCGGCATCATTTTCATGCCAGTATCAAGATAGATGGGTTTAAGTCGGTTAATAAAAATGAATTAAAGGTCGACAGGATCGTGAGCAGGCTGGCAAAGGAAATTGTAGTTCCTTCAGTGGAAGTGTACAATGGAATGATCCGGTATGAAAAAGTGAAAAAGGAAAAGATCGTTATCATTCCCTATGTCTACAATTTCGAAAGATATAGGAAACCCGATCTGTCTGAAGTGGAGAATATAAAACGGCAATATAAGGCAGGGCTGCTAATCATTGTAGCTTCCAGGATGATAAAACTGAAAAGGCATGATCTCGTGCTCCCGGTATTTAAGAAATTAATCGAAGAAGGTTTACCGATAAAGGTTTTGCTCCTGGACCATGGCGAAGAAAGAGGAAGGCTTGAAAAATATGTAAAAGATAACCTGTTAGAGGGATCTGTTTTTTTTCTGGGATTCAAAAAGAACATTATTGATTACCTCGCCGCTGCTGATCTGCTGGTGCATCCTTCTTATACAGAAGCAAGCAGTAGCCTCGTAAAAGAATTTGGGCTTATGAAAAAGCCTGTAATTGTTTGCACAGGGGTGGGGGATTTTGATCAATACATTTTTAATAGGAGAAATGGGTTCGTGGTACACCCCCCGGACGAGGCTAAAGAGTTTGAAGAATATATCAGGTTCGTATTTAATAACAGGCAGGAAGCAAGGCAGATAGGCTCAAACCTGCACGAGAGTGTTTTGCAACTATTTTCGGCCAATCCCGAAACAATACAATTATATTTATCAAAAATCTAATTGGGTAAATGCAATCTTTAGGTTCCCCGATAGTTTCAGTTGTTATTCCTGTTTATAATGGAGAAAAGTATCTTGAAGCTACGCTAAGATCGGTGATGAATCAAAGCCTGAAAGACATAGAGATATATGTAGTGAATGATGCCAGCAAAGACAGTTCGGCAGCTATAGTGGAACAATTACAAAAAATTGATAGCAGGATACACCTGATAAATAAAAAAAATTCTGGAGTTGCCGACTCGAGGAATAAAGGCCTGGAGGCTTCGAAAGGAACTTTCGTGGCTTTTCTTGACCAGGATGATATATGGGGCGAAACCAATCTGGAGGAAAAGGTGAATGCTATTTTGGAAAGCGATAAAAAATGGGCATTTAGCGATATTTCTTTTATAGATGAAAAAGGCGATCCTTTGTTTCGCGAAGAAAAACTGGTAACAGATGATTTTTATAATAATATCCTGAAATGGAAGAATGTAATTCCTGCACCAAGCGGTAATATCGTTGTGCTAAGGGAGTTCATGGGCTCGGATATCCGGTATGATGTAAAGATCCCCTGTCCGGCAGACAGGGATATCTGTGTTCAATTGGCCCGGAAGGCTCCGCCTGTTTTTATAAACAGGAAGTTGTGGCAATATCGTATCCATAACGAGAGCATGTCTGTTGTGGATAAACGCGTAGCCCGGGAAATGGCCATCATGTATGATAAATATAAACGTGAAGGATATTTTCCGGATAAGCAAACTCGGAAAATTGCCCTTTCTACTGTTTATTTTATGATAGCGGGAATGTGTTTTAAGTTCACCGGTGAACCAAGGAAAGGTTTCTCATTTTTAGTAAAATCGTTCATAGCCTATCCTGCCCTTTTCTTTCGCAATGTTCTTTTACGGATTCGAAAAGGACCCAAAAGCTGGAGATGAGAATCATTATTTTAGCAGGATTTCGTAAGTTTTATACGGTTTATGGTAATTCTACGAGTTGGAGCTCAGTGTTTTTGCCCGACTTTATGATTTAAGGGGTCCATAAATACCCCTGGAATTTTGAAGAATATATATTTGGTATG
>DATLCB010000200.1:0-7863 GCA_035526625.1 Chitinophagaceae bacterium
CATTTGTTTTATATAAGAATACTCCATAAGGCTTTTTAGTAAGATCGATGAACTCCTGCTGTGTCTCTTTCCGGTCAAGCAAGCGGTTAATGACTGAAGTATCATCCAGGAATTTTTCGAAATCGTTTTGTTGCCTGGCAAGATATCGCTCGATTTTTTTTACTTCCGGCCCCACAGTAGAGCGGTTGCTGTATAGCTTATTGAATATAAAAGAAAGGGCAAAGAGAAGAATGGCCAGCAGCAAGAGCAGGTGTTTTCCCCTGTATATTTTTTGCAGGAATGACTTCACGGGTCTTGCCGGTGTTTTTTAATGGTGTTCCAGATGGCATCCATTTCCTGCAGGCTCATGGTATGGAGGTCTTTTCCATGTTGCAAAGCCTGCTGTTCCATCTGGGTAAACCGGTGGATGAATTTCTTATTGGTCCGTTCCAGAGCATTTTCGGCATCCACCTGCAAAAACCGTGCGTAATTGATGAGGGAGAATAATACATCGCCCAGTTCATCTTCTGTTTTTGATTGACTACCCTCATCAATGGCTGATCTCATCTCTCCGATCTCCTCTTCCACCTTCTCCCAAACCTGTTCTTTATTGTCCCATTCAAATCCTACCTGCTTCGCTTTTTCCTGGAGCCGCATGGCTTTTACAATCGCCGGTAAGGATACAGGAACTCCACTTAAGACAGAGGCCTTGCCTTCTTTCAACTTAAGTTTTTCCCAGTTCTTTTTTACATCTTCGGCATCTTTCACTTTTACGACCTGTCCCGGATTTTCGGGATCACCATAGATATGCGGATGACGGGCGATAAGCTTTTCACTGATACCATTAATCACTTCCTCCATGCTGAACTGCCCCTGTTCTTTCCCGATCCTGGCGTAAAAAACAATATGAAGTAATAGATCACCTAATTCTTCTTTGATACCTTTCCAGTCATTGTCTGTTATCGCATCAGCCAGCTCATACATTTCCTCTATCGTCATTTGCCGCAGTGATTGGATAGTTTGTTTCCTGTCCCAGGGGCATTGCTCCCGCAACTCATCCATGATCCCAACCAACCGTAAAAAAGCATTCCCGGTATCTGAATTCATACTTCGTATTTAAAGTGTTACAGCAGAGAAAAACGTGATCAGTAAAAAGAGTAGTATCATCATGACCAATGATGAAAGTGCAACAATAAGGAATTTTAAAAAGGTCTTCCACCAGCTTTGCCCATAAAAGGTCCGCATGGCTTTGAAAAGATAAACATTCAGCCATAGCAATGACAGGAATATCAAAACGTCGGGCAACTCAGAGTGGGTAACCTTACTAAGTTTATCGAAACAAAAGATCAACAAGAGCATAAGAAAGCTGAATACATACAGGTGAATGGTGAATACACCATGGTCCGCATAGTAAAACTGTTTTCTCCTGGTATACACCAGTTTTAAAATAAGTGCAAAGAATGGCAAGGATATCAATAGCATATAAGGTAACCTGTGCAATATGCTTTCGATCAGTTTCTTCAGCGCTTCATCCGGGTTCTCATTGAATTTCTTCTCAATATTTATGGTTGTCTTCTTCCACAGTCGCCCGAACCAGGCATCTCTTTCATCCTTTGGAAGTTTTTTTTGAGACGAATCGTAAGCTTCAAAAGATTTGTACTTGCCTGCGAAATTTACATAGACCCCCTTATTCCTGCATGTATCAATAAACCGGACATCTTTCTTTGTAAGGATCAATGAGGTGTCTTCCAGGACACTCAATCCATCTTTCAGGCATTTATTGGTTGAATCCTTTAAAAGCCCTGCTTTCACACGTCGTAAAAGGTTTGACCTTTCGACAGGTGTAAGTTTTTGAGAGTCGTCTGAAATATTCTTGATATCGAGAAAAAAACTAAAAAAAAGGAGAAAGAATATAGCAGAAGTAAAAACATACATTTTAACGGGATGCAGGTAACTCATCCTCTTCCCCTTCATATATTCCTTTGATAAGAAACCGGGTTTGAAAAGGAGGTCTTTAACTGTTATGAAAAAGTTGCTGTCGAAGTGGGTGATGTCATAAAAAAAATGGGTGACCATGTGCCAGAATGTTTCTTTTGGCACAACATTCTCCTGGCCACAGTTCTGGCAAAACCGGCCGGCTACGATCGTGCCGCAATTCAGGCAATCCTTTTCTTTTCGACCAGGAGTATGAGACAAAGCAAATTTTTTCTTAAAAATAAGACTACGCCAATATAAAGAAGATAATTTCTCACCTTTTTTGGCGTTTCTTCTTCTTACTAAAGCATCCAGGCTTCGTCACCATTATATTAAAAGATACAAGGCAGCCTTTCTTTTCCGTTAATCGTCAATTCAGGTAACTTTGAATACCGTAACAATATCAACCATGAAGATCCTTTTTCTCCCTGTTATTTTTTTTTCGGTCTCTTCCCTCCATGCTCAGTATTACTATAATGATATTATTGCTACCGCTGAAACGAACCAGCAAATGCAAACCTGGGTCGCTAATAAGGTAAAAATGATCACCGCAACCGGTTTTGATGCCAATGGCGTTAAGGCCAGCGACTTTGCCGAGGTAAAAGAAATAAAAGATAATGGACGCACCCTTAAAGTAACTACCCGTAACAGCGGTGATTATAGTGCGTATTATAACCGCTATGATGAAAAAGGGCGGCTTATCAGTACCAGCGATTCAACTTCTTCCCTTGTCATTAACTCCATCACTTATGAATACAATACTGCCGGTAGAATTATACAGGTAAAAACGATCCTAAGCGACCCTTCAGGCGGCTTTGAAAAGAAAGAGGTACATAGCTGGTTGTATAATGCAGCAGGGATGCCCGAAAAAATGTGGCGGATCGTAAACAATACGGACAGTCTTGAAATTCGATTTGTACCTGATGAGAAAGGTAACCCGGGTGAAGAGATCGTTTATAAATGGGGGGCCGAGTCCAGCCGCATTTATTATTACTTTGATGAAACCGGCAGGGTATCTGACATCGTAAGGTTCAATGAGAAAGTAAAGAAATTGTTGCCTGACATGATCTTTACCTATGATGATGCGGGAAGGATCATCCAGAAGATCACCAGCACACCCGGCGAAAATTATGGGTGGGTGACCTGGGTGGGTTATTTTATCTGGAGGTACATTTACAATGATAAAGGTCTGAAAACAAAGGAAGCTCTTTTTGACAAGGAGCAGCACCTGACAGGAAAGATCGAATACAGCTATAATTTTCAATAAATAACCCTGGCATTCTATACCAGGGTTATTGTGCCCAAGACTGGATTCCCTGCCTGCGTGACGCAGTCAGGCAGGGAACCAGCTAGCCTTTCGGCCCTAGTCTCAAATCATGTGCTAAAAAAAGCTTCAACAAATGTTGAAGCTTTGTGCCCGAGACTGGATTCGAACCAGCACACCCTTTCGGGCGCCACCACCTCAAAGTGGTGCGTCTACCAATTTCGCCACCCGGGCCGGTTTAGGAACAGGGATTAATTCATTGGTTGAATAGCCCTCACTTCTATTTCCTCTTTCAAAAATGGACTGCAAATATAATTGATAAGATTAAAAGATGAACTTGTTTCTGGAAAGCCTGATTAACCAATACCTGCTAACCAATTAACTACTTCTTCAATACAATTCTGAATGTAGTTCCTTTCCCAAGCTCCGAATGCTTCACATATATTTCTCCTTTGTGATACTGGGAGATGATCCTTTTGGAAAGACTAAGCCCAAGTCCCCATCCTCTTTTTTTAGTGGTAAACCCGGGCTTGAACACGTTCGTGATATTTTGTTTACTGATGCCTTTACCCGTATCGGTTATATCGATCACCACTGTTTTTAATTCGTCCTGTATGTTTACAGTGATCGTGCCTTTGCCTTCCATTGCATCCAACGCGTTTTTCAGCAGGTTCTCTATCACCCAATCAAATAAAGGAGCCGATATCCTTGCAGGTATAGCAGAACGTCCATGAGTGTTGACTGAAAAAACTATCTTCCCCGTTGCTCTTTTGCGCATGTAATCCACCATGCTGTTGATCTGCTTTACGAGGTCTGTTTCTTCCAAATGAGGAGTACTGCCGATCTTGCCAAACCTGTCAGATACCAACCGGAGTCTGTCGACATCTTTTTCCAATTCCTGGACGATCGTAGGATCGGAAGGTTTCTCTTTCAGCATCTCCACCCATCCTTCCAGTGATGATACAGGTGTTCCCAGTTGATGAGCTGTTTCTTTCGCCATTCCTGCCCATACCTGGTTTTGCACGGAGCGATAGCTGCTTCGAAGCGATAAAAAAGTTATAAGTATGAAGAGCGCTACAATGCATAGTTGGATGATCGGGTAATACTGGACCTCGTCAAGCAATCTTGAACTACCATAATAATAGCGTATCCGGATGGTTGAGTCTTTGGGATCCACCCATTCAAAAGGATTATGCTGCGACTTGAATTGGTTTAATTTACTCTCGAGATAATTTTTATCCTGCGCAATTTTGGTAGAATCCAGGTTGACGGAATTCGAGATGCTGTCCTTTTCATTGGTCTCAATGATGGGTATGGTCTTATTCTCGGTGACTATTTGTGAGGCAAAACCGATATCCACTGAATCGGGCGCATTGATGATGAATTTGCCTGCCTTGTACCATTGTTCTACCCTGAGCTTTTCTTCTCTTTTGATCTTGCGGGCAAGATATTGCGAATAAAAGATAGTACCGCTTACGATCAGGATAGCTAACAGGGCCAATGCCGTTCTCCAATTCAGGAATTGCCTAAACATGTTTCGAATTTACCAAGGATAAACCGGCTTGCCTTATTTTTGAATAAATATTTTCAACGCATTGAGCCCTTCACCAAAAGTTGCTATTGTAATACTCAACTGGAACGGAAAGAAATACCTTGAGCAATTTCTCCCTGCATTGCTGGCAACCGCTTACAGCAATTTTGAGATCATCATTGCTGACAATGGTTCTGCCGATGATTCGGTTTCATTTATACGGCTGAATTACCCTGCCATACGACTGATTCGTTTTAAAGAGAATTATGGTTTTGCAAAGGGATACAACGAAGCCTTGAAACAGGTGGATGCAGAATATTATGCCTTACTCAACTCAGATGTGGAAGTGCAGTTAAACTGGTTGCAACCGATGGTGAGTTTGTTGCAAAGCAATGGAAGTATTGCTGCCTGCCAATCCAAATTGCTTGCTTATCATGATAAAAAAATGTTCGAGTATGCCGGCGCTGCCGGTGGCTGGTTGGATAAATATGGCTATCCTTTTGCCAAAGGAAGGATCTTCGATAAAACCGAAGAAGACAGGGGTCAATACGATAAGGCTGAACCCATATTCTGGGCAAGTGGCGCTTCTCTTTTTATCCGTTCGGGTGTATTTCATGAGATGAAAGGTTTTGATGAATACTTTTTTGCGCACCAGGAAGAGATCGATCTGTGCTGGCGCATACAGTTGGCAGGACACCAGGTCTATTCCTGCCCCGCATCTGTTGTGTATCATGTGGGGGGTGGTACATTGCCTAAAGGGAATTCATTAAAGACCTACCTCAACTTCCGGAATAACCGGATCATGCTATCAAAGAATCTACCGCTTTCAAAAAGATTATGGGTAATGCCGGTAAGGAATTTTCTTGATGGTGTCTCTGCATGGAAAGGTTTGCTGAAGGGCGATGGTGGGTATTTCATAGCCGTTGTGAGGGCGCAGATAGGTTTCATAAAATGGTGGTTGTTACATAGGAAGAAAAGTGTATTTCCGGTTTCAAATAAAGGGAATCTCAAAGGTTACCTGCCAAAAAATGTTGCTTGGCTGCATTTCATTAAAAAGCGAAATACATTTGCTGAAATTGTGGAATAAACAAGTCGCTTTTTTGCTTTTAACCCTTATTTTTGCATCACAATATTTCAGCATGGGTAACCAAAACGAATACCAGAAGGAATTGCAAAAAATACAGGATAAGGACTTTGCGCATAACTGGGTGTCTTCGTCCGGTTTTCTTTTTTACCTGCAGGTATTTTGTATGGTAGCTTTTGTATTAGGCGGTTGCTATATGCTTTATACAAAACGATTTGATAAGCAAGGTAACGGCACTTCCAATGCCCCCGTTCCAGAGAATACTTTATATACTCCCAAGTACAAATAGTCGGTAGAAAATTTTTTAAAGCAGGTTGCAGCCCTTATTTTTGCAACCCCTTAGTTCTTTGTGACCCGGAGCTCATAGTTTCGGAATAAAACATGCGGAAGTAGCTCATTTGGTAGAGCACGACCTTGCCAAGGTCGGGGTGGCCGGTTCGAGCCCGGTCTTCCGCTCAGAGATCCTCTTGCCACACAGGCGGAGGATTTTTTTTGATAGAAATATCAGGCGCCCTGGTGGTGAAATTGGTAGACACGCCGGACTTAAAATCCTGTGATCCGCAAGGGTCGTGCCGGTTCAACTCCGGCCCAGGGCACATTAAAGCGATTCAATATGGAGTCGCTTTTTTTATTTGTAGATTTGAAACAAAGGAAATTATCCATGTCAACTGAAATAAAGTGTCCCAAGTGTGAGCATATTTTCGAGCCTAATGAAGCTATTCGGGAAGAGATACAGAAGGAAGTAAAGAGAGAGGCAAATGCCCAGGCAGAGGAATGGAAAAGGAAGAAAGAAAAAGAATTCGCCGAGGAAAAATTGAAACTACAACAGGAGTTACAGGAGAATCTGCGGCGATCCATAACCGGGGATTTCGAGAACAAACTACGATTGCTGGAAGAAAATAATAAAAACAACGAAGAAAAATTGAAGATAGCCCGTCAGAAAGAAGCGGATTTTCTTCGCAAGGAACAAGAGCTTAAAAATAAAGAAGCCGAAATCGATCTAAGTGTTCAGAAAAAATTACAGTCTGAAAGGGAAAAACTAGTTGAAGATTTGCGAAACCTGGAAGAACAAAAATCTGCGGCAAAGGAAAATGATTTTATGCTTAAGATAAAAGAACTGGAGAAGCAGAGAGATGATCAGAAAAAATTAGCCGAAGAAATGCGGCGTAAGGCAGAGCAGGGTTCTATGCAATTACAGGGAGAAGTGCAGGAACTGGCACTGGAAGAAATGCTGAAAGCTGCTTTCCCCTTTGATGAGATCACGGAAGTAGGCAAAGGCGTAAAAGGAGCCGATTGTATCCAGCACGTGCGTAACAATTTTGGCCAGGAATGCGGACAGATCATTTACGAAAGTAAAAGAACAACTGCCTTTACGGCTGACTGGATAGAAAAGCTGAAAGCAGATATGCGTAGCCTTGGGGCCGATATCGCTGTCATTGTTACCAAGACAATGCCGAAGGATATGGATTGTTTTGGCATCAAAGACGGTGTTTGGATATGCGCTTTTTCAGAAGTAAAAGCACTGACCTCGGTTCTTCGCGATGGAGTAATAAGAGTATTCAATGCAGCTAAAAGCCAGGAGAACAGGGGTGATAAGATGCACCTGCTATATGACTATCTTACCAGTTCTGAATTTGCGGAACAATGGAAAGCCATCCGTGAAGGATTTATGAGTATGAAACTTTCGATCCAAAGGGAACGGGATGCAATGGAAAAACTGTGGAAGCAAAGAGAAAAGCAGTTGGAGAAAATTCTATTGAGCTCTTCGCATGTGAAAGGTTCTATCGATGGGATCTCAGGAGCCGATATTGATCTGAATTTATTGGAGAGCGGAACGGATGAGGAGTCATGATATGACCTATATGACTTTTATGACGACTTGACCTTTAACTCACCACCCACGCCAGCACTAACCCATCAAACTGGCGGCTATGGATAACCAACTCAGTTCCGCTTTTAGAAAAATAGCAATCTATTGTCCCATCTCCCCATTGCCTGTTGAATAATTTGATATGCTGCCGAAAATCCACT
>DATLCB010000201.1:0-14955 GCA_035526625.1 Chitinophagaceae bacterium
CTTTCCGGGGAAAGAAATATGGGTAGCGGCCGCCTGATGGGCTTTATTGATAATGTATGCCCGAGCGCTAATGAAATGCCGGCGCAGAAAACAAAGAAAGGTGATGAGCTTAGTTGCGATGCAAATGGCCCGGCCTGCATCTTTATCTACAAAACGATCAGTGAGCCGCATGTAGGAGAGATGTCTTTCTTTAAAGTGTATTCAGGTACCATTAAAAGCGGCATGGAACTGGAAAACGAAACAACAGGGGCTACAGAAAAAATAGCACAGTTATTCCTCGTTGAAGGGAATAAAAGGACAGCAGTGAATGAGCTCGTAGCAGGTGATATCGGGGCTACGCTGAAACTGAGGAACACACATACCAATAACACCCTTCATGCCCGGGGTAAGAATTACGAATTGCCTTCGATCGAGTTCCCCTCGCCCAATATGACAGTGGCGATCGAATCGTTGAAGAAAGGTGAAGAAGAAAAATTATCACAGGCGCTTCACCAGCTAAGAGAAGAAGATCCTACGCTGATCGTAGAGATATCACCTGAATTAAAACAGACATTGATCCATTGCCAGGGCGATATGCATTTGGCTGTTGCCAAATGGAAGATCGAAAGACAGCACAAGCTGAAGATAAAGTTCGTTAAGCCAAAGATCGCTTACCGGGAGACCATCCGCAAAATGGCCGATGCCAATTACAGGCACAAAAAACAGAGCGGGGGATCGGGACAGTTCGGGGAAGTGTATTTGAGGATAGAACCCTGGTATGAAGGCATGCCCGAACCAAAGGACCTGAATGTAAGGGGGCGTGATACGCACGATCTGGACTGGGGTGGTAAACTCGTTTTTTACAACTGTATCGTCGGTGGCGCTATCGATACGAGGTTTCTCCCTTCTGTATTAAAAGGGGTAATGGAAAAAATGCATAATGGACCGCTTACAGGTTCTTATGCAAGGGATATACGTGTTTGTGTATATGATGGCAAGATGCACCCCGTTGACAGCAATGATATCTCCTTTAAGATCGCAGGATTGCAGGCTTTCCGCCAGGCGTTCCAGCAAGCCGATCCACAGATATTAGAACCGATCTATCATGTGGAAGTGCTTTGTCCCGACGACCTGACCGGCGCTGTGATGGGCGACCTGCAAAGCCGCCGTGCTATTGTGGAAGGAATAGACAGCGATGGTCATTTTCAAAAAGTGATCGCTAAAGTGCCATTGGCTGAGATGGAAGGTTATTCATCTTCGCTTCGATCTATTACGCAGGGAAGGGCAAAATTCAAAATGAGTTTCAAAGCTTATGAGGCCGTGCCTTTCGAACTCCAACGCAAGCTCATTGATGAATACAGCAAGACGGCGAAAGAGGAATACGCATAATACCTTATCTACAGGCCCAAAGGATCTCTTTGGAGCAGCCGTGAAAAAAATAAATAAACAGCAAAGAGGTTATCCCCCAAAAGGTAACCTCTTTTTATATTAAAATGTCGCCCCGATGGGGCTTGTCAAATCCTATTTCTTGTTTCTACCATACTATCGGCCTTACAGGCCTTTACAAGCAAGCCCCATCGGGGCGAGGATTTGGTAGCAACAATGTTAGTGTTTTGCCAAGGCCCATAGGGCCGGCATTTCCATAGACATAGGAGGACAAAACAAGACGCTGAAAAAATTAAAAAACGTAAATTGAACTGGCGTCTTACCGATAAAAAATAAACCACTATAGATTCATATAATGACCAAATCAATTATTGCGACACTTTTGATTGTTATTTGCTCTTGTAAGAAAAAAACGAATTGCAACAATATTCCTACTGAGTTCTCATCATATGAAGAGGCTATTACAACGATTAGAGAGAGAACTTTCCGGTTAAAGGATAGCATTGACATTCCGGAAGGTAAAATTATTAAGTATGCATGGTATTATAGTTGTGATGGAACAAAAGGGTATCTATTTCGGAGACATAGTGGGGGAGCGGAGTATTTTGTTAGCAACGTGCCGATAAATATTTGGCAAGAGTTAAAAAAGAACGATTCAAAGGAAATGTATTTTGATTCCAATATTTCAGGAAAATATTCAAGCGTAACACTTATTCGAGAGATACAATAGAGCACTAGCCCATGGACAATCTCCCTGACGTTTCCAATCCTCTATGGTTTATCATAGCTACACTTGTTGTCTACGCTGTAGTAGTAGGGAGATATTTTCTCATGTCCGGGATATTCTACCTGGTCTTTTACAAATGGCAAAAAAATAAGTGGGAGCATAAAAAGATCAATCTCCGCGAATACCCGGCGGGGCAGTTTAAGCAGGAGATCATTCGTAGCAATATCACAGCAATACTTTTCGGACTATCAGGCGCTTTCCTGTTGCTGCTCTATCAAAAAGGCTATACGAAGATCTATGAAGATATTCATGCTTATTCCTTATGGTGGCTGCCCCTGAGTCTTATCATTGCTATGATACTCCAGGAAACTTATTACTACTGGCTGCACCGATGGATGCATATACCTTCGGTGTTTCGCATCGTACACAAATGGCACCACGATAGTCATATCGCTTCACCATGGACAGCTTTTTCTTTTCATCCGATTGAAGGATTGATACAGGCGATCTTTCTTCCGCTTATTCTTCTTTTTCTTCCCATGAATATATATGTATTGCTGGTCATGCTGATCATTATGTCGGTCAGCAGCGTGATCAATCATCTTGACATAGAAGTGTATCCCACCTGGTTCACCCGTAATTTTTTAGGAAGATGGATCATCGGTGCTACGCATCATTCCTTGCATCACAAGCAATACAAGTATAATTATGGTTTATACTTTACCTGCTGGGATAAATGGCTGAAGACCGAAAGCCCCTCTTATAATGAGCTATTGGGAACTCGGGGAAATAAAGGTGATCACAAAGGACACTAAGAAAACACAAGGACACGATGATATCCTACAGATGCACACGCTTTGTGTTCTTCGTGGTACTTCGTGTTCTTTGTGCTCCAAAAAATATTTATAAGCTTACCTGTCTCTATAAACTGCGATTGAAGATGTCTTATCACTCCATCCCGATAAATAAAACCTGTTTTTAGAGGCAGTTATAGTGTAGCTCTTACCGGTAAAATTCTCATTGTCGTAGATCACAACCCTGTAACCCTCCGGAACGGTTAATGAACTCATGGCATTATCCGGGAAACCTATCTGTGCCATATTGCTATAAGTACCGGGAAGCAGCGACACAGATTGTCCTTTGTAATCCTCATCCACATAAAGGATCACACGCTGGTTGGCATCAGGGGGATAGTTATTGTTGTTATTGTTATAGCCTTTCTCTTCAATGATCAGCGAGCCGATCCGGTTATTCAATGTGCTGGACATGCAGTTTGTATTATCGCTAAGCGTATAATAGGAACCGGAGAGATAATCATTATTGACATATACTTTGGCAACAAGGTTGGAAGGGATTTCGATAGAAGAGATGTCATACTTCAGTAAGCCCAGTTTATCACCCTCGTAATAGCCGGGTTTAAGTTTCAAACTATTTCCCCGGTAGTTGCATTCCGTATAGACCGTAACGGAGTTGTTTCCGCCATAGTTATTGTTGTATCCTCCATTTCCATAACCACCTCCACCACGGGACTCTATCACTAGGGATTTGATCTTGTCGTTAAAGGAACTGGTCAGGCAATTCTGCGTTTGTTCAAAATCGGCGTAATAACCAGATGTATTGTCGTTTTGTGTGTACACACGCAGACGAAGGTTACCATAGATCATAAAAGAGGAAATATTATTCTTCAGTATACCTAAATCGTTGCCTGAATACGTGCCGGGCCCGAGGCTGCGTGAATAACCTTTGGAATAGCAATCATTATAAAAAACAATATAGTCATTGGGATTTTGATATTGCTGGGTGCCTTCCACCACGATCGAAGATGCCATATCGTTCCAGCTCTCATCGAGGCAATACGTATTGGAAAGAAAGGTCTTTGATCTTCCGCTATAATTATCATGCTCATAAATGGTGACCTTCATGCCTGCAGGTACCTGCATACTCGAAAGCCTGTCATTACTGATCTTCATCTGGTAGCCACGGTAAGTACCCGCTTCCAGGAAATAAGATCTTCCCCGGTAGTTGCAATCTTCATAAAGCGTTACATAATTCTGCGCGGTGAGTACTGTAAATAAAAGAGCGCAGCTCAGGGTAAGTAAAAATTTTCGTGACATGAGGTGTTGTTTTAATGTTGCAGAGGTTAAGTTAGGAAATATTTGCGGACAGGGAAAGGTTTTACGCATACCCTGTAAATGGTACAGGCAGGAGTGGGAAATGTTTTAATTTTACGGAAATGATCACGCAGTAACCTATGTTTAAAATAACTATCCTTTCTTTTTTGGCTATCCACCTATCTATAACATCCCTTGCTCAAAAGGGTGATGAATTACTGGTATATGCCGTGAAAGGAAAAGTGTCGTCGGTCTTCAATAACCAGGAATCTCCCGTTAAGATCGGAAAGGTATTGCCCGCCGGGGCTACCATCAAAACAGAAAAAGGAGCATCGGTCACTGTTCTTTGCAGTAAAGGGAAGGCATTTTCAGTAACGAAGGAAGGCAGTTACCCTGTTTCGAACTGGAAAGATTCCTGCCGTGTAGCAAGCAATTCTGTCACTGCCAATTATTTTAAATATATCTGGGGGCAGCTGTATACTTACAGTCCGCAGTATAAAGAAGAGACCAGGAAAAAAAGTGAGATGGCTGTAGTAAGAGGAGATGAGCCGACCGGGTCAGGTACCAGGAAAAAGCCAAGAATAGAATTCAGTCCTGGTATGGACACGCTGAATTATGACGGTAATAATTTCCCATTATCATGGAACGGGATTTTTTATACCGGGAAATATATATTCACCCTCTACAATGCGAAAGGAAAGCTTTTATATAGGGACAGCACCCGTTATACTTATATTACTACGGATGACATCAAACATTTGCTCAATGAAGGGAATACTTACCGGTGGACCATCGGGGGCAAGGGGATACCTGCATCAAAAAAGAAGGTACTCCAATACGTTAGAGCACCAAAAGCAGCAGATCATTTGAGTAAGATCCAGGTACCACTTGACATAACCGAAGACTCTGCATCAGTTTTTTTCCGGATCGCTTATTTACTGGAAAGGTCACATTACCTGGCAGAGGCGTATACCTGGTATTTGAAAGCCAATGATGCTTCCGATCCTGAGGTCGAGCTATACAGGGATCAGTTGATAAGATTCCGGAATGAATTCTGGATCAGGTAATATCAGGCATTGTCTTCGCCATCCATTTTTCTCCCGATAAGATATCCGGCAGCGCCGCCAATAAGCAGACCCACAACTACCCAAAGTATAGTGCCCTGGGTAGCAAAATAACCTATGGCAAAACCAGTAAGTGCCCCCGCTATGGTAAACACGGAAACCGCCCTGCCCCTGGCACCAGAAGAGGAAACTGAAGTATCATGACTATGGCGGAACTGTTTCAAGTGCGCCTTATGTTTTTTTCGGTGGTGTGAACGGGCCATATTGAAAAGTTAGGCAGAATTTAAAAATAATCAAAGATTTTTTTAGCAGGAGTGGGATAGCTTTAGTGTCCCCGGCATACGTCCATCTGCCAATACTCGTTACCTTTGCGTGCCTCGTCGGATGACCGGTATTATTATTATTATAAACCATTAAGAGATTTATGAAAGAAGTCGTTATTATATCAGCCGTTCGTACCCCTATGGGAAGTTTTGGCGGCGCATTAAAGGGATTATCAGCTACACAATTAGGCGCCATAGCTATCAAAGGTGCTTTACAAAAAGCAGGGGTGAAACCTGAACTGGTGAATGATGTGCTGATGGGATCTGTATTGCAGGCCAACCTGGGGCAAGCGCCTGCAAGACAGGCCGCAAAATTTGCGGGGCTGCCAAATGAAGTGAACTGTACAACCGTCAACAAGGTTTGCGCAAGTGGTATGAAAGCAATTGCACAGGCAGCACAAAGTATAATGCTGGGTGATGCTGATATTGTAGTGGCAGGAGGAATGGAAAGTATGAGCAATGTGCCTTTTTATTCAGAGAATTTGCGCTGGGGTAATAAATATGGTAATACCAGTTTTATCGACGGCCTGGCGAAAGACGGTCTCACTGATGTCTATGATGGCAAAGCCATGGGAAATGCGGCTGAACTTTGTGCTAAAGAATGCGGTATAAGCCGGGAAGCGCAGGATGCTTTTGCCATCGAAAGTTATAAGCGGAGCCAGGCTGCCTGGGAGAAAGGCTTGTTCAATGATGAAGTTGTTCCTGTAGAAATACCTCAACGAAAAGGAGATCCCATCGTAATAAGTAAGGACGAAGAACCTTACAATGTGAAATTTGACAAGATACCTTCCTTGAATCCTGCTTTTCAAAAAGACGGAACGGTCACAGCCGCCAATGCCAGTACAATGAATGATGGTGCGGCAGCATTGGTTCTAATGAGTACTGAAAAAGCAAAAGAGCTTGGCTTAAAACCTATCGCCAGGATCCGGTCCTATGCCGATGCCGAACAAGCACCGGAATGGTTCACTACCACACCTTCCGTTGCAGTGCCAAAAGCCGTGGCGAAGGCCGGCTTAAAAATGGAAGACATTGCGTACTGGGAATTGAACGAGGCTTTTGCAGTGGTGGGGATCGAAAATACAAAAAGAATGAAACTGGATTCTGCGAAAGTGAATGTACATGGTGGTGCTGTTGCACTGGGTCACCCCCTGGGTGCCAGCGGTGCAAGGATCATAGTTACACTGCTGCATGTATTGAAAGCCAATAATGCTAAATATGGCGCTGCTGGTATTTGCAATGGTGGGGGTGGTGCATCAGCCATGGTGATCGAAAATTTATAAATGTTTTTACCAACCCATTCGTGCCTCTTCATTAATGAAGAGGCTTTTTAAATTAAACCATGCTTACAATAAAAATAGCCGGCCCTTCGGATGCAGCATTGATCGCTGACATGAGCCGGCAAACCTTCTACGATACTTTTGCCGGGCAGAACAGCAAGGAGAATATGAATAAGTTCATGACGGAGCAATTCAGCCGGGAAAAATTATCGGATGAAGTAGGGGAGGCTGGGAATATTTTTCTCCTGGCTTACGATGATGATGTTCCGGCAGGTTATGCACAGTTAAGGGAAAGCGACAATCCTCCCGGGCTGGGAAACACCTCATCGATAGAAATAGCACGTATATATGCAGCAACGAACGCTATTGGCAAAGGTGTGGGCAAAGCACTAATGCAACGATGTATTGATCTGGCTGCAGGAATGAAGAAAAAAATAATATGGCTGGGAGTATGGGAACACAATGAACGGGCCATAGCTTTTTATATAAAATGGGGGTTTGAAAAATTCGGTACGCATGTTTTCCTATTGGGAGATGATCCACAAACAGACTGGTTGATGAAAAAACAATTGACGCAGGTACGTTAATATCTAAATATATACCGCTTAAGCAAATTCTTTAAATTGCTTTATATGTTATCTAAATTCCCCCGGACAAGTGTGATCTTTTTTGCGGTCATTCTCCCGCTTCTAGCTCATCCTCAAAAAAAGGATGTCACCATAAGGATCGTCCAGGATGATGATGTAGTGATATCTGATTTGGAGAAGAGCAGCCTTCTACTTCAAAAAAAAACTTTCAGGATCCAGGTGTTGCTCCAAAATATAAAAGGCGTATATGCTTTTGCAAGTTTGAATGATTCGCTCTTTCGGCTGCCCGATACAGACCCGGTCCCTGGTTTTGCCACTCTCCCGGACATGGTAGTCAGGGAGGATCCTTTTAATAAGGAGAAGGAGTTAATAGTAAGCCGGGACAACTGGTCGTATTGGTTCTATGATCCTGGGACTGCCCAGCACCCTTTTAACCGTAAAGTGATCGTATTGGACAGTGGCAGGGTAGTGGGTTCAAGGACCATCAAGCATCTTTATATCATCCCTGATCGTCTTACTATCAAATTAAAAGATATTAATGAACCGCTTTATCTGCTTTTTGTAGCTGTAGATGAGGAAGATGATAAAGGAAGACCGCTGAAAGAATTGCTCAGGAAAAAGATAAAAATAGAGTGGCGTGAGGAAGATTAATAAAGTAACTTTGATAAACTAATGTCCATGTTCCGGGCGCTCTTCATATTACTTACAGCGATATTGCTCTCTGGTCCAGCAGTGGTCCAGGCGCAGCAAAAGCAGGTGCTTATCCGCGTTGTGCAGGATAATGCCTCTATCCTGTACGATTTCCAGACCGATCTTTTATTACAACGAAAACCATTTAAATTCCAGATATTATTAAAGAATGTAGAGGGTGTCTATGTTTTTGCCAGCATCGGCGATTCCATTTACCGGTTCACTGAAAACAGCGTCATCCAGGATTTTCCTTACCTGAAACTCCTTGAGCTTCGCGATGAGGACATATACAACAACAACAAGGAGTTGAATATTAGTGAAACCGGCTGGTCTTATTGGTTCTATAGGCCTGAGCCCGCATTACATGCGTATAACAGGAAAGTAATACCCCTCGATAGCGGACGCATTATCTGCACCAAAGCCATTAAACAATTATTCCTCATCAATGAATCGAAGACCATCAAATTAAGAGATGTCAAAACCCCACTGTATTTATTTTTCGTAGCCGTTTCTGAATTTGATGCAGACGGGAAACCTTCCAAGGAACTCCTCCGACGCAAGATCCGGATCGACTGGATAGATGAGATGTAATCCAATCAGGAATAAGGAATAAGGAATCAGAATGGAAATTTACTTTACCAGTCCATAGTTTACATTAAGTAGTCAGTGTCAATATCGTAATCTTCCCGCCGCACTACCGTAATTTTCTCCCGCGTCTTCCGTACTAAATCTGAGATCTTATCGTTTATCAACCAGCATGCAACTTATTTTAAAATAAACGAATCTGTTCTTAAACCCATCCCAAAATAACGGGTCTATGACCTGCCAATTATTAACTAAAAACACTTTATGAAATCTCGGATCCTTACATCCGCAGCGATCTTTTGCGCTGCAACATTTCTTTTAGTCTCCTGTCAAAAGAGTAATTCAGACGATAAGGATTACTCTGCAGAAAGCACTACCCATTCAGATGACCAGAATCGTTTTTCGGTGGAAATGGATGCAGCCGCCAATGATGTAAACGGAGTGCTGGAAACCACTACCGGTTTTGCAGGCAGGGGCGGAGATATCCAGAGCATCTGTGATGCTACGATCGTGGTGGATACGATGAGCAATCCCCGCACCATCACTATAACTTTCAATGGTACCAATTGTCTTGGCAACCGTACCCGCACCGGTGTGATCGTGGTTTCAATGGCACAAGGTGTGCGATGGAAGAATGCCGGCGCACAACTGAATGTCACCTTCCAGAATTTTAAGATAACCAGGCTTGCCGACAATAAAAGCATAACCGTGAATGGCACGGAAACCTATACCAATGTAAGCGGCGGTTTATTGATCAACCTTGCCAGCCTCAATACGATCACGCATACCATCAACAGCAGCAATATGTCTGTTACGTTTGATAACGGATCACAGCGGAACTGGCAGGTAGGAAGACAAAGAGTGTTTTCTTACAATGGCGGGAATGCGACCATTACGGTTACAGGAACGCATACACAAGGCAGTACATCCGGTATCGCAGAATGGGGAACCAACCGTTTTGGTAATGCCTTTACTACGGCGATCACACTACCACTTACTTTTAAATACGATTGCAGTTTCAGGCTCGGAAGTGGCAGAGTGGAACATGTAACTAACCTGTTCAATGCTTCGGTCATTTTTGGGCTGGATGCTAATGGTAATCCAACTGGTTGTCCCGGCGCCAACCCATACTACATGAAAATTGTCTGGACGGGCCCCGCTAATATTCCTCATACTATCATTTGGCCTTATTGATATAAGTCAGAAAGATTGTTAGTCCGGAAGTCGGAAAGTAGCTTTCCCTCTTCCGGACTTTTCATCTTCCGGACTTTCTGACTAAATTAGCCAATGGCTTCAACGCTGATCACTGATATCAAACTCCTTGTAAATACAAGGCAGGAGAATAAACTATTGCGAGGCAAAGAACTGGCAGATCTTCCCTGTATAGAGAATGCATACCTCCTCATTGAGGACGGCATAATTGCAGACTACGGACCAACCGGCAACCTCCAGCATTCACCCGGTAGTTTCGAAAATAGTATCGATGCGAGGGGCCAAATGGTTTTACCGTGCTGGTGCGATAGTCACACCCACCTTGTTTTTGCGGCTACACGTGAAGAAGAATTCATTGATAAGATAAAAGGACTCAGTTATGCTGATATCGCTGCTAAGGGAGGAGGGATACTTAATTCGGCCCGTAAGTTAAATGACACAAGTGAAGGAGAACTATTGCGTATGGCCTGGAGCCGGTTAAGTGAAGTGATGCGATTGGGAACAGGTGCTATCGAGATAAAAAGTGGGTATGGCCTTTCCGTGGAAGGGGAACTGAAAATGTTGCGGGTAATAAAAAAATTGAAAGAGACATCACCTATACCGGTAAAAGCAACTTTCCTGGGTGCACATACTTACCCCGCTGAATACAAAGAGAACCACCAGGGCTATATTGATCTTATCATCAACGAAATGCTGCCGGTAATAGCAAAAGAAGGACTGGCAGATCATATAGATGTATTTTGTGAGGATGGATTTTTTTCCGCAGAAGAAACAGAAACGATCTGTCGTGCGGGTATGCAGTTTGGGCTGAAACCCAAGATCCACGCCAACCAATTGAACCTGTCGGGAGGAGTACAGGCAGGAGTGAAACTCGGGGCACTGTCGGTCGATCATTTAGAAACGATGGATGATGCCGCGATAAAAGAACTCTCAACATCCGCAACAATCGGGACCTTACTACCCACAGCTGCTTTTTTCCTGCGGATGTCTTTTCAGCCTGCCCGTAAGCTGATCGATGCAGGATGCGCTATTGCACTCGCATCTGATTTTAATCCAGGGTCATCACCATCAGGTAATATGAATCTTGTGGTGGCGATGAGTTGTATTCAGATGCGGATGTTGCCCGAAGAAGCCGTGAATGCAGCCACGATCAACGGCGCATGGGCAATGGGACTGGAAGATGAAGTTGGAAGTATCACTACAGGGAAAAAAGCAAATCTTATCATCACAAGACCTGTTCCTTCGCTCGCTTATTTGCCTTATTCATTTGGTTCCAATCTGATTGATAAAGTGATCATTTCAGGGGAAGTGCTTTCTTAAAGAAGCTGTTCTTATAACCGCAAGCGTAATCCCAGTCCAATTATTTCCTGTAGCTGGGTTCTTTTCTTTACATCATCATCATACACGAGGTCGAAAAGTAAACTGCCGGCAAAATATTTCGTGATGGCAAAGGTCAGCACATTGTTCAACAGCACATCCACATTCTTTGGATTGCGCTTGTAATTGCTGAACAGGTCAAGCCGGCTAATGAGACCCGTTGTTTTGGAGATCTTGTTATTATAATGGACCGACAGGAAGGCTCCCACTTCGGTATAGACCCGGTGAAAAGAATCTACACCAAATACCTTACGGTTGTAAAATTCATCATCAAGTTTAGTGACCCACCGAATGGTAGCAGGGGTGATAAATAAGGAAAAATACTGGTGATCATCGGTCCACTTATAATCGATCCCCAGTGATAAAAGAATTTTTCCGGGAGTCATAAAGTCGGATATCTTCGGATGAGTTTCGTTGTTATAGTTCACTCCCCTGAATACCTGTGAGTTGAAATTTCCCAATATCCCATAATTAAAATGCCCCTTCTTACCGATGCTGTGTTCCAGCTCAAGCGTAAGATCACAACGGTCATTGGTTTTCCTGAACTGCTTAAAGCTGGAGGCTTCCACGAGGCCTAATTCAAAATCAAAGTAGGTATCAAAAGTATATTTGCCATTTCGGTGATGAATAGCTTTATTTAAAATAGTGTTGATCCCTAACTGGAAATTCTCACCGCCGCTGCCCCAGTCACGCTGAGCCGATTGGTTGATATTGATGACCAGCAAACCTGATCGCTTCCAGCCATTACTGTCGAGTGCGATCCTTTTTTTTGCACCTACGCGTTTCAGATCCTGGACCACCTGGGCGGAGGAATGGGTGGCGATCATCGCGGTAAAAAATAAAAATATCCAATATCTCATGCTGGGTGAATAGTCAGTTTTGAATGGTTCAAAAAAAAGCAGTTGTAATATACAACTGCTTTATAAATAATTTTATTAGCTAAGGTAATAACCGCGTACTAATGCCAGATGTACAGGTCAAGTCCTGCGGGCACACTATAACCACAGCTTGGTCCGGAACAGCTCCAGTTCTTGCCAGAAACAGAGTAATCGCTTCCTGTAAAATTATGCTTGTTGAATGAGTCTTGTCCTATTTTAAGATATTCGAGCATCCTCTCATCAGAAGGGGGGCTGCCAGCCATTTTATCGGCAGAATGAAAAGATATCAGGGCATACATTTGTACTGCATTATCACCAATCATGCCTTCTGCCTGGATACGTGTGGCCATCGGCATATCGCTTAATATAGAATTCTTATCTATCCCCATGACTTTGCCCTCTGCATTGCGCTGGATAAGGCTGCTGTTAACTTCCAGTTTTTCCAGGGCAACCAATTTATCCGCAGACGCATCATAGCTCACTTTAAATACCATGTTTTTATCCATGTAAGTGGGTTTTGATGGGGTCTTGAACGACGCTAAGATGATCAGGGAGAAAGACACCACTGTAAGAATTACAAATCTGTTGTGTTTCATATTACTTGTTTTATGTTTGGTTTGATGATGCGGGCATTGAACGAACCACACAGTTCATGATTTTCAGGGTATCGTTATCGAGGGGAGGGATAAAGTATTAGTTAAATGTAGCTTTTTTTTAGTTAGCAACCATTTTTTGAATAAAGGATATCCAGGTCAGAACAGGGTAACAATGTTTAAATCAAAAGTTTAGGTCAATGTAAGTTCTATCCGATTAGCTTTAAGGGCTATTTTTGGAATTCATTCCACCAAACTTATCCCTTCCTACCTGACTGCAGGACCGATATTGCAGGTATTTTTACTTCGATGACCAGAGCCCTGAACTTAAAGCCTAAGTGAATATGATACCCAATAATAAGAAGCTTCTTATTTTCTTTTTTATTTCCCTTTCATCTATCAGTGCCTACTCGCAAACTGACATCAACAATTGCAATGCTTTTAAAAAAGGAGTTTTTGCTTACAGGGACTCGGCGACCAATACTATACGTGAATTCAGGCGGACCGGGAAGCACCAGGTAGAAACCGATAAGCAAACAGGGGTTTCTATAAAATACAAGATCGAATGGATCTCCGCATGTGCCTATAAACTTACCCAGCTATACGCCAATACCAAAGATGCAAGGAAAAAAAACAATAGCTGGCTGGTATATACTATTGTGGCAACAACAGCGAACTCTTACACGTATCAATGCAGTTGCAGTAATAAAAACGATGTACACGGAACCGTAGTGAAAATGGAATAGAATCTGTCCATTCATTATTTAACCTTAATATTATTCAGCCGGCGATCTACTTGTCGTATTTTCGGATCGTATGATCAGGCGAAAGAAAAAGAAACCCGGTTTTTTTGAACAGGTCATCGCGAACAATACCATACTTTCTGCAGCTGACAGTAAAGCAGGTCTTTCCTTTCTTATTTCCTTCTTCTCTCAGATAAGGCCCTCGGGCGGGATGAGTAATAACCCGGAGAAGAATCTTATTAAGGCCACTCAATTATTAAAAGAATACCCGGTCTTGCGGTCCAATATGCAGCAGGCGCTTTTTTCCCAGGTCAACAGCACGGATCTTACAACTGCTATTACCGAAAGTGGCATACCGCTGGCAAGGGGTTTTTGGCAGGAACTCTCCAACAGGATCAAACACAAGTTCCTTCCCGAACTGCAGGACGAGGATGATTTCCTGTATGTGATCAACCATGTTTTTTTTCGCAGGAGTGATTATATCTGGGTGGAAGCAATACCGCGCCAGGCATGGGTCGATTTTTTTGAAGCCGCAAGCTTTGATCTTTCTATGCCCGATCTCGAGCTGAAAAAAGAATTATTGCAGGCGATGAAGATCCTTTCCTTCCAGGTGGCACAACTGGGTCTTGAAAAAGTAGTACTGGATTATTTGCCGAAAGAAGAGCAACATAATGATACTTCTTTTGTCATACAGAACTATGATGTACACGACCTGGAAAAAGTGCTCCTCGGAGAGAATAAGACCAATGAGGTAGCCGCAGCTTCCCTGGAGTTGAGAAAGGATATCGGGAATTGTTACGACCTGATAGCTCATATCCGGGAAAGCCACTCTGTGAAAGGAGCGAGTATACAGCAAACCTATATCCTTCTTATACTCTCCAATCGTTTACAACGGATGGAGCTGATGCTTGACGTACTGGATGCCGATAATAAATTCGATACGGGTCGATTGGTGCAGGTATTATTGATGCTGGTAAGGAATGAGAAAAGAAAGAATTCCATCCGTGAGTTCTTTTCGCAAGGTATCGGTTATCTCGCTTACCAGATCGCGGAACATAAAGGTTCGAAAGGCAATAAATATATCACCGAGACCAGGAGAGAATTTTACCGGATGATCTTTAGTGCGATGCAGGGAGGTTTTATCATTTCTTTTATAGCGATCGTTAAGAACCTGATCGGGAAATTAAAATGGGCGCCATTTCCCATGGGATTTTTATACAGCTTGAACTACAGCGCCGGTTTTATACTGATCGATGGAACGAGGTCGACACTGGCTACAAAGCAACCTGCATTCACTGCCAGCGCTGTTGCGGGTTCGCTTGATACAAAGAAAATTGCGGGTGAACCCGACCTGGAAGGTCTTGCGGCGACAGTAGCCAAAGTATCACGCAGCCAAATCGCTTCCTTCTTTGGAAATCTCATC
>DATLCB010000202.1:0-11938 GCA_035526625.1 Chitinophagaceae bacterium
CAATAGATGAGAAAAAAAAATGATACGGATAAGAATTTCATGGGTCAATATACTGATCAATTCAAAAATACGGATCAGTACAAGGGGTATTATTGTTTCATGCCTTCCAGTTCTTTTTGGAGACGATACATTTCATCCCTCAGCTTGGCAGCTTCCATAAAATCTAGGTCCCTTGCTGCTTTTTCCATATCTTTTTTGATACGGGAGATCGCTTTTTCCATTTGTGGGATCGTCTTGTATATTGCCTGTTCCTCTGCTGCTACCGTTATCATGTCTTCATCCGGCGCAATCGCATAAGGATTATTTACATCATATCCTTTAATATCCAATACAGAGGTTTGAGCAAAAACATCCTGCGTCGTCTTCTTGATCGTTTTAGGAGTGATGCCATGTTCAATATTCCAGGCAACCTGTTTTTCCCGCCGGCGGTTTGTTTCATCGATCGTTTTTTGCATACTCTCCGTCATCTTATCCGCATAGAAGATCACCCTGCCGTCAACATTACGGGCGGCACGGCCAGCAGTTTGTGTCAATGATTTTTCGTTACGAAGAAAACCTTCTTTATCTGCATCAAGGATAGCTACCAATGAAACTTCGGGCAGATCCAATCCTTCTCTTAACAGGTTCACGCCTACAAGCACATCGATCTTACCCAAACGAAGTTCACGGAGTATCTCTACCCTTTCCAGTGTATCAACCTCGCTATGGATGTATTTTGATTTGATGTTGATGCGGTGTAAGTATTTATCCATTTCCTCTGCCATCCTTTTGGTCAGTGTGGTCACCAGGACCCTGTCTCCTTTTTTGACCGTCTTATCGATTTCATCCAGCAGGTCATCGATCTGGTTCACAGAAGGTCTTATCTGGATAGGCGGATCCAGCAGGCCCGTTGGCCGTACTACCTGTTCTACCACGATCCCTTCCGATTTCTCCAATTCATAGTTGTCCGGTGTAGCCGATACAAAAATGGTTTGATTGGTGAGCGATTCGAACTCATGAAAATTCAAGGGACGGTTGTCTAAAGCAGAAGGCAAACGGAAACCATAATCTACCAGTATCAACTTCCGGCTACGGTCGCCGCCATACATGCCGCTTACCTGTGGTATGGTCTGGTGGCTTTCATCCACAATAGTGATATAGTCCCTCGGAAAATAATCCAGGAGGCAAAAAGGCCTCGTTCCGGGTTTTCGCCTGTCGAAGAAACGGGAATAGTTCTCAATACCGTTACAGTAACCCAATTCCCTGATCATTTCAATATCATAATTAACCCTTTCACTCAACCGTTGAGCCTCAATATATTTTCCCTGAGCTTTGAAATAGTCGGCTTGTGCGGCCACTTCATCCTGTATCTCGTAAAGAACCTGTTGTAAAATATCCTTCGGCGCTACATAAAGGTTGGCGGGAAAGATCGCCGCGTTTTCGATGAGATTGATCCTCTTACCTGTTACAACGTCCATGCTTTCGATCTCTTCTATTTCGTCACCGAAGAAAGTGACGCGATAGCCATAGTCAACATAGGGGAGGTTGATGTCAACGGTATCACCTTTTACCCGGAACGTTGCGCGATTAAACTCGATCGTTGTCCTGTTGTATAATGCGTTTACCAGCGAATGAAGAAAGCCTTGCCGGGAGATCGTTTGTCCTTTGGTGATACGGATGATCCCATTCTCGTAATCAGTTGGGTTACCCATACCATATATACAACTGACGCTGGCTACAACTATAATATCTCTTCTTCCGCTAAGTAAACTGGAAGTAGCTCTTAGCCGGAGTTTATCCAGTTCGTCGTTTATGCTCTGGTCCTTCTCGATATAGACATCGCTTACAGGGAGATAGGCTTCAGGTTGGTAATAATCATAATAAGAGACAAAATATTCAACCGCGTTATCGGGGAAGAATTGCCTGAACTCCCCATAGAGCTGGGCAACGAGTGTTTTATTATGTGTTAGAACCAGTGTCGGGCGTTGCACATTCTGGATCACATTGGCAACAGTGAAGGTTTTGCCACTCCCCGTCACTCCTAATAAGGTCTGGTATCTTTCGCCATTCAATATTCCCTCGGTGAGTTGTTGGATCGCCTGTGGCTGATCGCCCGCAGGAGGAAAAGGGTTATGAAGATTGAACGCCATAAGGGAATGTGCAATTTACTAAAAAGAAAACCCCTCCGAAGAGGGGCTACCTAGAATAATACATCTTAAATATATCTTATTTAGAATTGTGCTGTCACAGTAACCTTAGGTTCTTTGAGAACTTTACCTGACTCAACCGGTTGACCGGTGATATTATAGTCGGAAAGTTTAATAGAGAAATTCGATACCACACTTAATTTGCCATCCTTTACAGTCAGTCTTGCATTTGCTTTTAATGGTTTGCTGATATCTTTTATGGTAAGTGTACCATTTACCTTCACTTCATAAGTTCCATTCTTCGTCAGCTTCACTTTGCTTACTTTTTCTACTATACCAGTAAAGGTGAATTTGGAATATTGATCGGAATTCATCCAGTTTGCAGAATTAAAATGTTCCTGCATCTTAGGATTAGAAAAGGCAAAGTTCTTTACTGCTGCTTCAAAAGCCACAGCTCCGGTTTTGGGATCAAAAGAAGCGATAACTGTTTTATTCTCTGCTTTGGGAAGCGCATCTTTGGGTGTGGTAGCATCAAAGGTAACAGTGGCAGAGGAGGTTGTCCTCTTTTGTGCGAATACTGCGCCTGTCGCAAAAATTAAAGCCAGTACTAGGGTCGTTTTTTTCATTGTTTGTTTTTATTTAAAGTTGATCGTTTAAAACTTATAGAAGTGGTCCCCAGTATCTCACTGAATATACTGCCGCTGCACGAACCTTTGGCCGAAACAACATCTCCTGCCTGGATGTTTTTTACTTTCTCATATTGTTCTTTATCAAAGCTAAAAATGATATAGGAGCCGGTGCTATCAGCAAACTGGATATTGGTCGTTGAATCGGTCATGTGCTCCGCCTGTGAAACCACGCCATTCACTACCAGGATCTTTTCCCTGTATTTATTATTTGCAGCTGTGTCGTTGGCAGCAAAATCCCTGATTAGGTCTGATGCATTAACAGTATAATCAGCTTTTACTGTGTTTGTATCTTCATGCGTTTCGTTCCAGACATAATTTTCCACCAGCATGAAGCCCAGGAAGGCAAAAAGCGGGCCCACTAACAACCAGGCCATTTTTTTTAACCAATTGACAGGAGGAATTGCTGTTAAGATCAAACCAATAGCAAAAATAGCGGCCAGGTAAGCTGATATTTTCAGCATGCTGAATACATTATCTCCTATCCCAAGATCGATGAGGGTTTTAGTAAAAAGATAAAACACGGTAACAAGAGAGAGTGTTAATGCGGCAGTAATAAATGCTGTCCATGTAGTACGTCTCTGCCGGTAAGCGAGGATGATCGTTACTCCAGCCAGGATCGGGATAAGCCAGAAAATGTAAAAAGTGAAACTGAATTGAGGGAACGGATTTTCCAGGTTGAATTGGGTTCCGGAGATATGAAAGAACCTGCCGGAAGGCATATAGTACCCGTGGATGGGGGTGTCTTTCCAAAAGACCCAGGGTAAAAAGAAAACAATAAGCAAACCCACCCCAAAGAATATATGAAGCCATTTTTCAAGAGAATATGTATTTGCTGTATTGCTCATGCTTATTAGTAACGGAGATTCTGTGTGTTGGGTTGCAACGTCCGGGCAAATATACAATGTTTAAACATTGACATATTGATAACCCCTTAAAACTTTGTGAAGAAATAAAAAACCGTCCCGGCTCAGCCGGAACGGTTCAACGAACTAACCCATCATTAATTCACTGGTTACAAACAGTTAAGCTGTCTGCATTTCTTTGATCTTCTCTCTTATTTTAGTTTCAATCTCTTTAGCCAGTTCAGGATTATCTACCATCAATTGCTTTACAGCATCCCGTCCTTGTCCCAGCTTGTCACTATTATAGCTGTACCAGGAGCCGCTTTTCTGGATAATACCCAATTCAGTTCCCATATCGATGATCTCTCCTGTTTTGGATATACCTTCTCCAAAGATGATATCGAATTCCGCTGCACGGAAAGGAGGAGCCACTTTATTCTTTACCACTTTCACTTTTACATGGTTGCCGATGGCTTCATCACCATCCTTTACCTGAGTCATCCGGCGTATATCTAAGCGAACAGATGCATAGAATTTTAAAGCATTACCACCGGTCGTTGTTTCAGGGTTGCCAAACATCACTCCTATTTTCTCACGAAGCTGGTTAATGAAAATGCAAATGGTGTTCGTTTTGGAGATGGTGGCAGTCAGTTTTCTCAATGCCTGGCTCATTAACCTTGCATGCAATCCCATTTTGCTGTCACCCATCTCTCCTTCTAGTTCACTTTTGGGAACTAATGCCGCCACTGAGTCGATCACTACTACATCCAAAGCGCCTGAAAGGATCAGGCGATCGGCGATCTCAAGCGCTTGTTCGCCATAATCCGGTTGTGATATCAGAAGATTGTCAACATCAACGCCCAGTTTCTTGGCATAACTGCTGTCGAAAGCATGTTCCGCATCAATAAAGGCGCACATGCCACCTTTTTTCTGCGCTTCTGCGATAACATGGGTAGCGATAGTTGTTTTACCGGATGATTCGGGACCGTATATTTCAACTACTCTTCCGCGTGGAAGACCTCCAATGCCAAGGGCTACGTCCAACCCAATGGAACCGGTAGAGATCACTTCCTGAAGGGTTTCTGCTTTGTCGCCCAGCATCATCACGCTTCCTTTACCATAATCTTTTTCCAGCTTATCCATCGTAAGCTTTAGCGCTTTGAATTTCTCAGAGTTGTTTACTGTTTCGGGGGTTTTGTCATTCTTTGCCATGCGTTAAAATTATGTGTTTGCGTACTGTAAGCTAAAATATTTTAGCCACAGCGAAACTAAATGATTTAGTAATTAAAAACTAACATTTTGAGGAATATTTTTTAAAGATATATTTTGCGGTCACCCTATCCTTGCTTTTTCCAACCTCCGGCTACTGTTTTTTCCACGTCAATATACCTGCATGCCGGTATTGCTCAGGTAATGATTATTCTTATCTTTTGGCAATGAACTATACCCCCATCCTGTTGGCTGCTTTTTTTCTTTTGTTTACTGCCAGGTGCATATCGCAACAACCGAGGATGGTATGGCCTGTTGGGCATACAGGGTATATCATGGATTCGAAATTCAGTACAGATGATAAGTTGATCCTGACTACATCCATGGATAAAACTGTTAAGATCTGGGATAGAGCTTCAGGGAAAGAATTATTCACATTAACCGGTCATACCGATAATGTGCTTGCTGTTGACATCAGTAAGGACGGGAAATATATTTCTACTTGTTCATCTGACAATACGGCCCGTATCTATGAAACAAATAGCGCAAGACAAGTACGCCTTTTTAAACATACTGATGATGTCACGGCTAGCAGGATCAGTTCCGATAACAAACAATTACTTACTTCATCCAGTGACAAATCGGTTTGCCTTTGGAATATAGCTGATGGCAAAAAGATCTTTTCATTTGATCAGCATAAGGGAGGAGTAAAATCAGCATTCTTCAGCCCCGATGAAAAGAATATCCTGAGTTATGATTATGACCAGGTCTATGTATTTACAAGGACCGGTAAAAAACTTTTCTCCTATTACCCGAAATTGAAAAGCTATGATAAAGGGGGATATTATGGTATCGGTATGGTATCCTACAGCCCGGACGGGGAACTGATCATGGTCATATGCCAGGATGATTATACCATTCGCCTGGTGGATGCACATACAGGAGAAGAAAAAAAGAATATTGTTGCGCATCCAGGCTCCCTCCAGTCTGCTTCTTTTAATGAATCGGGAAGCGCCATCATCACTACTGATGGTTCTGATATCAAGGTCTGGGATACAAGATCAGGAACAACACAGCTTGTCATTAATAAAAGTGGTCAAATTTTTTTTAATGATGCACGGTTTACCAGGGATGGTAAACAGATCATTGCAAACCGTCATAAGACCATTTTTTTCTTCAATTCGATTAATGGACAAATCGAGACCAAATTAGATATGGAAGGTCGTACAGGAGCTTTTTCGCACCAGTCAGGGCAAATACTCATTTTCCCTGAAGGCTACTATACAACATTGATATGGGACATTTCACGAAAAAAGATCACACAATGGTTAAAAGGATATACCCAATTCATCAGTACTGCCAGGTTTAACAGTTCCGGGGATAAAATCGTTATAGCGGGAAGAGAAACTCCCTCACGGATCATTGATCTCGCCAATTGCAGGAACATCATTTCTATCTACACACCAGAAGGTACCGCATCGGCTTCATTTAGTCCTGATGGGAGTTCCATATTGACCTATGGCTATGACAGCACGATGAGGCTTTGGAGCATTCAAACCGGTAAAGAATTGAAAAGCTATGTAGGCGAACAAAGGGATATCAGCTATGGGGAATTCCACCCTGATGGAAAAATGATCCTGTCTTTTGAACCTCATATTATCAATTACGGAAATCATACGGCACGGGTTTGGGAAACTGCATCCGGCAAACCCTTATTTTCCCTGCAGGAAAAATATGGACCGGACATGTTCAGTGCTGCACGCTATTCTCCGGACGGTAACTATATCATTACATCTTCCGGGAAAAATGTAAAATTCTGGGATGCCAGGACATTTAAACAGGTCAAAGTGCTGAATACTGATGCATCAACAAGTGCGCTTAGTCCTGATGGCAAGTATATAGCCGTGGAAAAAATGAATGATGTTATTGAACTTCGTGATCCCGTAAGTGCGAAACTATTGAATACATTCAAAGGACACCTTGGGAGCATTACCGATATACAATTCAGTCCTGATAGTAAATGGCTGGCTACCGCTTCTTTTGACAGTACCGTAAGGATCTGGGATATCAAAAAGGGAACTTTACTAAGCACACTAAAAGGACACCAGAACTGGGTAGAGAATCTCGCATTCAATCCAGGAAGTAACCGTGTTTTGACCGCTTCATGGGATAATACGATCCGGTTATGGAATCCCCTGAATGGTAAACTTCTTACGACAGTTCTTATGATCGATTCCGTGGACATGATCTCGATCACCCCTGCAGGCTATTACCAATCCACCCCCGGAGCAGCCAAACGATTACATTATGTAACAAAAGACCTCAAGGTCATCACCTTCGAGCAACTGGATGTAAAATTCAACAGACCCGATAAAGTGCAGGAAGCGATCGGTAATTCCGATACCTCCCTGATAAAAAGTTACCGCAATGCCTGGAATAAACGGATCAAAAAACTGGGGATCGATACAACATTGTTCCGCGCCGGTTTTGCTGTACCTGATTTTGATATTGCTAACCGGGAAAGCATCGATTATGAGCAAAAGAACGAGACACTATCGATTCATCTAAAGGGGAACGACAAAACTTACGGGCTCGACCGATTCAATATTTGGGTCAATGAGTCTCCTGTATTCGGCCAACGGGGTATCGTTATCCGGAACACCAATAGTTTCGATACTACTATCCTGGTGGAACTATCGCAAGGCGAGAACCGGATCGAAACAAGTATCACCAATGTGAACGGAACAGAAAGCTACCGGATGCCCCTGCTTGTAAACTATAGCCCGGCAGTAAAACAAAAAGAATCGGTGCGGTTCGTTGGTATCGGGATTGAAAAGTTCAAAGATGTCAACTACAACCTGAATTATAGCGTAAAGGATATCAGGGATCTTGCCGCCAGGTTTAAACTAAAGTATGGAAATGCTATCACGATTGATACGCTGTTCGATGAGAAGGTAACCCCGGCCAATGTAAAGGCACTAAAGCAGCAATTGCTTCAAACAAACGAGAATGATAAAGTGATCGTCGCTTATAGCGGGCATGGTATACTAAGCAAGGATTTCGATTATTACCTCTCAACTTACTCCGTGAACTTTGAAAAACCGGAAGAGAATGGGTTGCCTTATGATGAATTGGAAAATTTGCTGGACAGTATACCTGCCCGGAAAAAACTGATGCTGATCGATGCCTGTCACAGCGGTGAAGTGGATAAGGAAGAACTTGTTAGGATCGATGCGGCAAGCCAGTCATTACAACTTACAAAAGGTACAAAACCCGTTGCTTTAAGATCCAATGAAACTCATTTAGGGATCAGGAACAGTTTTGAATTGATGCAATCTTTATTTGTCAATGTAAGTAAAAGTACAGGAGCGACGATCATTTCAGCAGCCGCAGGGACACAGTTTGCATTGGAAAGAGGTGATCTGAAAAATGGTGTATTCACTTATTGCCTGTTGGAGGCGATGAATAAAAACCCGGCAATGAAGATCAGTGAACTCAAAAAGATCGTGGGAGAAAGAGTAGAACAACTGACCAACGGGCTGCAAAAACCAACCAGCAGGAATGAAATGATCGCCGTTGACTGGACCTTATAGGTCCTAAAATACCAACCAGGTGGTATGAATACCCCGGTGGAATAGCAGTAACTTTCTTAAAACTTTTCCTGTGCAGATAAAAGGGAGAACGATATTATACTTCTTTTTTGTTCTTACTACTGCAAACCATTCAAAAGCCCAGAAACCCGGGCTTATACTTCCTGTTGGTCACACTGAAGATATTTACCTCACGGAATACATAGCAGGAGGAAAATGCATCCTTACCTGCGCCTACGATAATACGGCCAAGTTATGGGATA
Organism: Chitinophagaceae bacterium; assembly: GCA_035526625.1. Classification (GTDB taxonomy): domain Bacteria; phylum Bacteroidota; class Bacteroidia; order Chitinophagales; family Chitinophagaceae; genus JJ008. The sequence goes on from DATLCB010000202.1 coordinate 8,720, forward strand.
CCTATTCGGGAAAACTGATGCATACATTTCCTGATCTTTTGCATACTCCGGAACATATTGTCAACAGCGGTAACACGACACTATTAAGCAGTGATCGCCGCTACCTTGTTGCACTTACCGTGGATGGGTATTTGAAAAAATGGGAATTGCCTTCTGCCAAACTCATCTATGCAGTTAAAGCCGGTAATACGAACCTGGCAGGGATGGAATATAATGGAGACGGGAAATATCTTTTATTGAAACGTGGATGGACCTCTTCGGAAATAAATTCGGAACTGATCGATGCTTCTAATGGCCGTGTAGTATATAAATTCCAGGAAAAGTCTTCAAACTACCTGGGCAAAAGATCAATAGGGCTCAGCCCTGATGGAAAATATGTTTTATTGCAAACGGATACTTCTTTCTATCTATATAAAGCAGCGGGCAGATCCCTGGTATATAAAGAGGAGAATGCTGAAAGTTTTAATGGGGCGGTATTCAGTCCTGATGGCAAATACCTTGTCATTTATCCGCAGCATTCAAACCGGCTTCGTTTATGGCGGGTCAGTGGTGGTTCAATGAAAGAGATCCAGGTTTCAGGGACGATTGAATTCAGCCCGGACAGCAGGTATATCCTCTCTAAATACGAGAATAAATTAATGGTGACGGATATTGAAAGCGGGAACGTCCTTCATCGTTTTGACGAAAGAATCAATGACTATATGCAAGGACATTTCAGTAACGATGGGAAACATATATTCCTGAGCAGGGCCAGGGGATTTATCCGGGGAACTGATCCTTATGATTCTGTAACCCACATCTGGGAAACAAGCAGTGGACGGTTATTGCTTACACTACATGGCCCTTCTGCTGATATAAATGATGTTGTGTTCAGTCCGGATAACAAATTCGTAGTAACGGTATCAACAGGAACACAGCTATGGGATATGGTAACAGGAAAACTGATCCGTACACTGGATGGAAGGAATGCTTCTTTCAGCCCTGATGGAAAGAACCTTACTATTACTGGTAAAAGATCAGCGAAGGTTTTTAACCTGCGTATCAATGATATCCTGGCTGAACTGAAAGGACATAGCAATCCGTTGGTACAAGCAGCCTTTGATCCCAGCGGTAAACAACTTTTTACATTATCCAACGATAGTACTGTAAAGATCTGGGATATTACAAAAGGTAAGATCGTAAAGACCTTTACGGAACATGCTGTTATCAGGGACGCAGGTTTTTCCAAAGATGGGAAAAAGATATTACTGCTTACAGAAACTGGCAAGGCCGTGATCAAAGAGATAAGCTCGGGTCAAAACCTGCTAATATTGTCCGAGGGCGGAATTCATACAGCTTCTTTCAGCCCTGATGGCAGCAGCATTATTACAACTGCTGATTCAACTTTTTCTGTCCGGGATGTATTATCAGGAAAACAACTTTTCTTCCGCAAGGAAAATTATATGATCGACGGCGCAGCTTTGAGCAAGGATGGAAAGTATGCCTGGTACATTTTTGGCAAAAGCGCAGTAGCTGTCATCGAGCTAAGTAGTGGCAGAACATTCAAAGACTACCTGGGGGAAGAAGATATTACAAGGTGCCAGTTCAGTCCCGATGGACGCAGAATTTTTGTGTTAGGTGCACAGGGAACTGCCAGGATATTTGAAACAGCGACGGGTAAAAAGGAAAAAGAGTTCGGTGAAAGGTCAAACACTGAATATGGCGTTACCTACCTCGGAGGATATTATTATCAGAACCTCTGGCAAAGTGATTTTGATCATTTCAGTCCGGATGGAAAATGGTTGTTATTCAGGACATATATAAATAGATATGTCGTAGTCAGTCATATGAATGACCTTTCTGTGGCAGATACTATTCTTACAAATAATACCCTCGCTAAAAATGGTGCTTTTCTTCCGGGTACGGACCAGTTTGTTATAGCCACAGCGGATAACAAGATATCCATATTGAGCAATGAAAGAACCGGGTTTCATTTAGTAAAAGAATTTCCGGGCAATGGATTTAAAATATCGCCTGATGGGAAATGGTTGCTGATCGTAAACAATGTACAGCTCCGGTTTTATGATCTGCTGGCCCACCGCTTCCGGGCGGAAGCATTGGCAATTAATGAACAGGATTATTTTATTCAGCTTGCAGACCAGCCTTATTACGCAGCCTCCAAAAACGCTTTGCAAACTTTATTGTTCAGGCTAAACGACCAATACCTTTCCTTTGAGCAATTCGATATACGGTTGAACCGCCCTGATCTGCTGCTGGCCGCCATGCAGGGCAAGGATTCGCTTTTGATCAAAGCATATAAGAAAGCATATGACAAAAGGATCAAAAGATCCGGTATCAATACGATCACACTTAAAGATGGATACAAACCTCCCCGGTCAGCTTTTGTAAATAGTGAAAAAATTGGTTATGAACAGGAAAATGGTTTGCTTACGCTCAGGATTCACGCTTCCGACCCGCTGTATAGCCTGGCTCATTTCAATATTTGGGTGAATGAAGTGCCGCAATATGGACGACAGGGTATCAGCATCCGTCAAAAAAATTCAAAGAGCTTTGATACGACCCTCACGATCCCTCTCTCATCGGGTAAGAATGAGTTATACACTTCTGTGACCAACGATGCAGGTATTGAAAGCTACCGCATGCCTTTGTTGGTCAATTATTCACCCGTGGTAAAACCGGCCGAAACCGTTTATTTTATCGGAATAGGGATAGATAAATTCCAGGATGCCAAACAGGATCTGCAATACAGCAGCAAAGATATCCGGGACCTCGCCGCTGCATTCAAGGTTAAATACAGGAACAAGATCGTTATTGATACCTTATTCGATGAGCAGGTCACCATTGGTAATATAAAGGCATTAAAAAGAAGATTATTGCAAACTACCGAAAATGATAAAGTGATCATTTCTTATTCGGGTCATGGGTTACTCAATAAGGATTTTGATTATTACCTCAGCACCTACGCCACTAATTTCAATAACCCCGAACAAAACGGAATGCCTTACGATGAATTGGAAGATCTGCTGGATAATATACCAGCCAGGAAAAAACTTTTACTGATCGATGCTTGTCATAGCGGAGAAGTGGACAAAGAAGAATTAGTGAGGATCGAAAATGCGGGCAAACAGGGTCAATTAATAAAAGGGATCAAACCCGTCGTCTTAAAAACGGATGGTTCAAACCTGGGTATGCAAAATAGTTTTGAGTTAATGCAATCAT
>DATLCB010000203.1:0-4773 GCA_035526625.1 Chitinophagaceae bacterium
CCTTCGGAAAATAATTCTTCAAGAGCGTAATAACCGACCTGGCGCCCGGGACGAGTTTTCCGGGATCGATCCTGAGATCAAAATATTTTTCCATGTATTGCATGCTGCCGTGCATGCCTTTCCGCAACCAGGTCTCTAATCGCCGGGCATCATCATCCAACTGAACAGCTTTGGCAATGCCACAATAGTCAAACGAAAGCGATAAAGCTGTCTTCTTAATGAAAGCGGTATGTTCCTGCAACTTATTCACCCTGAACTATTGTGATTCAAGTATACGGATAACGTGGTTTTTACCTGGCAAGTTTGCCCTTTTTTATGTAAAATTGGTAAGAACTTCATTTTTTTACCAAAACACTAGTATGAGAGCGGTACTGCTTTTATTATTTTCCTTCGCCGGTATCATTGGATCAGCCCAGGATTATAGTAAAGTAAAATTCGGTGATGTTTCCGCGAAGGATTTCAGCAATACAGTTTACCGCATAGACAGCAGCGCCAGTGCTGTCATTCTCTGCGATATTGGCTCCAGTAAAATTGAAGGGAATAGTAAAGGGTGGTTCTCCCTTGTTTACAAACGTCACCGCCGTGTTCATATTCTGAATAAGAACGGATACGATCTATCCAACGTGACCATCCCCGTCTATTCAAAAGATGATGATGAAGAAAAATTAGATAAAGTGCGTGCAGTGACCTACAACTTGGAGAATGGTAAGATCGTTGAGACAAAACTTGATACAAAAACAGGTGTATTCAGGGATAAGATCGATAAGAACCGGGGCACCAGGAAATTTACCTTGCCCAATGTAAAAGAAGGTTCCATCATTGAGTATGAATATACGATCATCTCTGATTTTCTTAATCACCTCCGGCCATGGGAATACCAGGGAACCTATCCACGGCTCTGGAGTGAATACAATCTTTCTTTGCCTGAATTCCTGGGTTATGTTTTTCTTACCCAAGGTTACAAGAAATATGATATTGACCAAAGTAAAACAAGGTATGAGACCTTCCAGGTGATAGACAATAATAACCCGGGAGCGATGGAGCGGTATGTGTTAAGTTCAAATGTGACCGACTATCATTGGGTGATGAAGAATGTAAATCCCCTGAAGGAAGAAGGATTTACCTCCTCGCTGGATAATCACATTGCCAAGATAGAGTTCCAGTTATCAGAATACAGGGCACCCCTTATGGCACGACAGCTTATTGAAAGCTGGAAGAAAGTGGCGGAGGATATGATGAAGGCAGAATTTTTCGGTCAGCACGTGAAGGCAGATGATCCCTGGGTGGAAGAAATAACGGCGCCATTAAAAGAAATATCCACGAACAAGATGGAACTGGCGCAGAAGATCTATGCGTATGTGAGGGACAATTACACCTGTATCGATCACGACCGGCGAACCATGGATCAGTCATTAAAGAACCTGATCAAAACCAAAAAAGGAAATGTTGCGGAAATTAACCTCCTGCTTACGGCCATGCTTTTAGATGGAGGTATCCATGCTTATCCCGTTTTGCTCAGCACCCGTTCTAATGGTTTTGTTTATTCTGTTTACCCGCTGTTACAGCAATATAATTATGTGATCACAAGAGCGTTCATCGATGGTAACCCGGTTTATCTCGATGCATCGCATCCTCTTCTCGGCTTTGGCCACCTTCCCTTACAATGCTATAACGATGAAGCAAGGGCCATAAATGATGTGGCGGAAGTACTTCTCCTGAGCGCTGATTCACTCACTGAAGTAAAATACAGCACCATCTTCATGGTGAATGATGAAAAGGGAAACCTGGTGGGTAGTATGAACCAGACACCCGGGTATTATGAATCACTGGGGTTAAGGGAAAAGATAAAAGAAAAAGGGAAAGAGCAATTGCAAAAAGATATTGAAAAAGATTTCGGGACCGAGATCGTTACCAGCAATTTCGGCATTGATTCACTGACCAGATACGATGATGTATTGGGTATCCATTATGATTTTGACCTGAAGGCCGAGAAAGAAGATATCATTTATTTCAATCCCATGTTTGGCGAAGGCTATAAAGAGAACCCCTTTAAATCGGCAGAACGATTCTACCCGGTGGAAATGCCGTATGCCATGGACGAGACCTATAACCTGCAAATGGAAGTGCCCAAAGGATATGTAGTGGATGAGTTGCCTAAATCGATGGTGGTAAAACTTAATGAAGAGAACCATGGCATGTTTGAATACAGGGTATCACAATCGGGGAATAATATTTCTTTCCGCTCGAGGGTAAAGCTCTCGAGAGCTTATTTTATACCCGAAGAATATGAAATGCTGCGGGAATTCTTCAATCTTATTGTGAAAAAGCAGGCCGAACAGATCGTATTTAAAAAGAAGAGTTGAGTATGTCTAAGCTTTTGATCATATTTATAATTGTCTTCTTTCCTTCCCTCTTCGCCCGGGGTGGCGGTGGGGAGTATGCGGTATCCGGCATTCGCCAGAATTTGTTGAAAAATGCCAATGTGGTAAAGCGGGTAAGTTTCAGCGAATACGAGATAATATCCCTTACCAAAGCCAGGCTGTATGAAAAATATGCTATTACCATATTGAATGAAGCGGGAGAGAAGTATGCATCCTTGCAAAAAGATTATGATAAGTTTCATTCCATCCGTTCGATCGAGGGAAAATTATTTGATGAAAAGGGCAGGGAACTAAAGTCAGTAAAAAATAAGGACATCAAAGATTTCAGTGCCGTAAGCGCCATTAGTCTTATGGAAGATACCCGTGTGAAGATCCATGATTTTTATTATAAGGTCTATCCTTATACGGTGGAGTATGAGATCGTAACGGAATTTAATAATACCTTTTACAGTCCTGATTGGCTCCCCCAGCCTGCTTATAAATACGCCGTGGAAAAAGCTGAATTGCTGGTAAGGGCCCCGACGTGGTTGGTCATCAACTACAAATCATTCAACTATGGTGATCGTGGCCCTTCGATCACCACCGAGAAAGAAGTTAAGATCCTGAAATGGACCGTTGCCGATCTGCCTGCCTTCGAGAATGAATATGCTTCTCCGGATCTACCCTACCTTACCACCTGTGTTTTCCTTAGTCCTGAGCAATTCGAGATCGATGGATATAAAGGATCTTTTTCTAGCTGGAAGGATATTGGCTTATTTCAATTGCAACTTAATACAGGGAGGGACCAGTTGCCTGCGAACATCAGGCAGCAGGTGCACAGCCTGGCAGATGCCGTAAATGATACACGAGAAAAGGTCAGGATATTATATGAGTTCATGCAGAAGAATACCCGTTATATCAGCATACAATTAGGTATCGGTGGCTGGCAACCCTTTGAGGCAGCCTATGTGGCAAAGAATTCGTATGGTGATTGTAAGGCCTTGAGTAATTATATGTATTCCCTGCTAAAGGAGGCGGGTATCAAAAGTTATTACACGAAGATCAAGGCGGGCCGCGGTGAAACTTTTTTCATGCCTGATTTTTCGACATTGCAGTTCAATCATATTATTTTATGCGTACCACAGGAAAAGGATAGCATATGGCTGGAGTGTACCAGCCAAACTTTACCGGCGGGCTATCTAAGTGATTTTACCTGTGACCGCTTTGCTTTATTGGTCACCGAAGAAGGAGGCAAGCTCGTACGCACACCCAAGTATGGTTTAAAGGACAACCTGGAGATACGCAATCTGAAAGCCAGTCTCGAACCTGATGCGGCACTGCTTTTAAAAGCGACTACCTATTATACCGGTTTGCAGCAGGACAGGTACCACGCTCTCATCCATAACCTTTCAAAAGATAAAGTTAAAGAGGTTTTGCAGGAGCATCTTGACTTTGCCACTTACGACATCAGCGATTTCAGTTACAAAGAAAATAAAGCTTCATTACCTGGTATCGAAGAAAAGCTAACGGTATTGGTCAGCAATTATGCGACGATCACCGGTAAGAGGTTATTCATCATTCCGAATATCATGACAAGGCATAATCGTAAACTGGCAGTGGACACAGAAAGGAAATTCGATATCGATCTCGGGTTTGAGTATAAAGATGTGGATACCGTAGAGATCGATCTTCCCGCAGGATATACTTCGGAAGCCATGCCCAGGGATGTGGCGGTCTCAACCAAGTTCGGTAAATACAGCAGCAGTGTTAAACTCACTGGCAACAAACTGTATTATTACCGCATGATGGAACATTACAGCGGCCGTTTTCCCGCTTCAGATTATCCTGAACTGGTAAAATTCTACGAAACCATTTATAAAGCAGACAGGGCCAAAGTAGTACTGGTAAAGAATGAAACAGATACTCCTAAAGGCTTTTGATCAGAAATATTTATTTTGCTCCACCTCTAAAACTTTTGTATGCGTTCATCATTTCTTACGTTGTTCCTTTTGAGTTCAGCGCTGAGTTTTTCCCAGGATGTGCCTTCTATAAAATTCGGTAAGATCAGTGAGAGCAATTTTGCCAGTAAAACATATCCGATCGATACAAGCGCCGCGGCTATCGTGCTCTCGGATATTGGCTCTACCCAGGTAAAAGGTAATGACAAATCCAGTGTTTCACTCGAATTCAAACATCACCGGCGGATACATGTTCTTAAGAATAGCGGGTATGGTATTGGAACCATAGAGATACCCCTGTATAAGAATGGCGACCTCGAAGAGAGGTTAAGCGACCTGAAAGCAAGCACCTATAACCTGGAGAATGGCAAAATAGTGGAAACAAAACTGAATGTGAAAAGCGGCGTGTTTGGTGATAAGATCGACAGGAACAGGGTGATAAAAAAATTCACATT
>DATLCB010000204.1:0-5006 GCA_035526625.1 Chitinophagaceae bacterium
GATGTGAATATGAACAACACGAATCTTAGCGCCATTTCAGGGAAAAAACTGGCATCTTTCCGGAATAAACATATAGGTTTTGTTTTCCAGTTCCATCACCTGTTACCAGAATTTACGGCCATGGAAAATATTTGTATACCCGGCTGGCTGGGTGGCCGGAAAAAAGCAGAGGTGAAAGCGGAAGCTGGAAAACTTCTTGACATGCTGGGTCTTTCTCATCGTATGGATAATAAGCCTAATCAATTGTCCGGAGGGGAGCAACAACGGGTAGCAGTGGCCCGGGCATTGATCAACCAACCCGATATTGTTTTCGCGGACGAACCCAGCGGTAACCTTGATACTGCCAACGCTAAAGAACTGCACCAGCTATTTTTTGATCTTAGGGATAAATTCCATCAGACCTTTCTTATAGTAACGCACAACGAAGAACTTTCCCAGTTGAGTGATCGAGTTCTCCATATGAAGGATGGGAAAATTGTATAATTAAACAATTTGACAATTCGGCAATTCGACAACGGCAGGTAGTGTCTAAGTTGAAATTTTCTTGCACAAATAACCTATTACCAATTCAGTTTTAGTAACTACAATATCCTGATTTTTATAAGCTCTTTAAAGCCTTCCTGTTTTTTCTACGAACCTTTTTTGGCCTTCCTCATTCAATAGCAGGTAGGTTTAATTGTCGAATTGCCGAATTGCCGAATTGCCAAATTGTTCAATTGTCGAATTACACTCTCGGTTTCCAGGGAATCTCCTTCACTTTTAACCGGTAACCTATATACCGTGAAAGGACAAACAAGTAATCACTAAGCCGGTTCAGGTATTTAACAACAAGGGGTTCAACAAACATATTTTGTTCATGCAGAGCCACGCAAAGTCTTTCAGCTCTCCGGCAAACACAGCGGGCCACATGGACAGAAGATACCACGGGATGGCCACCGGGAAGAATGAATGACTTCATTTCCGGCAACTTTTCATTCATCCGGTCTATTTCGTTTTCGAGGAGTTCAATATCTGCTTCATCCAGGTCAGGGATCTTCATCTTTGTTTCTTTCTCAGGGTCACAAGCCAACGACGATCCAATGGTGAACAAGCGGTCCTGGATCTCTTTCAACAGTTTCCTGGAATGCTTGTGGGTCAACTGGTCGCTTACCATCCCGATCCAGGAATTCAATTCATCCACCGTTCCATAGGTCTCGATGCGGATATGCGCTTTGGAAACTTTGGTACCACCGATCAGCGATGTAGTTCCCTTGTCGCCTGTTTTAGTATATATTTTTAAAGGCATAGTTCTTAGTTCTTAGTTCATAGTTCAAAGTTCATGGCTGGGAGTGAAGTTCATAATTTCTTCAACAATGTAAAAATCTTCAGTTGTGAGTAACATGAGCTATGATCTATGAAGCATTGCCTCATTCTTTTTATCGCTTTCAATAATGCCATCCCTTAGCCGCACTACTCTCCTGGCATGATTAGCAATATCTTCTTCATGTGTTACGATCACTATGGTATTCCCATTCGTATGAATATTATTGAAGATCTCCATGATCTCGTAAGAGGTCTTAGTATCCAGGTTGCCTGTAGGTTCGTCGGCCAGTATCAACGACGGATCATTGACCAGCGCTCTTGCAATAGCCACCCTTTGTGATTGCCCACCGCTTAGTTCATTAGGTTTATGATGACTCCTGTCTGTCAGTCCAACCATATCCAGCACATGCAGTGCTTTTTCATTGCGAAGTTTCCTTCCCATACCGGCATAGACGAGTGGCAGCGCCACATTTTCAAGGGCTGTTAACCTCGGCAGGAGATTGAATTGCTGGAAAACGAAACCGATCTCTTTATTACGGATCTCTGCCAGGGAATTATCCTGCATCTCGCTTACATCATTATTATTCAGCACATACTTCCCGCCACTGGGAGTATCAAGACAACCAATAATATTCATCAAAGTGCTTTTCCCGGAACCAGATGGACCCATCAACGCTACATATTCATTTTTGAAAATATCCAGCGAGATACCCTTGAGCACCTGCAGCTCCTGCTTGCCCATAAAGTAGCTTTTTTGGATATCCTCGAGATGAATGATTGTAGTCATTATAGAATCGGTATTAAATACAAGTGAATGGTGAGTGGTGAATGGGATCGAAGCAAATTGACTATTCACGATTGACCATTCACCTCCTTATCACTTTCGGCACTTTAAAGAATTCTTCATCATGTAACGGCGCATTTTTCAACGCTGCTGAGCGGCTGATCGAACCTTTCACTTCATCTTCGCGCAGCACATTTATTTCTTCACTTATATGCAGTAAGGGCTCCACACCGTCAAGATCCAGTTCATTGATCTTTTCTACGAACCCGATCATTTGCTGCAGGTCTTTCTTTATCTCTGCCTTTTCTGTTTCATTAAAATGAAGACGGGAAAGATGGGCAAGTTTGTCCAGCAAAGCGTCGGTTACTTCCATGAAACAAATATAGTTTATAGTTTGTAGTTGGTGGTTTGTAGTTAGTCGTGATATACGATGTTTCCTTTTCTTTTAGGTGACTATAAACTACCAACTACAAACCACAAACTCTTTTTATCTTCGCCCACACATGGATAAGAATAAAAGGATTGTTATGAGCGGCATCCGGCCCACGGGTTTTTTGCACCTGGGAAATTATTTTGGCGCGGTCCGGAACTACGTCCGTATGCAGGATGAATTTGAATGTTATTTCATGGTTGCCGATCTGCATTCATTAACGACTCACCCCGATACAAAAGCGCTGAAGGAAAGCGTACTTACGGTACTCGCCGAGAATATCGCCAGTGGTCTTGATCCCGACAAAGCAGCTTTATATTGCCAGAGTCATGTTCATGATACAGCCGAATTATACCTCTACCTGAATATGCTGGCGTATAAAGGAGAACTTGAAAAGACCACTACTTTTAAGGACAAGGCAAGATCACAACCCGATAATATCAATGCCGGCCTTCTTACGTACCCCGTATTGCAAACCGCCGATATACTTCTTCACCGGGCTTCTTATGTACCCGTGGGAAAGGACCAGGAGCAACACCTCGAGATGGCCCGCAATTTTGTCAATCGTTTTAATCATCGGTACGGAAATGTATTTCCTGAGCCACATGCTTTTAATTATGGCGATGAACTGGTGAAAGTTCCCAGTCTCGATGGCGCAGGTAAAATGAGTAAGAGTGAGAACCAGTTTGCCACCCTATATCTTTCAGATGATGATGAACTGATCCGCAAAAAAGTGATGAAAGCAAAAACAGACAGCGGGCCACCGGCACCTGGTACACCTAAACCGGACTATATAGAAAATATTTTCCTGCTTATGAAGCTGGTGAGCCACGCAGATACCATAGATAAGTTTGAAAGCGATTATAACAATGCAAGCATTCGTTATGGTGATATGAAAAAACAACTGGCGGAGGATATGGTACGATTTATTACTCCTATCCGGGAGAAAGCTGCCCATATCCTCAATGATCATAAATATTTGAAGGAAGTAATGGAAAAAGGAGCAGAAAAAGCCTGTAAGAGCGCCAAAGCAACCATGGAACTGGTGCGGGAAGCGATAGGTCTGAACTATTTTACCCTCTAACTCTCCTGAGGAGTCCTTTGGACCTAAAGCGCAGCAAAAAAATTTTTGATACAGCAGAATTCAATACTTTTATCGCTGCTTGAAATTGTAAATTAAAATTCTCCGCCGGCTGGCGGAACAGGCGCATGGCAAAAGCGAAATTCAAACCAAAACATATTGCAGTAGCAGGGAATATCGGTGCCGGTAAGACCACCCTTACAGAAATGCTGAGCAAGCATTACAAGTGGATCCCCAACTTTGAAGATGTTGACCATAATCCATACCTGATGGATTTTTATGAAGATATGCCCCGCTGGAGCTTTAACCTGCAGATATACTTCCTCAATAGCCGTCTTCGCCAGTTGGTGGATATCCAGAAAGGAAGTGAAACGGTAATACAGGACAGGACCATCTACGAGGATGCTAACATTTTTGCTCCCAACCTGCATGATATGGGCCTGATGAGTAAGAGGGATTTTGATAATTATTTTATTTTCTTCCAGACATTAAAGACACTGGTACAACCACCGGACCTGCTGATCTATTTACAGGCCTCGGTTCCTACGCTGGTAGGACAAATACAGAAAAGAGGGAGGGAATATGAAGAGAATATCAGGCTTGATTACCTGAAAAAACTCAATGAATACTACAGTAAATGGATCGCGGAGTATAAAGAAGGCAAACTATTGGTCATTGATGTTGACAAGAACAAGTTTGGTGAAAAAGAAGAGGACTTCGGTGAGATCATCCGTAAAGTGGATGCAGAACTGTACGGCCTGTTCTAGTAATTAGCAAAAAACTTATACTCCTCCAGCATATTGGCGATCTTCACTAACCATTCCGCCTGTTTTTCTTTATTGATGCTGTGATTGGTCTGCTTATCGTAATCGTTCTGCGTTGCTTCTTTCTCGTCGAGGATCTCCTGGTATATCTTTCTCAGGTCCTTTTCATAATTCTTCCTGTCAAAACGGTACTCGCTCATTTTTTTATGCAGCTTGCGGGCGAAGACCTCTGCGATATCAAAATGCCCTTGCTCATGGCTGAGGATGTAAGCTGTTTTATGGAGACCCCAGGATCGGGTCTTTGAGAATTTCGAATCGATCTTATAGCTGAAATCCCGGCTGCTGATATTATAGGAAATACCGAGGTAAGAAGTGGTAGAAGCGGCAGCATCACTATTAGGGTTTGGTGCTGCTTTATAATCGGACCAGGTCAATTTACGGGTGCTGCTCCATTTAAGCAACTCTTCACCAGGGTCCTGTGCCTGTGTGGCAGTTGGTTGTAACACGAAAAGACCCAAAACATATATCAGCAAATTTGTCATAGCAAATAATCCAACGTAAAGTCGTTAGAAAAATTATATAGGCTGCATAAGAGGTCGTTAAAAAAAAATAAAACCTCTTTCTCCTAACGGGAAAGAGGCTATA
>DATLCB010000205.1:0-9797 GCA_035526625.1 Chitinophagaceae bacterium
TGGAAACTCCTATTGCAACTAATACGCACCTCGTTCTATCTTTACAAAAAGTTTCCTGATGCGCCGTGTCCTCCTACCCTTTCTCCTGCTATCCTTTTATTCATCTTATGCACAGGTTCCTGCCAAGGTTGCCATCAGCACCACCGGCTGCACCGTACAGGTCTATTGTTTTCCCGGTCGCTTTGATGCATATGATCTCGGTGATGGCTCTACTGTGTATGCGGATGACTGTGTAAAGAACGGCGTGACCTGGGGTATCTACTGCGTGAAATTAAAAACACTCATACCCGATCTCAATGCGGCACAAGACAGCATGATCAGTATCCTAGATTTTTTAAAACTCGACTTTGGTATCGTAAAAGCAAAGGGTTACAACAAAGACCATAAGTTGAAAAAGAACGAGAACACCCGTGGCATATACGATACCTGGGAAGATGCAGATAATAATAAGTGGAAAATAAAAGCCTGGACTAATGGCCAGTTCATCGTGGTGATGCATGTACATGGTGCGAAAGAATTGCCGGAGAAGAAGACGGAGATCTTTTTGGAGGGGCTGCGGTTTCCGGGAGATAAATGATGATAGATAAAAGAGAAAAGATAATAGATAAAAGTGTGGGCGACTCCTGAAGCACAAACCTCATGTATTGTTCTGAGATCAAAAAATACTGCACGCAAAGACGCAGGGGTGAAGGTTTCAAGTGGATAACCCAGTTCTTTGCGTCTTATTTTTCCTGGCGTCTTTGCTTGACTTGTATTGAAATCATCTTCTGGCTTTTTACTTTCCCTCAATCCCATTTTCGGCTATCTTTGCCACTTCTTAAAAGGCCCGGTAGCTCAGCTGAATAGAGCACAAACCTTCTAAGTTTGGGGTCATTGGTTTGAATCCAATCCGGGTCACATGAACCCTTCAGCAATGAAGGGTTTTTTCATTTGAACCACTACCCGCTTGGGTTTAACTTACTTTCTGCAGAATCTCCGAGTACATCACTTCCGAAAGTTGCTTTTGATTTCCATCGATCATTTTTGTGTGACAACCACAAATATTGCTGATCGATTCATTTATATTTTGAGTAAAGCCGCTTTTGGGGTAAGCACAGAAAAGAGAGAATCTATGTTTCGCGGAAAATTTATTCCAAAGGTGTTCCAGGTGAACCGTTGCACCGTTATGTCCCTGTGCCCATAAAATGGCAACCATTTCTCCAAACGCACGGATCCGGCGTCCTTTACATATACCACGGTTGATAACAGCAGATACAGTCTTATTGAAAAGTTCTTCGTCCGGCCAACCATTGACCATGAATTTTTCAAGCGTTTCTTCTGCGTTCAAAGGAATATACCTGTCATCATCTATAAGCGTATTGACACCGATCCCGTACCCGGCAAGCCTTTCATGTAAAGATTCCAGGTGCTCATCTGTTGCTATTACAATCACACACTCATTTCCTTTTATACCCCCACCAATAAAACCTGCGAGTGCGTCAAGAAAAACCGTATCATTCTCATAGATCTGGACTACATGATCGCAGGGAGCAATTTCTCCCCAAAAAATATCGACGTTCTCCCTTTTCCAATTGATCTTAGCGCTCATACTTTGCTTTTAAATTTTATATTACTACAAAAAGATTACCAAATTTCTATACCGGGATATGCGATATGGATAGCGGTAAAAAAGATGGAAAACCTGATCTGGTTCAATGATTTATCTTGCTGCACCCGTGTGGATATAATTTCCGCATACCATGCTACTCCATGTATTTATTGTTTTCCAAAAGGCCTTATGAACGGGTAGAATAATGCGGATAAATATCAGATCATCGCAGATCGCAACCTATACCAGCGATCTGTGTTCCTTTTCATTTTACTTAACTTCAAATTTCTAACCTCCAATCCCAACCGTTTCATGAACGTAAAAATAGAAGATAGCTGGAAACAGGTGTTGAAAGAAGAATTCAAACAACCCTATTTCGAACAGATCACGCACCATATAAAAACAGAGAAGTCGCAGGGCAAGATCATTTATCCTCCCGGCCCGCAAATATTCAATGCTTTTAATACAACCCCCGTCAATAAAGTAAAAGTAGTGATACTCGGGCAGGACCCTTATCATGGCCCGGGCCAGGCACATGGACTTTGTTTTTCCGTACAGCATGGTGTGCCACCACCCCCTTCACTTGTCAATATTTATAAAGAACTGCACGTGGATATCGGGTTCCGCATACCAAGTCATGGCAACCTTACCCGCTGGGCGGAACAAGGAGTGTTCTTGTTAAATGCATCATTAACCGTCCGTGCGGCTGAACCGATGAGTCATTCCAAAATAGGTTGGGCGAAATTCACCGATACGGTGATAAAAAAAATATCCGATGTAAAAAAGAACGTGGTGTTCCTGTTATGGGGAAAATTTGCGCAGGAAAAAAGTGTGTTGATCGACCAGGGCAGGCATTTGATATTACGGGCAACACATCCTTCGCCCTTATCGGCGCATGCAGGTTTCTTTGGCTGCCGCCATTTTTCAAAGACCAATGAGTACCTTGTTTCAAAAGGTATTGATCCTATAGACTGGACATTGTATAGAAATGTTTCCCGCTGATTCGAGCTGATCCATCTGCGGAATCAGCGGGAAATAAATTGTACTCAAGCTGAATATTCCCTATTGTTGTATCTCTATATGGTTAAAAACATCCTTGCAAGAA
Organism: Chitinophagaceae bacterium; assembly: GCA_035526625.1. GTDB lineage: Bacteria > Bacteroidota > Bacteroidia > Chitinophagales > Chitinophagaceae > JJ008. Next base: position 2,694 of record DATLCB010000205.1, read on the forward strand.
TACTGGCGATCTGGGCGATGATAGTTTTTATCATCACTTTTCTTATTGTATTTATTCCTTCAATGCTTTGCTGGTTGTTACCTGAACCAAAAGGCCAGGCGATCTTTATTGGCATCGCAAGACTCTGGATGAATGTATGGCTCCGCCTCGTGGGCTGCCCGCTTAAAGTAAAAGGAAGAGAACATTTTAGAAAAGGAGAAGTATATATCGTTACCTGCAATCATAATTCAATGATGGATGTGCCGCTCTCCTGCCCTTATATTCCCGGAGCGAATAAGACGATCGCTAAATCCACTTTTACAAAAGTCCCGCTATTTGGTTTTTATTATATGAAGGGAGCGGTACTCGTCAACCGGAAAGACGATACCAGCCGCCGCAGAAGCTATGAAAAAATGAAAGCAGTGCTCCGGAATGGAATGCATATGTCGGTTTATCCTGAGGGCACCCGCAACCGGTCGAATGAACCACTAAAGAAATTCCATGATGGCGCTTTTCGTTTGGCGACAGAAACAGGAACAGCTATTATCCCTGCGGTGATCTTCAACACGAAGAAAGTATTGCCCACTAATAAAACATTCTGGTTCTGGCCATCGAAGCTGGAAATGCATTTTCTTTCTCCGATTGAAGCAAAAGGGAAGACTTCGGAAGCATTAAAAAACGAAGTTTTTGAGGTAATGAAAGCTCACTATATCCAATTTAGTTATTCACCGCAGAGAACATGAGACCAGGGAGGTTCGCAGAGATCTCTGCGTTATCTCAGCGCTCTCCTATTCTCTGCGGTGAAGATTTAAAAATTCGGGAAAGAACGTGTACGATTAATGCGCAGGTCCTGCAGCACCGATGCTTTCGGGCTTATCGAGAAACTGAACATCCTGAAAAGACCGACCGGTGTCACATCGATCGACATTTGCCAGCAATGCATATCCCTCGAGATCCCCAATTGTAGCATTTGTAATTTCTTCGTATCAAAATCATAATAACCATTCGTGGTAAAATTCCATTTCGGTGAAAGGTTGAAGCTTCCGCTAAAACTGGCATTGGAAGTAAAATCTTTGGCGAAGCCGCTCAGGTCATCTTTCAACCGGTTCATAAAAGATAGCGAGTAGCTGAGATTGAACTGCCAGGGAATATTGAAGTCAACGAACTCTGACGGGTTTTGCTGCATATAGTTCAGCAATTGCTGCTGGTCGGCGATCAGGTTGGGATCGTTGAGCAATTCCCGCGATTGTTTCTTTCGCAGCTCTTCTTTCCTTGGGTCCTTCGGTTTGCTTTTAAAACTGGTGCTCAGTGAAACACTTCCATAAGTGAGCCTCCCGAGTTTGAATTTACCATCATCCCACACGAATTTATCTACATCAACACCGTATTTATTATACTGGTAAGGGTCCAGCGTAGTGTTAGCGGTGATACTGATCTTTTCAAATAAGGTCGTACGGAAATAAATGCTGATCAGGTCGAGTTTCATCGAATCACGCAGGAAATTGTAACCGCTGCTGAAACCAAAACCATCGATCAGTTTAATTTTTTTGATAGGGTTTTCGCCGCTGTCCTTTCGTGAGCGCCATTTCATTTCAAGATTATTATCAACGCCAAAAGAGATGCCTCCTGTTCTTCCTTCACCAAAGCCGGGATATAAAGCTCCCTGGAATTCTGAGAAACGATAGGCAAAGCCCGGTGATATCGTATCGGTATAAAAATGTTTTTTGGAAAGATCAGGCTTGTAATTAAAACTGATAGAAGGCCGGATGACATGCCGGATAGCGTATATCCTGGAGTTCTTGAATTGATAAGTACCGAAGATAGCCGTATTGAATCCAAGTGAGAAAGTGACCTGGTGGTCGGTAAACAAACCTTTGGTGATGACGGTATCAGATTTCTGCCTGGCCGGGTTCCACTTGCGCCTGAATTTTTGTGCGATCCACACCTGCGAATAGGAAATACCAGGCGATACGATCACAGCACCTCCCAATATCGGGGGCAATGCCAATGTGATCGGGAAAAAGTGTTGCGCTCCCCATTGCAGCGTATCAATGAGGTCCTTTAAATTAAAAGCGCTGTCGTAAAATGAGAATTGATTCCTGAACTGTCCATTATACGCCACACCTAATTTCTCATACCATTTGGGTGTACCCGCTATACTTTTACCCTGGAAAGGATACAATGTGCTAACAGAAAATCCAGCGTCTGGCAAACTCACATTCACCAGCCTGCTCTGGCTGTTCTGGTTATGGTTGGCGCTTAAGGTAAGGTTGTAAGGTTTGCCGGGCCATGACTTGGAATAAGAAATAGACGAATACAATTGATTCTGGAAATTGCGCCGCGGATCATTCGTCACGAACTGGTTAAACTTAGTGGAGCCTGCATTCACATTTGCGGAGAAACTCGTACCTGGTCTTGCTTTGCCATCGACAGTATGGTTCCAGGAAATATTGAATGTTCTTGTTTTCTGAAAATCAGGGTCGCCCTTGAAATTATATTTCGTGGTCTGCATGGCTATATTGAATGCGCCGGAATAACGATAACGTTTACGATACGTAGGATTCAGGTTAGCCGACCAGCCGCCATAAGAATAGATATTACCATAGAGCTTGATATCCCAATAATCGCTGAGCACTTTATAATAGCCCAAACCTTCCAGTCCCAAACCCATTTGTTCGTTTGCCGCAAAACGCGGTGGCAGTAATCCTGAATGACGGCCCTGGCTCAAGGGGTAAAAACCAAATGGCAGGTAAATAGGAACAGGCACTCCTTCAAATTCAATATGCGCGGGCCCGGATACTGCCAGTTTTTTATTGATCACTTTCATCTTGGGTGTAACAAAAGCAAAGTGCGGTTCATCGAGTAAGCAGGTGGTGAACTTTGCTCTCTTTACAAATGTCACATCATCACTTACTTTTTTTGCCAGCTCGCCGATCACTAAAAACTCTCCTTCCTGTGTATAGGTATTAACGGTGAGCCCTATCTGTGATTTGAAATTATAACGGATCGTATCGCTCGTGAATTCATTGGTGCCGCTTTTAAAGTGAGCTGTTTCTGTTACAACTCCCAAACTGTCCTTTGCATTCACAGCGGTCACGATCTGCGTTTGCTGGTCGAGCTCGACCTTCGGCGCAGTCAATGTTATGTCTTTGTATTCTGTCTTCGTTTTCCCGTAGAGCAGGATCTTTTTTGCTTTTATGAGGACAACTGCTGAATCTTCTGCAGCATATCTGAGGGGAGCATCCAATGAGTCTTTGGATATCTTAAGAGAGAAAGTATCAATTTTAGTAGTGATTCCTGATGTGTCCCTTCCCGGTAGCTTTGTTGTATCACTGAAGAAAGCAATACCTTTTCTTGCAGTGTCGGGTTTTACAACTGGCTTTACTGTATCTGTTAAAGGACTGCGAAAATCCGGGACCTGCATACCCGCTGCCGCAGTTTTCCACGTTTGTGCATAAAATAACGCAGCAGTTAGTAGCCCGTAAAAAATATAAATTGACCTAAATTTGTACAGTTGCTTCATCAGGTGTCAGCAAATGTAAATCATTATGCTGCTGGATGCTGTGAGGAAGCGCAAACAATTTGTGAAATGAGGGCTAAAATTCTGATTGCTTTGCAATAAGTATGGAAGATGCGGCCATCCTTATCATAAAATAACGTCTGATATCTGAAAACCTGTTTAAACAAAAAAGCATGATCAAACGAACCTTACTGTTCTTTCTTGCCACCTCCCTTTGCCTTACGATTTTTTCCTTTGTTAAAGATGACACTGAAACATTAAAAAAACAAACGGTCATCAAAACCATTATTGTAGATGCGGGCCATGGTAAAATGGAGAATGGCGGGCACAACGGAGCCAAAGGATCTTTTTCCTGGGAAGACGAAATATGCCTCGATGTATCCAAAGTATTGATAAAAGATATTGCAAAGGAGTTCCCCGAAATAAGGATCGTGGAGACCCGTCCAACTGAAAAGATCACCGCCCTGCACCGCCGTGCTTCTATTGCCAATGAAAATAAAGGCGACCTCTTTGTTTGCATACATGTGAATTCGGCGCCGGGTCAACGGCGTTCCGAGATCATCGGCTATAAAAAGGTTACATACTATTCCGGAAAAGGAAAGAACAAGAAGAAAAAAACCAAGGATGTTCCGCAATACCGTTACTGGACAGAACCCAGCAAGGCCAAAGGAACAGAGACCTATATCTGGGGTGCGCATAAAAATGATGAGAAGGAATTAGCCATGAGAGAGAACGCACAGATGTTTGAAGAGGCAAATTTTGAGAAGAACTACGGTAGCGGTTTCGATCCCAACTCACCCGAGTTCATTGCCATGTCATTGCTCAAGACCAAACAATACTTTAAACGCAGCGCAACCTTCGCCGGTATGATACAGGACGAATTTGTAAAAGTAGGCCGTGTGGACAGGGATGTTAGACAAAGAGGTGTGGGTATTTGGGTATTACAGGCCACAGCGATGCCCAGTGTATTGATCGAAACCGGCTTTATCAGTAATCCCGAAGAAGAAGCATACCTGAACAGCAAAGAGGGACAGGCAGAGATCTCACGCTGCATCATAGCAGCCCTCAAAAATTATGTAAGCTGGCTGGTGAAAAAGCAGGAAGAGGGAGGGAAAGACGGCGGAAAAGATAATTCTTATGTAAGACCCAACTATACGCCGGCGGCTACTAAAGAATTCCTGGAAATGGTGGAGAATAATGAAAAAAAAGCGCGGGCTAAATAATTACCTCCGACAACTTTGATAAAGGATGGACTTTGGTTCATCCTTTGTTATTTATAAACGTCTCTTTGTCATTCCGGCGAGGAGGAATCTGGTATTGAGGATCATTAGCGTCTTCGGGAATATTGCAGATGCCTCGTATCCCGGTTTAACCATTCCAAAATACAAGTACTGTTATCCGTGGACAAATGCACTTTAAATATAATTAGTTAATTTGGCACTCTGAAAGCCCCACGGGACAAATGCAACCAAATGAAGATCAGTAACGAAACAAAAGTTGGAATCCTTACAATCTCAGGTCTCACCATCCTAATTCTTGGCTTCAATTTCCTGAAGGGGAAAGACCTTTTCAACAAAAGCAAGAAGATCTATGCGATCTTCAACGACCTGGGCGCTCTTTCAAAGTCGAATGAAGTGAAGATAAACGGCTATGTTATCGGCAGCGTCTATTCGATCGATGTAACAGACAAGAATATGTCGGGTATTGTTGCTACGATCAACCTGACACAGGAGGTAAATATTCCGGTGGATTCCAAAGCGCTTATATCGTCACCACTTGTTGGCGCTTCATATATCGTGATCGAAAGAGGACAAAGCAAGCAGTTCCTGCAACCAGGAGATACATTGACCACCAGAGTGGATATTGGGATACTCGATGATGTAAAAGCACAGCTCACTCCCACCCTCACTAAAGTAAGAGGTTCACTCGAATCATTGGATAGTGTGCTGCATAATGTCAATAATCTTTTAAGTCCGCAGAACCGGAATAATATTTCACAAACATTAGCCAGCCTCAACCAGGCTGCTAATAGCCTGAATGGAATGCTGGATAACCGGACAGGCGCTCTTGCAAAAACATTGAACAATGCAGAGGTTTTATCCACTAAATTACTAAGCAGTACGGCTGATATTGATACTACGTTGAGCAATGCAAAAAAAGCAACGGCTAAATTCGCACACCTGGATGTTCAATCCATCATAGATGAATTAAAAGGAACGATCACCCAGTTCAAAGCAGTGATCGCTAAGATGGATAGTAAGGACGGTACACTGGGCGCATTGATCAACGACAGGGCCCTGTACAATAATCTGCAAAATGCTGTCTTAAGTATGGAGATAACACTGGATGATCTCCGAACCCATCCCAAACGCTACGTTAATTTGTCCATTTTTGGCAGAAAAGACAAAGGTGGGGCATTAACTTCGCCCCTGAAAAAAGATACTGTTCCCAAGTAGATTAATGCAATACCGCAAATTATTCACTGCTTTGCTGGCTGCCTGCCTGGACATTATAGCCCTGCCATCTTATGCACAGGAACCGATAGCGCCCCCGAGAGCACCCGGTCCATCATCCGATAGTTTACTGAATGTGGAGATCCTCCCTGGAGTAAGGAAACTGGAATTCCGGAAATTGAACGACTCTGTGCAATTGACGATACTGGCCGGCAATGTTAAACTGAAGCAGGGCACATCCTTATTCTATTGCGACAGTTGCGTGATCAATAATAATACCCGCACATTCGAGGCATGGGGCAGCGTGCATATCAATGATTCGGATACGGCGCATGTCTATTCCACTCATATGCGCTACCTGATGGATAAACGCATTGCTTTCCTTGATGGGGGTGTTCGGTTAACCGATGGCAAAGGCACGCTTACCACTCCCGATCTTGAATATGATATGACCACCAGTATCGGGACCTACCTGCATGGCGGAAGAGTGGTGAATAAAAAAACCACCCTCACCAGCCGTGAAGGTTTTTATTATGCAGATCTCCACGATGTTTATTTTAAGAATAATGTCGTGCTGGTCGATCCGGCTTATACCATCTGGACCGATTCATTATTGTATAACACGCAAACACAGATGACAAGGTTCATCGCCAGAACGCTTATCAAAGACAGCAGCGGACGCACGATCGAAACAAAAGAAGGGTATTATAACCTGGCTACGGGTGAAGCAGAGTTTGGCCAACGACCCATCATTATAGATGGACCAAGACGGTATATTGCTAATCGCATTATTTCGAACGACAGTATTGTTCAACTGATCGGCAATGCGGTTGTCACCGATTCTGTACAAGGCACCACTGTAATAGCAGGGTTGATATTACAGGACAGGAAGAGTGAGAAGACCCTGGCGACCAACAAACCGCTCATGATCATTAAGCAGGAAGATGATTCTATCTATATAACCGCCGACACTTTATTCTCCGCGAGACTCACCGACCTGCATGGCACTAAGGATTCTTTGGTGAAAGACACGGTGAAAGGAAGAAAAGTGGTGAGTGTAAACCAGAAGGACAGCACAAACCGTTATCTCGAAGCCTATCGTCATGTCCGCATCTTCTCCGACTCGTTACAGGCCGTAGGTGACAGCTTGTT
>DATLCB010000206.1:0-19849 GCA_035526625.1 Chitinophagaceae bacterium
TTTCCCGATTGTATCTTTTTGATCTTCTCTGCAATAAATTGAGTTGTATTGCCTGTAAAATTCACAAGCCCATCTACCACATTCCTGTCGAACCAGGCAGCAGGACGACCAATAAGGTTGAACAATATTTTCTTAGTTAAAAAATGGTAGACCTCGTCGATATAGAACTTATTGTAGGATGCTTTGTACACGGGTTTTAGTGAAGCGGCCAGCTGCGCCGGCCTGTTGTTCTGCTTCCTGTACAACCACATGGCGGTAAAGATCCCCAGTAAGCCTAAAGCAACCGGGGCAATAGAGAACTGTAAATGAAAATGAGACTCTATCGGTATCCCGTCAGAGCTCACATATTTACCAAAGGGAATAAAACCGGCCAGTGCAGCTCCGATGCTCAGTATGATCAATGGCAGCATCATGGAGAATGGTCCTTCCCTATAATGTTCACCATGGGCTTGATGAGGTTTGTTCCAGAAAATGCTGAAATATAAACGGAACATATAGAAAGCCGTAAGTCCGGATGTGATCAATGCGATCCAATAGATAACTGGGTTGCTATGATAAGCTGCCAATAAGATCTCTTCTTTACTGAAGAACCCGGCAAATGGCGGGACACCGGCAATAGCAAGGCAAGCGACCAGGAAAGTGATATGAGTGACGGGCAGGAATTTTCTGAGACCGCCCATATCTTTCATTTCATTACTGTGTACATAATGAATAACAGCGCCAGCGCCGAGGAATAACAAGGCCTTGAACATTGCATGGGTGAACAAATGGAACATCGATGCTGTATAGCCTAGTCCTGCTTCGCCGCCATATCCTGATACACCGAGCGCAAACATCATGAACCCGATCTGCGACATGGTGGAATAAGCCAGTACTCTCTTGATATCAGTTTGTGTACAAGCAATGATCGCAGCGATAATAGCAGATATAGCCCCAACCCACCCGATGATCTCGAGTACAACAGGGACGGTGATGGCGAAAATAGGAAATAGCCTTGCCACTAAAAACACACCTGCTACCACCATTGTTGCTGCATGTATCAAAGCTGATACAGGAGTAGGCCCTTCCATCGCATCAGGCAGCCATATATGCAATGGGAACATGGCGCTTTTCCCCGCACCGCCCATGAATACCAATACAGCACCCCATGTTATTGCAGACACACCGAGGAAAGACGAAGCCACAGCGGTTTTCAATTGGCCCGATTCCGGTGAAGTTAGCGTGGCGATCATCGTATTGAAATCAAGCGTACCGGATGAATGTGATAAGATGAGAATACCGATAAGAAAACCCAGGTCGGCAAAACGTGTCACGATAAAAGCTTTTTTGCATGCGGCTACTGCGCTGGGTTTGTCATAATAGTAGCCGATAAGCAGGAACGATGAAACGCCAACCAGTTCCCAGAAAAAATAGATCTGAAAAATATTGGATGATAGTACGAGGCCAAGCATAGAAAAGGTAAACAGACCCAGATATGCATAATAGGTGGCAAATCTTGTCTCTCCTTTCATGTATCCAAGGCTGTAGATGTGTACCATCAGGGAGACAAAGCTTACCACTACGATCATCATCATCGAAATGGGATCGAGCATCAGACCCATATCGATGGAAACGCCCGGCGAGAACTTCAGCCAGGGATAACTATAAGGCACGAGCCGCGGACCGGAATTTGTTGTGGTAAAATACAGGTACGCCGTGTAAATAGCAATGATAGCAGAAGCAAGTAATAATGTTGTTCCAATGATCCCTGCCGCTTTGCCGATCTCTTTTCCGAACAGGCCAATCAGCACAAATCCAGCCAGTGGCAGAAGTGGTATCAGTGCTATGATAGTATAATGCGGCATCTCAGTATTTCAATTCTTCTGCGTTCTCCACGTCGATCGATCTGTGACTGCGATATAAATTAATGATAATGGCGATCGCAACAGCTGCTTCAGCTGCGGCAATGGCGATGATGAAGATGGTAAAGAACAAACCATCAAGGCTCCCCGGCCACAGGTATTTATTAAAGGCAATGAAATTCAGGTTCACGCTGTTCAGTATGAGTTCAATACTCATCAACATGGTGATGAGGTTTCTCCTGGTAAGAAAACCATATACACCGATGAAGAATAATGCGGCACTGACAAATAATATGTGGTATAATCCTGGTTCCATTTTCACGCAAAGACGCTAAGTCTTATTTTCGGAGTTTGAGGAAATATTTTTTTTATTGGGAAACCCTAAGGCTCCTCCTTCGGAGGGGTTTGGGGAGGTACGTAAAGCGATCACTATACATCCCACCATAGCTGCTAAAAGCAATATGGATATTACTTCAAAGGGCAGGGCATAGCCATTCTGGTCCACATTCAGCATTGCCTTTCCAATATTATTAACGGTAGGTGCCACGAGTGCTTTATCATAATCGAACTCATGCTGGCACACCTGTATCATCGTCAGTGCAAAGGCACAGAACACGGCCACCGCTGCGATTATTTTTCTACCCACCTTTTGCCTTTCTAATTTTTCACCGGCTTGCTGGGTGAGAAAAATGGAGAAGATGATCAGCACCACGATGCCGCCGACGTAGACAACGATCTGTACGGCTGCAATGAATTCGTACTGCAGCCAGAAATAAATGCCGGCAATACCTATCAGCGAAAACAACAGATAAATAGCTGCCCGGAATATCTGTCGTGTAGAAACAGACAGCACCCCACATACCAATGTAAGTGCAGCCAGTAAATAGAATATGACTGTTGATCCACTCATAAGCAAGTCAAAAGATAAAGCTCAAAACAATACCGTTCGATATTTTGACTTTTAGTTTTTACTTTATTCCACACCATCCATGATCTTCGAGCCCGGGTTATTCAATATTTTTATCAGGTCATTCCTGTCGAACACACTATGTTCAAATGTCTGCGCCATTTTAATTGCATCAGAAGGACAGGCCACAATGCACAGGTTGCACATGGTGCATAGCTCCAAATGATATACTAATTTATCGATCGCTTTCTTCTTTTTGCCTTCGGCATTGATCTCATTTTTGAAGATCACTTTGATCGTGCCGTTGGGGCAGGCCAGTTCACAGGCCTGGCAACCGGTGCAACGATGTTCGTTCTTCTCATCGTGCGGCATCACCACTTCTCCTTTAAAGCGTTCGGGCAGGTTCAATGTTTCTTTATTGTCGGGGTACTGCTCTGTAATGATCTCTTTGTGATGCGTGAAATAATAGCCGGTTCGACGCATACCTTTTAGCAGCGACCTTACGGCACCCCATATATCAGATATATACTTTTTTACAGGCATAAAAGCTATCAGCTTAAAAGTGCCAGCCAAGGATGGCCATTAATGTTACTAATAATAAATTGATCATACTGATGGGTAATAAATATTTCCACTCGAGATTCAATAATTGGTCGATCCTCAGCCTTGGGAATGTCCACCGGAACCACATGATCAAAAATATCAGGAAAAAAGTTTTTCCAAAGAACCAAATACTTGATGGAACATAATCCATGGCATGATTGAAGCCTTCCCAATTGCCGATATGCAAAGGCATCCAGCCACCAAGGAATAAAGTAGCTCCTATTGCGCAAACAATGAACACATTTACATATTCAGCTAGGAAGAACAATGCGAATTTCATACCCGAGTATTCAGTATGAAAACCTGCTGTTAATTCAGATTCTGCCTCAGCCATATCAAAAGGAGCCCGGTTCGTTTCGGCTGTAACAGCAATAATAAAAGTGACAAACGCTATAATAGCAGGAATATGTCCTTTGAATATCCACCAACCATCAGCTTGTGAACGAACGATCTCGGACATTTGTAAACTACCTGTAAGTACCACGATCGCCAATACAGATAGACCTGCCGACAATTCATAGCTGACGATCTGTGCGCCGCTTCGCATAGCGCCGAGCAGGGAATATTTATTATTACTTGCCCAACCAGCCATTAATATACCGATCACGGAAAGTGATGAGATAGCGGATACATAGAGGACCCCGATGTTCAGGTCCCATAACTGAAAATTGGCTGCGAAAGCGATCGGGGCCAATAATAACATCGCTACGATCATGGCCACAAAAGGCGCCAGGTTGAATAAGAATTTATCTGCTCCATCTGGAGTCATTCCTTCTTTTACGATCAGTTTTATCGTGTCGGCGAGGGATTGGAACATTCCTTTTGGTCCGACCCGGTTAGGACCTAATCGTATTTGCATCCACGCCGAAACTTTTCTTTCCATCAATACCAGTATAAGACCCAGCACGGCGAAAAGGCTGATGACCGCAATGCCCGCGATCACCATTTCCGCGATGGTCGTCCATGTAGGATCTAAATTGGCGCTTAACCAATCATGGATGTTGTCCGATATGTTAGAAAAGCTCCACATTCAAGCTATGTTAGATTTTAGATGTTATATGCTAAATGAGGTTCTTGAATTTAAATTTTAGCATTTAGAATTAACATTATCTATCGATGTCCGGAATAACCAGGTCCAGCGTTCCCATCATCGCGATCAGGTCACCGATCTTTCCCCCTTTCGCAATATGATCCAGTACAGACAAATTGGAAAAACCCGGTGAGCGGAATTTGATACGATAGGGAGTGGTACCGCCTTCACTTACAATATATACTCCCAGTTCACCTCTTGCCGTTTCAACCCTTGAATAGAATTCTCCTTTGGGTAATTTCAATACCGCTTTTGTCTTTGCCAGGAAATCTCCTTCAGGGATATTATTTATCAATTGTTCAATGAGCCTTATCGACTGGTTCATTTCTTTTACTCTTACCAGGTAACGGGCAAATGAATCACCCCCGGTCTCTATCACTTCATCAAATTCCAGTTTATCATATATCTCGTAAGGATATAGTTTTCTTATATCACAATTTAAGCCGCTGCCTCTGCCAACAGGCCCCGTGCATCCGTAAGACAATGCATCTTCTCTGGATAAATAGCCAACGTTTTTCATCCTGTTTTGAAAAATCACATTGCCTGTGACCATTTCATCGTATTCATGCACTTTGCTTTTATATAATAGCATGAAATCCTTTACTCTTTTCTGAAAACCTGGATGGATATCATGCATCACACCGCCTGGAACAATATAATTCATCGTCAGCCGTGCGCCACAAGTCTCTTCCATGATATCGTTTATGCTTTCCCTCTCGCGGAAAGCATGAAAGAAGGGAGTGAAAGCGCCAAGGTCCATCGCCATGGCTCCCCACCAGAGTTCATGCGAAGCGATCCTTGTCAGCTCATCCATCAGCACACGGATCACCTGTGCCCTTGGCGGAATTTCCACCTGCAGACCTTTCTCGACACATAATGCACAGGCATGATTATTAATATGCGCTGAGAGATAATCCATCCGGCTGGTCACATAAATGAATTGCCGGTAACTAAGGCTCTCACACATTTTCTCGATAGATCGATGAATGTATCCCAAATGCGGTTCCACTTTTTGAATGGTCTCTCCATTCAATGTAATGACAAGATGCAACACACCATGAGTGGCAGGATGCTGCGGACCGATGTTGATGACCATGGTCCCATCCTCCGGGGAGGCCAGTGTAGTATCGCTTACTATTTCTGTTTGCCTGAACATAAATCTTAAATCCAGATAAAAACTAAAAGTGAATAGATAAAAGTGTTTTAAGGGTCAGATATATATTGCTGTTACCTAACTCCGGCTATGAATATTTGTTATTTTATCAAACTACTCGAATGAAAGAACTATTATCTGTCAGTTTTTATCTTTTATCTATAGCCTGATCATATTTACCGGATCATCAAAATCTTTTCGTAAAGGATTCTTCCCCTCCCATCCATCAGGCAGGATCAGTAACCGTAGGTCAGGATGGTTAAGGAAGTTCACACCAAACATCTCATACACTTCTCTTTCATGAAATTCCGCTGTGCGCCAAATATGAGATACGGTTTTAATTTCAGGATTGCTTCTGTCCATTTTTGCTTTCACTACTATATTGTGTCGAAAAGAAGTAGAAGATAAATGATACACCATTGTCAGATGTGTCTTCCAGTCGATACATGTAAGGCAAAAAAGGTAATCGAAAGATAAAGCTGGATCGTTTCGAAGTTGGCCGGCAAAAGACAACCATGCTGTTGGCTCAACATTCATCGTCAACCACCCGGTAGCAATCGGGTCCGTGCCTTCTTCAAAGACAGTCGGAGGATGCAGTTCAGTTATTTTAAGTTTCAGTTCTTCAGCAAGCATAATTATTCTTTGGCTGCTCTGATTTGTTCTCTTGTCAGCCCGCTTTTTATTTTTTTCTGTAAAGAGATCAATGCATGAAGCAGGGCTTCTGGTCTCGGTGGACAACCGGCTACATACACATCAACGGGTATGATATGATCGGCGCCCTTTACTACAGAATAGGTATTATAAAAAAAAGGGCCGCCGCTTATAGCGCAGGCCCCCATTGCAATTACATACTTGGGGTCGGCCATCTGATCGTACAATCTTTTAAGGACCGGCGCCATTTTATTGACGATGGTACCGGCAATGATGATCACATCTGCTTGCCGTGGTGTGGCCCTGGCCACTTCAAATCCGAAGCGGGAAAAATCATACCGCGCGGAAGCAGTGGCCATCATTTCAATACCGCAGCAGCTAGTGGCAAAAGTGAGCGGCCATAAAGAATTGGCCCTTGCCCAGTTGATAAGGTCGTTAAGTTTGCTCAATACCACTTCAGTACCGGCAATCTGCTGTATCTCACCAGGAAATTTCTCCACCTTATTTTGCTGCTCCGTCATTATATAACTATTGTCTATCAGTTATTAGTTATCATCTGATCACATCCATTTTAATGCCCCTTTTTTATGAGCATACAAAAAGCCAATGAATAAAATGAAAAAGAAGATCACAATTTCTATGAGGGCTATCCATCCCATACTCTTCGCTACAACGGCCCATGGATATAAGAACACCAGCTCTACGTCAAATATTAAAAAGATCAATGCAAAAAGATAGTAACCCACATTCAGTTGCACCCATGTTTTTCCCTGAGTTGGAATCCCACACTCATAAGGCTCGCCTTTTTGTTTATTGGTCGTTGCTTTTAACACGAATTTGGAGATAAGGATAGCGATCCCGGAGAAGGCAATGGCAGCTATGATCAGTACAATGAGTGAAGAAGCACCCATGAATTAGGTTTTGACGAATATAGGAAAGAAAGTCGGGAGTCAAAAAGTCCGGAGTCGGTAGTTATCCATACAATTCCTGGTGAATAGATTTTCTATCATAGCCCATTTCCTGGATCCTTTTTTTGGCTTCGTCCACCATTTGTTTCCAGCCACAAAGAAAGAAGAGGGCGTCTGGTTTGTCCTTGCACAGCTCTTCATATATGGCATGGACATATCCATGACGTCCTTCCCATTCTTCCCGGCTCAATGTAGGATGATAATGAAAGTTGGGTAGCTTCACTTCCAGCTCTTTCATCTCCTTATAATAGAGAAGATCTTTTTGCCAGCGGCAACCGAATACCATGTGAATTTTTTTAAAGGGGGTTTGGTGAAGAAAAATATGATTGATCATGCTCCTGAATGGAGCTATGCCCGTGCCGGTACAGATGAGGAAAATATCCCTGTCTTTATTTTCGGGAAGGATAAATACTCCCTGCGCTCCGCGGAAATTCAACTCGCTTCCAACATTTATCTCATTGAAAAGATAATGTGTACCTAATCCATGCTCAGCCAATACGATCAGTAACTCAAATACATTGCTGCCATCGGGCCAGCTGGAGATGGAATAGCTGCGTACCCTTTTGTTTATTTTTTCATGGATCGGAAGATCAAGTGTAACGAACTGGCCTGGTTTGAATTCGAAATCCTCTACTTCAGGCACCTGCACCCAAAAACGCCTCGTATTATGCGTGTGATCTTCGATGCGGATAACAATTCCTTTTCGCCAGGGTTGAAGAGCCATGCTGTTAATTTGACTGAAAAGTACGAATACAATAGGAATCGCTATTCCTGATATTGGGAATTTATAGGCTGGAAGATCTTAAGGAGCATGGATCTTTTCAAGGACCGTGAGTTTTTTAAGCGTCGCATAATATGTCTTGCGTTTCCAGAGATAGGAAACGATCAGTTCATTGTTCTTCATCAGCTTTTTTAAAGTCGCTGATGGCTTTATTGTACCGGGTGTGTCCCAGGTATGCAATCGCGTTACTTTAAGTTTTGTAAAGGGAACCAGTATTTTCCTCTCAGGTCCGGCCGAGAAGAAAGGGGTAATGACGGTCTCCTGGTTGGCGGTCTTTCTCCATTTTCCATCTATCCATATTTCCTTTGGTTGGATCGTAGTGGAGGAAGACGTCGATATAAAGATGTAATAGTTGGTAAAGAAAAGAGGAGCTTTTGTCTTTTCACCTCCTTCCTCAGGAATATCCACCCGGATAGTTCCCGGTGTGGTTACCTGGGAATAGCCATAGAGTTTTAAAGACGGTTGCGCTAAAGCAACAGTACTCATGAATAAAAAACATATAAGGAAGCTTCTTTTCATTACATGGTTACGTCTATTCATAGGATGTCTGCAATGGGCAGATTATTCTAAACGTTTTCATAAAATACGAGTCACAAATTATACCGAACTTAGCTATATTAAATAATTTAGACCCAAAGCTTCAATTACTCCTATGATATTTTTTAACCGTTTGCTGACGGGAACCGTTCTTGCAACCCTGTTATTTTCCTGTCACCTGGCTGAAGTAAGAGAGAGCGAGCCGCAAATGGACGGCCTTGAATTTGCCATGCGCCAGGAGTTCAGGATGACGCGTGATCCTCAACTGAACATCATTCCCAATGAAAGATTGGAAATTGCACGATCCTTTATGAGATCAATGAACCGCGGTGGTCATGCTCTCGGAATCGCAGCGCTTAACTGGCAGGAACGTGGACCCAGTAATGTCGGAGGTCGTACCCGAACGATCATGATCGATAAAAGAGATGTAAGCGGCAATACTGTTTTTGCAGGTTCGGTAAGCGGTGGCATTTTTAAAACAACCAATTTCACCAGTGGTGTACCCAACTGGACACCTGTAAATGATTTCCTGGCCAATCTTGCGATCACAGCATTGATACAGGATCCCGTAAATCCAAACACGATGTATGCTTCCACCGGTGAAGGCTGGTTCAACGTGGATGCAGTGCGGGGTAACGGGATCTTTAAAAGTACTGACGGTGGTAATAACTGGAACTTACTGGCATCAACTGTTAACTTTGAATATATCCAGGATATTATCATTGATAACAATGGTAATGTGTATGCATCCCTTCGGAATCTTATCTCTAATGAAAGAGGAGTGATGCGTTCAACTGATGGTGGAGGAAGTTGGACACAAGTATTAGGAGCACCTTTACCGGGATTTAATACGGGCCGGGCAAGCGACCTTGAAGTGGCTGCCAACGGAGATATCTATGCCGCACTGGGAATATTCGGGAGGAGCGTGGTGATGAAATCTTCTTTTGCAACAAACGGCGCCAATACAGGCGCAGTGGGCACCTGGACAAATATCACACCGGTTACACCTACCGTAACTCAAAGAACCGAGATCGTCTTAGCTCCCTCGGATGGCCAAAGGGTTTACCTGCTGATGCAGGACAGTGCTACGTCACAGGTATTAAATATTTTCCGCTCGACGAATGGCGGCAGTAACTGGACAACCTTAGCAGCACCATCCGCATTGAACAATGGCAGTAATTCCCAGGCATGGTTTAATTTGATAGGTGCTGTCGATCCGAACAATGCAAATACGCTTATTGTGGGCGGTCTCAACCTTGCACGTTCTAACGATGCGGGGGATAATTGGACAACTATCAGCAACAGCGGGACAGTACACGTGGATCAGCATGCATTGGTATATGACGGGTCAACAAAATTGCTGAGTGGAAATGATGGAGGCGTCTATTACTCGACGAATATAAATGCTACCGGACCCGCATTTGTCAACAAGAACAACGGTTATAATGTAACACAATATTATGGCTGCGATGTTCACCCTTCCAATGTTAATTATTTCCTGGCCGGTGCGCAGGATAATGGCACACAAAAATTTTCTTCGCCTGGTATCAATGCAACGATCAATGCTACGGGCGGGGATGGTGGGATCCCTCATATCGACCAGACCGATGCGGCACAGCTGCAGATAACTGCCAGTACCGCTAACAACTATTATCGTTCGTTGAACGGTGGTGCCACTTTTTCCTCGCTGGGATCAGGTATTAATAATGACCGTGGGCAGTTTATTAATCCTACAGACTTTGATGATGCTCAAAATATATTGTATGCAGGGGATAATGCGGGCAGTTATTATTGTATCACCAATTTACAGGCTACCCCGTCACCCTTTACAGTGAACGTAACTGCCATGGGTAATCTTGAGGTTACAGCTATTAAGGTAGATCCCTTCACGGCAAATACTATCTGGATCGCGGCCTGTTTTGGAACACCGGCTGCAGCACCACGGATAATAAAATTATCGAATGCAAATACTGCATCACCCACCGCACAGGTAGTGACGAACATTGGTGTAGCGGTAAACGCTGCAGTTTCATCCATAGATGTGGACCCGGTGGATCCAAATCATATTCTTATTACCTTATCCAACTATGGTGTGATCAGTGTTTGGGAAAGTACCAATGGTGGCGTAGTTTTTTCTCCTATAGAAGGTAACCTTCCCGATATGCCTGTCCGTTGGGGCATGTTTGCACCTGCCAGCGCTCAACTGAATGGAGCAGGAGGTGGCAACGGTGGGATATTACTTGCTACGGAGTTGGGCGTCTGGACAACTTCTCTTATCAACGGTACCTCAACTCAATGGATGCCTAATAATGGAGGTCTTGCCAATGTCAGGACAGATATGCTTAAATATAATTTGTCTACCAATACCATTGCAGCTGCCACGCACGGACGGGGTTTGTTTACAAGCAGCCTTCCAAATGTAGTAACGGCTATAGGTGGTCCTCCTGCTAATACCCCGGAATTTATTAGATACATCAATTCAGAGAATGGTCGCCTGCTCATTGTGCCGGGGAATTTACAGGTACGCACGATGACATTACAAATATTCGATATGGCAGGAAGAAAGGTCTATGGATCGTCCTCAGCCTACCGGGCAACAGTAATAAATACAAACGGGTTGCCGGCCGGTATTTACACTTTGAAGTGTACTGGAGATAAAAAGGAAAATTTTATTAAGAAATTTTTACGATAGATTTTATTAATACTACCTCAGTTTAAAATGCGGCGTCCATCGGGACCTCTGCCAGGTCTTATAGATTAAGGGGCCAGGTAAGTGTCCCAGCGGGACACCTGGTGCTCAGTCATTCAAAACGCATAATCCTCAATTTGCTAAATATCCAAGGATCAAAAAAGCATCAATCGTTCATACGGAACGATGCAGACCTATTATACATTGAATTACCCTATCAATGTCCCTACGGGACAAAAATAATTTCAAATGAGGCATTTGTACATTAACGCCATGTCTCAATGATAATACGAACCAGTATCTTTGCCCTCTCTCATGAGTGTAAGGGATCTGCTGGTACAGTATCAAAATTCCCCCCGCCTTTTTCAACTGGCGGACAGGCTTTCTTTTGCGCAACCTGAAAAGATCTACCTGAAAAACTTACAGGGAAGCGCCTCACAGTTCGTTGTTGCAGCCGCTTTTTTGCATCCTTCTCTTTCACAACAAAATCACCTTATTATTTTAAATGATGCGGAAGAAGCTGCTTACTTCCATAATACCCTGGAGAACCTGACAGACGCCCTGGACATATTTTATTTCCCCTCTTCTTTTAAGAACAGGAAGAATTACCAATTGCTCAATTCATCGCATGTCATGCTTCGTACAGAAGCGTTGACCAAGATCGCCACAGGCGGTACTTCAGCTATAAATAAGAAAGTGATCGTTACCTATCCTGAAGCTTTATTTGAAAAAGTAGTGCTTCCTTCCACACTTTCATCCAATATCATTCATATAAAATCTGGTGATGCACTGGATGTTGCTGAACTGTTGTTGCGACTGGCTGATTATGGATTTGAAAGGACCGATTTTGTTTATGAACCGGGCCAGTTCGCCATTCGCGGCGGGATCCTTGACATTTATTCTTTTGGCAATGAGAAACCTTACCGGGTTGAACTCTTTGGCAACGACGTCGATTCCATCCGTATCGTCGACCCGGAAACACAATTGAGTGAAAGAAAGCTGTTACAGGTTACCATTATCCCGAATGTAGATACACAATTCAGCAGCGAGGAAAGGATCTCATTATTTGATTTTTTACCGCAGAATACAATTACGTGGATACAGGACTATGAGCTATGTAAGGAACACCTGGCTGACGCGGCAGAGGATCTCGATGCGTTTTTGAAATGGCACGATGAAGAAAAAGAAAAAGGAACCAGGATACAGGAAACGAAAAAAAGCAGGCCACCCGATGAGGATAAACTGGATAAGAAAGATGTTTCGCTGGCGGATTTTATAAAAGTCGGTGACCTTGAGCAAAAGCTGACTCAAAAACACCTGGTTGAGTTCGGTTATCAGTCACAACTCTCCAATTTTGAAATTGAATTCAATACTAAAGAGCAACCAGCGTTCAACCGGCAGTTCGACCTTCTTATCCGTGACCTCAGGAGCTGGGAGGCCAAAAAATTCCAACTCTACATATTTGCCGAAAATCCAAAGCAACTGGAAAGATTGCAAAGTATTTTTGACGACCTCAAAGCAGCAATCGTTTTTAATCCTGTAGCCTCATCCATACACGAAGGATTCATTGATGAGGACCAGCAGATCGTTTGTTATACCGATCACCAAATCTTCCAGCGTTACCATAAGTATAAAGTAAAACAGGCTTATAACAAGAACAAAGCCATCACGCTTCGTACACTAAGAGAGCTGCAACCCGGAGATTTTGTGACACATATCGATCATGGTGTGGGTATTTTCAGCGGTTTACAAAAACTCGAAGTGAATGGCAGGATGCAGGAAGCGGTGAGGCTGATCTATAAAGACACGGACATTCTCTACGTCAATATCAATAGCCTTCATAAGATCGCCAAGTATACGGGTAAGGAAGGGTCTGTTCCGAAAGTGAATAAGCTGGGAAGTGATGTCTGGAACAAGCTGAAGGATAAAACAAAAGCAAGAGTAAAAGAAATTGCTTTTGACCTGATCAAGCTGTATGCAAAAAGAAAAGCGCAGCATGGCTTTCAGCATACACCCGATAATTATATGCAAACAGAGTTGGAAGCTTCTTTTATTTATGAAGATACTCCTGACCAGAGCAAGGCAACAGCGGATGTAAAAAAAGATATGGAATCGCCAGCGCCGATGGACAGGCTGGTATGTGGTGATGTGGGATTTGGAAAAACAGAAGTGGCGATACGTGCGGCTTTCAAAACCTGTATCGATGGTAAACAAGCAGCGGTATTGGTACCCACCACCATCCTCGCCTTCCAGCATTACCAAACCTTCAAAGAGCGATTAAAAGATTTCCCGGTGACGGTGGATTATATCAACCGTTTCAAATCAACCAAAGAGAAAAGGGAAACATTGAAGAAATTAGAAGAAGGAAAGATCGATATCATCATCGGTACGCATGGCCTGTTGGGAAAGGATGTAAAGTTCAAAGACCTGGGGTTGCTGGTAGTGGATGAAGAACAAAAATTCGGGGTAGCACATAAAGAAAAGATAAAGACCCTGCGCACTGCTGTTGATTGTTTAACGCTGACGGCTACACCGATCCCCCGTACATTACAATTTTCACTGATGGGAGCAAGGGATCTCAGTATCATCAATACACCGCCGCCCAACCGGCAACCGATCCAGACAGAAGTGCAGGTGTACAATGAGGATTTTATCCGGGAGGCGATTTATTTTGAGACCGAAAGAGGGGGCCAGGTATTCTTTATTTATAACCGGATCGCCGGACTGGCAGAAATGTCGGCCATCATCCAGGGACTTTGTCCTGACCTGAGTGTAGGCTTTGCGCATGGACAAATGGAAGGACATCATTTGGAAGAAAGGATATTTGATTTTATAGACAGGAAATATGATGTACTGGTATGCACCAATATTGTTGAGAGCGGTGTTGATATTCCAAACGTCAACACTATTATCGTGAACAATGCACACCAGTTCGGATTAAGTGATCTCCACCAGTTGCGAGGAAGAGTGGGACGGAGTAATAGAAAAGCATTTTGCTATTTGGTAGCCCCACCGATGAGCACTTTGCCTGATGATTCAAGAAAAAGATTACAGACCCTCGAGCAGCACAGCGAATTGGGAAGTGGTTTCCAGATCGCCATGCGTGACCTTGATATACGTGGCGCGGGCAACTTACTGGGTGGTGAGCAAAGCGGCTTTATGGCAGAGATCGGTTTCGAAATGTACCAGAAGATCCTGGATGAAGCGATCCGCGAATTGAAGAGAACCGATTTCAAAGAATTATTTAAGGAAGAGATATCCAGGCAGGATGATTTTGTACAGGACTGTACGATCGATACTGATCTCGAAATCCTTATACCTGATGATTATGTGGAAAGTATCACGGAGCGTTTATCACTCTATCAACGCCTGGATAATTGTGAGACCGAAGAGGACCTTGCTGATATGAAGCAGGAGCTGGCGGACAGGTTCGGACCTGTTCCGCAGCAGGTAGAGGACCTGTTCATCACTATTCGTTGCCGTAAACTCGCGGTGGACCTTGGATTTGAAAAAATGTCTTTAAAAGATAAAACGCTGCGTTGTTATTTTATCAACCGCCCCGATTCACCCTATTTCGAGTCCGGTACGTTTGACAAGATCTTGCAATACCTGCAAACACAGACCAATAAAGCTAAGCTGAAGCAAACCGGGCGATTATTCATGCTCCTGGCGCCCGATATGAAAGGGATGAATGAGATACACCAGTTTATGAAACCTTTACATGCGTATTGTTTCCCTCCTCAGCCCATCCTGCATGAGTGATTCTTCGTATGTAGAGATGTCCTTCAGGACTGTCCTTTTATCAGCTATTTGTAGTATTTTTAATACCATTTAAGAGTGAATATGAGGCCCAATCCAATTCCTTTGATTGCTATATTTTTATTGCTATCCTTATCATTGCATGCGCAGGATGCCTCCCGCTATTCTCTTCAACTTAACAGTGGTTCATTCATACCATCAGAAAATATCACGACTGAACAAGTAAACAGCTTTGTTCAAAAGGCTCCGAAACTTTCAGGAAAAAGTTTTGTGGTCATCCAGTTTGAACAGATACCCGGCGAGCAGCAAAAAAAGGAAATGAGATCGCAGGGCATTGAACTGCTCGATTATATTCCTGCTAATGCTTATACGGCTACAATAACAGGTACACATGATGTCACTTTCCTGAAACAACATAAAGCGAGGGCCCTGGTGCAATTAACGGCGCTACAAAAAATGCAGCCCGAACTGGCTGCCGGTAATTTTCCTGCCCGTGCCATCAAAGTTGCGGGTGCTGTCGATGTATGTATCAGTTTTCCCAGGTCCTTTACATATGAAGAAGTGCAGAGAGAACTCCTGTCAAAGAATTTTGATATTATTTCCTCCGATCAAAAAAATTATCGCATCATTTCGGTACGGGTATCGGTTCAGCGCCTGGGAGAGCTGGCTTTACTTCCCTGCGTGGAATATGTGCAGGCTGTCCCCGGAGAAGATACACCATTAAGCCCTTTATGGGGTAACCGGGGAAGAGATGCGATGAGAGTTTCACAGTTAAATGCTCCGTTTAGCCAGGGCGGCAAAAATTTAAAAGGTAATGGGATCGTAATAGGGATCGGTGATGATGCTGACCCGCAGGGCCATGTCGATTTTACCGGCAGACTGATAACCCGTGCAGCGAGTAGTTATTTTACAAACAGTCATGGTACGCATGTAACAGGAATAGCAGCAGGTGCTGGTATACGAAATGAGGTACGTACGGGTTATGCACCCAGGTCCACTGTAGTTTCTCAGGTATTCTCAGGCATCTTCCTCAATGCACCGGCTTATGTTACCGATCACGGGATGGTGATCACCAACAATTCTTATGGAGAAAATGTGAACGAGTGCGCCAGTTTCGGCGTATATGATCTTTATTCCCGGTTATTAGATCAGCAGGCATTTGATCTGCCTTCATTGCAGCATGTGTTTGCAGCCGGTAATAGTGGTCATTTGAATTGCGCACCTTTCACTGATAGCTTCCGGACCGTGTTAGGTGGCTACCAGTCGGCCAAGAATGTATTGACCGTTGGGAATGCAAGACCCAATAATGAATTGATATTTTTTACATCGAGTAAAGGGCCTGTCAGGGATGGAAGGATAAAACCAGAGATCACGGGTGTGGGAACTTTCATTACTTCCGCAGGCCCCCCACCATTTGATTATTATTTTGAGAATACCGGGACAAGTATGGCTGCTCCCGCAATAGCCGGGGGTATGGCTTTACTGTATGAGAAATACAGGTTGATGAATCCCATACCAGCCCCGGGCTTAAATCCAAAGAACGGTCTTGTTAAAGCGCTTGTTTGCAATAGCGGTGAAGATTGGGGGAGACCCGGTCCTGATTTCGTTCATGGTTTTGGAGTAGCTAATTTCTGGCGAGCAGTGGATATGCTGGAAAATAACCGTTTTGTTGTTGGTAATATTGCACCGTTCGCTTCGCCGCAAACCCTCTTTATAACAGTACCTGCTGGTCTTGCCGAAATGAAAGTGATGTTATACTGGAATGATCCTCCTGCTGCCGCGATAGCTACACAAACACTGATCAATGATCTTGACCTCGAAGTGCAGCCACCTGCTGGGCCGGTTGTCCTGCCACTGGTGTTGGATACAGCATCGGCATCAGTTAAGAATGATGCACACAATGGAGTCGATCATATCAATAATATCGAACAGGTAGTGATCAAAAATCCTGTGGCAGGTAGTTATACCATACGCACCAAAGCAACAAGCATTACCCAGAATCCTTCACAGGAATATTTTATCGTATACGATTTTGTACCTGTTGAAACAAAGCTCACGGCTCCTATGGGTGGTGAAGCATATCTGCAGGGTGAGAATATACAGGTACAATGGGATTCTTATGGTGACCCTGCCAATACTTTTACCCTGGAATATTCTCTTGACAATGGTTCGAACTGGACCTTATTAAAAAATAATATTGGGGCCGATAAGCGACACTATTTTTATAATACGCCTCTTCCCCCGGAATGGTTCATTGCACCTGTTACTGCGACAACTGACCAGGCGCTTGTACGCATCACCCGGAACGGCACCGCTATTACCAGCACGAGTCTTCCTTTTGTTATACATGATACACTTTTTACAAACTTATCTCCTGTACAATGTGAGGGATATATCTCTATCGATTGGAATGCGATACCCGGGGCTACAGGGTATGAAGTAATGATGCTCCAGGGAACGGAGATGGTGACGGTTGCTACTGTCTCTGCCGCCACGCTTACTTATACATTTGGAGGCTTGTCAAAAGATTCTGTTTATTGGGTTACAGCAAGACCATTGATCGGTGCGAGCAATAGCCCCGGGAGAAGAGGGCTGGCTGTATTCAGGAAGCCCGATAGCGGTACTTGTTTCGGTCCGCTTTCTTATAATGATAACGATATTAAAATAGACAGCGTTCTTTCACCGCTTCGCTCAGGAAGATTGTTTACATCGACCGCACTGGGTAGCAGTGTACCTGTTACGGTCAAGATAAAAAATTTGGATGATGCGGTTACTTCAGGCAATTTCACGATCAGCTACCAGCTGGATGGAGGTGCTGTAGTAAATGAAACCATCACCGCTCCTAATATTCCCGGGGGAGGAACATATACCCACACTTTTAATGTGGCTAATAATATTAACTTATCCGTGCTGGGAACACATACACTCATCGTTACTGTTACCCCACAATCTGTAATTGATCCATATGTACAGAATAACACTGTAACCAGGATCATTAAGCAGTTGAAGAACCTGCCGATCACCGGAATAGATTATCCTGCTGCTTACATTGATGACTTCGATGCGGTCGGCATACAGTCTTACACCACTGACCAGGTAGGTATGACCGGCCTGGATCAATATGATTTTGTGAACAGCAATGATACGGGCCGTATCCGCACTTTTGTAAATACAGGAATTTCCAGCTCTGGCAACCGTGCGATAAGCCTTGATGGCTTTATTAAAAATTCCGGCGTCACCGATACACTTACAGGTACTTTCAATCTCGATAGCTATGATGCTACAGTCGATGATATCCGGCTTGACTTCCGCTATAAGAATCATGGACAGGGAAATAATGCAGCGAATAAAGTTTGGGTAAGAGGGGAGGATATCAACAACTGGATCGAGGCTTATGATCTTTATGCCAATCAAAACCCTGTCAATGGTACATTCAAGCAAACAACCAGCATCGAGTTAAGCGACCTCTTGAATGGTGCAGGCCAGGATTTTAAAACAAGCTTCCAGGTGCGATGGGGCCAGTATGGGGCACATATGATCGCGGACAATGACGGAGCTGCAGGTTATACATTCGATGATATCCGGCTGTATAAGGTAACAGACGATATGCAGATGATCAGTATTGACACACCCGTGGTAAACAGTTGTGGTCTTACAGCCAACACACCTGTGCGCATCACTGTTCGAAACAGCAGGAATAGTGTTGTAACAACCGTGCCTGTACGTTTTCGGGTGAATGGAGGTAGCTGGACATCCGAGAATATCAGCAGCATTCCTGCAAATGATACGGTACAGTATACATTTCTCGGCACCGCCAATCTGTTAGTACCTGGTACATATCTTATAGAAGCAGAGGTATTCTATGGCAGCGATAGCTACGATCTCAATGATACGACCAGTATAAGCATTACTAACACTCCTGTTATCCAGGTAACCAATTCTTCGCCACACCTCCAGGATTTTGAAACAGGCAATGGTTACTGGTACACGACAGGAAGCAATTCATGGGAATATGGTACACCCGCTTCTTATAAGATTAAAAGAGCGGCCAGCGGAACCAAGGCCTGGAAAACGAGATTGGCAGGTAATTACAACGATGATCAGACAGCTTACTTGTATTCGCCCTGTTATGATATCTCCGCATTAACCGTACCTACGCTTAGTTTTAGTTTGGCTCTCGACCTGGAAGATTGCGGCCCCGCTTTCTGTGATGGTGCTTATGTTGAATATTCTACGGATGGACGTACATGGACAAGGCTTGGCACCAACGGCCAGGGAACTAACTGGTATAATAAAGCTTATAGCAATAATAATCTATGGAGTGTACAGAATTACCATCGTTGGCACGTTGCTACTATTCCGCTCATCGTGATTGGTCTTCCACCTTCACAACTGACGCAGGTCAGGTTCCGCTTCGTGATGAGATCTGATCTTTATTCGAACAGGGAAGGCATCGCTATAGATGACATCCATATTTACAATAACCCGTATGGCATATATGATGTAACAGGTGCAAGTCCAACTATCAACCAGGCGATAAGCAGCCCGGGGTGGTTTGATTTTGTTGATGTGGGAACAAATAAGGTTATTGCCTCTGTGAACCCCGGCACTCAAAATATGGGAAGTACGAATAGCCGGTCATATATACATGCCGGTGCGGTTCGTGTCAGCAGTACCCAGTACTATCATAACAGGAATATAACTGTCAAACCTGCGGCGAGAATCCTTGCTGACTCAGCGACCGTTCGTTTTTATTTCCTCGACACTGAAACGGAAGCATTGATCAATGCGACGGGTTGTCCGACTTGTTTCAAACCAACTATGGCCTATGAACTCGGCGTGACCAAGTATAATGATATTGACACCAGTA
>DATLCB010000207.1:0-3366 GCA_035526625.1 Chitinophagaceae bacterium
CGGGATCAAACTGATGAGCATAGGTCTGTTAGTTGATGAGAAAAGTGCGGTGGTATGGCGGGGTCCCATGGCCAGCAGCGCTATCCGGCAATTTGTAACCGATGTTTATTGGGATGATCTTGATTACCTCGTGGTGGACATGCCGCCCGGAACGGGTGATATTCATTTAACGTTGATGCAAACAGTACCGGTGACGGGTGCGGTGATCGTTACCACGCCACAGGATGTAGCGTTAGCCGATGCTAAAAAAGGAATTGCGATGTTTGGGCAGGCGCAGTTGAATGTGCCGATCATAGGGTTGGTTGAGAATATGAGTTATTTCACACCGGCCGAATTGCCCGATAATAAGTATTTCATTTTTGGTAAGGATGGAGGAAAGAGATTAGCCGATGAATATGACATTCCTTTCCTTGGCCAGATACCATTGGTGCAAAGTATCCGTGAAGGCGGCGACCAGGGTGTGCCGATCATGATGAGCGATGATATGGTGACAAGAAAAGCCTTTGAAGATTTTGCCGCGCATGTGGTAAGAAGCATCGCGATGAGGAATGCGAATATGAGTTCGGAGAAAATAGCTGAAAGGGTGTAGGTTTCCCCGTTGGAGGTTGGAAGTTGGAGGTTAGCTTGTGGTTTGATAATTCTTCATAATGGCTACAATCACGAAATTCGAAGACCTGGAGATATGGAAATTGGCACGAGAACAGGCAATTAAAATATATGAATTAACACAGGCAGGCAATTTTGCAAAGGACTTTTCTTTGAAAGATCAAATTAATAGATCCGCTGGTTCAACCATGGATAATATTGCTGAAGGGTTTGAAAGATTTACTAATAAGGAATTTTGCCAGTTCCTTATTATTTCAAAAGGTTCAAACGGAGAAGTCAGATCCCAACTATATCGGGCTTTTGATAAAAATCATTTATCGGAACAAATATTAAAAGAGAGATTAGATTTTTCTGTGATGCTGGGAAATAAAATAAAATCCTTTGTAGACTACTTATATTCTTCAAAATATAAAAGCAAACCCCGAAAAACGGAGTCAACATCGAACATCAAACGTCAAACATAAGTTCCAACATCTAACCTCCAACATCGAATATGTACGATCTGCCACATCACAAAGAAAAAGACCATGAAGAAGTAATTCAGTTCATGAAGGATCATCCCTTTGTTTTTCTCACAGGATCTGATGCTGCGGGTAAGCCGGTTGCCACGCAGATACCTGTATTTATCGATGAGAAGGATGGGAAATATTTTCTTACAGGTCATATCATGCGCAATACCGATCATCATAAAGGATTTGAGCAAAATAAAAATGTCCTCGCGGTATTTACAGGTCCGCATACATATGTAAGTGCTACCTGGTATACAAAGCCCGTCGGGAGCACCTGGAACTATATGAGTGTGTATGCTTATGGGACCATACGCTTTGGAGATAAAGATGAGTTGATCTCCATCCTGCAGCGTCTTACCCTTCATTATGAAAATAACAATGCGGCATCAACAACGGTGTTTGACAATTTGCCGGCTGAATACACTGAAAGAATGATGAAAGCGATCGTACCTTTTGAAGTGGAGATCAATGATCTTCAACATGTTTTTAAGCTGAGCCAGGACCGCGATGAAAAAAGCTATGATAATATCATTCAGCAACTGAAGCAAAAGGAAGGCGATGCAAAGGCTATTGCCCAAATAATGGTAGAAAGAAAATCCAAAGTCTTCCCATCATGAAAATTCTCTTACCTCTTTTTACTTTGCTATTCTTTATGGCTTGTTCAAATACAAAGACGGTTCAGAAGCCCCCTTTAGGAGGTTGGGGTGCGGTATTCGATAAACAGGGCCATCGTGGCTGCCGGGGGCTGATGCCTGAGAATACGATACCGGCGATGCTCAAAGCGCTTGATCTCGGTGTTACTACTTTAGAAATGGATGTGGTTATAACAAAGGATAAAAAGGTTATCCTCTCGCATGATCAATGGTTCGGACAGGACATTACCACGAAGCCCGATGGAACATATATGGGTGAGAGGGAAGAAAGGAAGTTCAATATCTACTGGATGACTTATGAGCAGACAAAAGATTTTGATGTGGGAATGAAACCACATCCACGGTTTCCCCAGCAACAGAAAATAAAAGTCACCAAGCCTTTACTCGCCGAAGTGATCGACAGCGTAAATAAGGCTATGATGACAAGAAAACGACCTTTGCCTTTTTTTAATATTGAAACAAAGAGCAACCCGCAGTTCGATGAGGTCTTCCACCCAAAGCCCGCTGAATTTATTGAATTACTTATGGGGGTAATAAAAGAAAAGGGGATCGAAGAGCAGGTGATCATCCAGTCATTTGACTTCCGAACGCTGCAATACCTGCATGAAAAATACCCGCATATCAAAACGGCTATGCTGATCGAAGGATTTGATAAACGAACGATCGAGGAGCAGGTAAAAGCGCTAGGCTTTACACCAACTATCTATAGCCCGGCTTATCAATTGGTCAATGATAAATTGATCACTCAATGCCATGAGCAGCATATGCGGATCATTCCCTGGACAGCGAATGATAAAAAAAAGATTGATGAATTAAAGAAGATGGGAGTCGATGGGATCATTTCTGATTATCCGGATCTTTTCAATGAATCAATTTATTAGCTTAACCGCTAAGACGCGAAGGCGCAAAGACCTGCGACGGAAAATTTGTATTCTTTGCATCCCGTAGCGCCCTTGCGGCTTGGCGGTTAAATGTATTATCCAAAATCAGGAAGATTTTTTTTACTTATCCCTAACCAGTCGAGTGCATTCACGTACATCAGTTTTCTTGTCGTCTTTTTTCCCAGGTCCATTTTGGTTATCATTCGTCCAGGCTTGTGTTCTCCCAGGGGAAAAGGATAATCACTGCCAAGACAGATCGTATTCTCTCCCATAACATCCAGCAGGTAGCTGAATGCTTTGCGGTCATGAACAAGACTATCGATCCAGAACTTGCCGATATAATCTCTTGGGTTGATAGGGTTATCTACTGCCACAAGATCAGGCCGCACTTTAAAACCATGTTCGATACGTCCTAAAGTAAGCGGGAAAGAGCCGCCTCCATGTGCAAAGGCAATTCTTAGTTTCGGGAATTTCTCGAATACACCTGCAAATATCAGTGAGCAGATCGCTCTTGTCGTTTCCGCCGGCATACCCACGAGCCATGGCAACCAGTATTTTTCCATTTGTTCTTCGCCCATCATTTCCCAGGGATGAATGAAAAGGGCACAGCCCAATTTTTCTGCTGCTTCATAAAAAGGAAAGAAACATTCGTCGGAGAGGTTCTTGCCATTGATATTGCTGCCGATCTCGATCCCGGGCATTTTCAGTTCTTTCATA
>DATLCB010000208.1:0-10790 GCA_035526625.1 Chitinophagaceae bacterium
ACAAGAATTATGTTGCTGGTTCGCTGCTGCTGTACGTGGGGATGAAAAAAGAGAATGGGCAATGGAAGATCGCTAAGATCGGGAATGATTAAAACAGGTTATGACTATCTATTTCGGCTACGAGAAACCCAAGGTATTGCAGGCGCTTCGTTATCACTTTATCAGCAGGCCCGAGATCCGCATCATGCTCATACTGGTCAATGTATTCGCCATTGCTTCCATTACCCTGTATGCATTTAGGAAAGTTACAGCACTGGCATTTTTAGTAGGTTCATTTTTATGGGTAGTGCTGATGATCAGCTTCTGGTTCATCCTGCCGGGAATGGTTTACCGGCGGGCAGCTACTTTCAAACATGAGTTTAGTATGGATTTTGAAGACAATGGATTCACACTCCGGCATGAAAAAGGATCAAAGGATTGGTCGTGGACGGCCTTGAAGCATTACGTTGAAAGCCCTCATTTTTTTCATTTGTATTTTGACAACCGTTCTTTTTTCCTGGTTCCCAAAAGCGGATGCAAAGACAGCGATGAAGTGCATGAACTAAGGATGCTGATAAAAAGTAAGGTGAAGAAAGGATAGAGAGATAAAGGTGAATAGATAATAGAGAAAAATTCTTCAATGCCTTAAGGTTCCTGATCTGTCGATAGATCTCTTAACTTTTATCTGTTAGTTATTAGTTTTTATCTAAAGCTGTTTTAAGTAAGGTGAAGAAAGGATAGAGAGATAAAAGTGAATAGATAATAGAGAAAAGTTCTTCAATGCCTTAAGGTTCCTGATCTGTCGATAGATCTCTTAACTTTTATCTGTTAGTTATTAGTTTTTATCTAAAGCTGTTTTTCCATTACAAAGTGCGGGATCGTCACTTCCGTGAATTCATCACCAGCTACTTTATATCCCATTTTTTCATAAAAACCTATCGCATTCTTTCGGGCGTGCATCGACAGAACTTTGTAACCCCGGTCCCTGGCGAGGTTCTCGGCAAAGTTCATCAATGCCCTGCCTATTCCTTTTCCCTGGAGGTCATTCAACACGGCCATTTGACGTAAACGTACAGTGGCCTGGTTTTCCTCTACCAGCATGCAACAACCCAGCATATCTTCTTCTTCAAATGCGGCGATAAGCATATTGTCTTTTTCGCTTTCAAGTTCCTGGCGAGAGAAGCCAAGACCTAAGGGTTTGCGCAGGATATCATCCCGCATCTTTACCATTTGCTGGTATTCAGGAGTGCCATGATCTATAATTTTCAGCGCCATAACCGTTATATAATTCAAGGAGAACTTACCTAAACCTGTCCTATGGACAAAATACAAAGAACTTGCAATCTGACCAACCGTTTCAGCTGTTATTTTAATCGATCACTGATACCTAAATGACTTCTTATCCTCTCTTTCTCAGCTATTTGAACCAAAAGCGGAAAAAAAAGCCTTTGCGATGCCGATTAGTTCAAAAAGTATATTTTTGCACCCAACAAACAAAAACTTAAGAACATGTCAGACATTTCCTCAAGAGTTAAGAAAATTATAGTTGATAAACTCGGCGTTGATGAAGCCGAAGTAACCAACGAAGCATCATTTACAAATGACCTGGGAGCGGATTCACTGGATACAGTAGAACTGATCATGGAATTCGAAAAAGAATTCAACATCTCTATTCCTGATGAGCAGGCTGAGACCATCACTACAGTTGGCCAGGCTGTTTCTTACCTGGAAGAGCATGCTAAGTAAATAAATTCCGGTTCGCGAGGCGAGACAATGCAGCAATGCTTGTCCGCTGATGCGGGAGAATACCATATCAAATACCGCCTTCTGACTGTTTTACAGTGGAGGCGGTTTTTACTTCAAGCATCTGTACAAAAGGGTAATCGTATATTTGAAAACCTTTTATCTTAACGCTATATGGAATTAAAAAGAGTGGTTGTTACAGGCATAGGAGCCATTACTCCTTTAGGGAATACTGTCAATGATTACTGGAATAATCTTATCAATGGCGTTTCAGGTGCCGCCATGATCACACAGTTTGACGCTTCGAAGTTCAGGACCAGGTTTGCCTGTGAGGTAAAAGGGTTTGAGCCCACTGAATATCTTGATAAAAAAGAAGCCCGTAAGATCGATCGCTTCACCCAGTTTGCGCTCGTGGTCAGCGACCAGGCAATGACGGATGCAGGTTTGACGCAGGAAAATATCAACCCCGACAGGATCGGTGTTGTATTTGCAAGCGGTATTGGTGGGCTGATCACTTTTCAGAATGAAGTGATCGATTTTGCCAAAGGCGACGGCACTCCCCGTTTCAATCCTTTTTTCATTCCCAGGATGATATTGGATATTGCCGCAGGGCAAATAAGTATGCGACACAACTTAAGGGGACCCAACTTCGCAGTAGTAAGCGCTTGTGCAAGCAGTACAAATGCTATTATGGAAGCTTTCAACCTTATACGATTGGGTAAAGCGGATCTCATTCTGAGTGGTGGAAGTGAAGCCGTGATCAGCCAGGCCGGTGTGGGGGGGTTCAATGCTATGAAAGCTATGAGTGAAAGAAACGATGATCCCCAGACCGCAAGCCGTCCTTACGATAAGGACCGTGATGGTTTTGTCATGGGGGAAGCAGCCGGTATGCTGGTACTCGAAGAGTTGGAGCATGCTAAGGCAAGAGGAGCAAAGATCTATTGTGAGATAGCGGGCAGCGGTGCCACCGCGGATGCACATCATATCACAGCGCCACACCCGGAAGGATTAGGCGCAACGAATGTAATGCTCGTAGCATTGGAAGATGCAGGTATGAAAGCGGAAGAGATCGATTATATAAATACACATGGCACTTCTACACCGATCGGCGATGGCGCTGAAGTGAAAGCCATCACCCGTGTATTTGGTGATCATGCTTATAATTTAAGCATCAGCGCTACCAAATCCATGACAGGGCATTGCCTCGGTGCGGCAGGCGTGATCGAAGCTATTGCAAGTATCCAGGCAGTTGTGAATGATATGGTGCCACCGACGATAAACCATTTTACAGACGACCCGGAACTTGATCCTAAACTTGACTTTACCTTTAATAAAGCAAAAAAAAGAAAAGTAAGAGCAGCGCTCAGTAATACATTTGGCTTTGGTGGGCATAACGCCTGTGTGATCGTAAAGAAATACAATAGTTAATTAGGAATGGTTTAATTGGTTTAATAGGCCTTACAGCAGGAAAGCCGTTCACACTTTGCAGTTGAGAAATAAAGTGACCCCCGATCTGCAAAGCCTAATACCTAATTAACCAATTAACTAATCAACCTTTTCCCAATTTTTCCGTAGCTTAACATCCGTGGATTTCTTCAAATTTTTTTCAGGCAAGCACGCAGGTTCCGCTTTTAAAAAAGAACTTAAAAATATCATCGGTTATAAACCGTCCAATATCTCATTGTACAAAACGGCTTTGACGCACCGTTCCGTAAGAGAAGGCGCTGATGAGAATAATGAGCGGCTCGAATATTTGGGTGATGCCGTCCTCAGTGCGTTGATCGCGGATTATCTTTTCAAACGTTATCCCTATAAAGAAGAAGGGTTCCTCACTGAAATGAGGAGCAAGATGGTAAACCGGCAGCAGCTTAATGAGATCGCTATCCGCATGGGTTTGAAAAAGATCACCCTTTATAATAAAATGGATGGCTCATTGAAAGTGAGCCAGATCTTTGGTAACACCCTTGAAGCATTGGTGGGTGCTATCTACCTTGACCAGGGTTATAAAAAGACGGCGAAATGGGTAATGGAATGTATCATCCTCCCCCATATGTTCATGGATGACCTCGAAATACTTGAGATCAATCATAAGAACAAATTGTATGGCTGGGCGAATAAGAATGGGAGGGTTTTGGAATTCGAGACCTTGAATGAAAAATTGGAAAATGGCCGTCGCCTGTTCACTGTTGCGGCTATCCTTGATGGCGAGAATATTGCTGAAGGCCGTGCCTTTAATAAAAAGGATGCATCCCAAATTGCAGCGCAGGTAGCGGTTGAAAGAATGGGTATCATCAATTCAGATTCCCCCGGCGATGAAATGAACGGCGTAGTTTGATCCTTCGTTTTTACCTGTAAAAAGAAATAATGAGACCACGACTGATTATCCCTGTATTGATGCTATTGCTGGTAGCTTGTCAGAGCGAAAGCCCTAAAGGAGCCAACGGTGTTGTTTACAAATC
This sequence comes from Chitinophagaceae bacterium, assembly GCA_035526625.1. Taxonomy (GTDB): domain Bacteria; phylum Bacteroidota; class Bacteroidia; order Chitinophagales; family Chitinophagaceae; genus JJ008. The sequence continues at coordinate 4,182 of DATLCB010000208.1, forward strand.
TGCCGTAGAATACAATGATTATATCGTCAACCGGCAAACTACGCTAATGAAGAATATCCTTGCATTCGTGGATGTGGCACAAGCCGATCCTGATTCTGCGGAAAAAATGCTGGACAAGTATGTAAAAGAAACGGGAGTGATGATAACGGAGATAAAAGGAATGCCGGCTTATAAAGGAGACTCTGCATTAAGGAATGCAGCCGCGAATACTTTTGGCTTCTATCGTAAATTATTTGATAAAGAATATCGGAACATCCTTCATCTCAGAAGTGAGGGGGGTGTTTCTGCAGATGTCGAAGAGCGGATCGAGGCGATAGTAAAAGGTATAGAGGACGAAGAAAAAGGGTTTGACGACAGGTTCCAGGATGCGCAAAGATCTTTTGCCCGAAAAAACAAAATGAAACTGGTGGAGAATGAGATGCAGAAAAAATTAGAGGAGAAAACAGGCACTGACAAGTAACGATCAGTGTTTTACTCCAAAGGCCTTTCTTTGGACATACATAGTTCGATCAGGACCCCGTGCGTATCCCGTGGATGTAAAAAACAAACAAGCTTATTATCTGCGCCTTCTCTCGGTTTTTCATTTAGTAAAACAAATCCTTCCGCCTCGAGTCTTTTCATCTCTGCTTCAATATCAACTACATCAAAAGCAATATGATGAAGACCTTCTCCTTTTTTGCTGATAAAGCGGGCTATGACCGCATCAGGGTCGGTGCTTTCCAGTAATTCGATCTTGTTTTCGCCGGTTTTAAAGAATGCTGTATTGACCTTCTCTGATTCAACCCGCTCTGTTTTGTAACAGGTGGTATTTAAAAGCTTCTCGTAGCGGGGGATCGCTTCTTCTAGATTTTTGACAGCGATACCTATATGCTCAATTTTTTGCATCTAAAGGTCTTTAATGGCTTTCCGAGATTGGTAAAATCGGCCAATGGTCCGAAATTACCTCTTTCACTTAGAACCTTTTGGGTTAATTTTGTAATTGAAAAAGAAACGGATAACAAGAATAAAATATGTTGAAATTTCCCATTTACCTGGACCATAATGCTACTACTCCCTGCGACCCAAGGGTAGTGGAAGCCATGATACCTTATTTTACCAATAATTTCGGAAATGCAGCCAGTCGTAATCATCCTTTTGGCTGGCAGGCAGAAGAAGCGGTGGACCAGGCCCGCGAGCAAGTGGCAAGCCTTATTGGCGCAGATCCCAAAGAGATCATTTTCACATCCGGGGCAACAGAAGCAGACAACCTTGCTATAAAAGGCGTGTTTGAAATGTATGCAAGCAAAGGCAATCATATCATTACCTGCAATGTTGAGCACAAAGCAGTATTAGATACTTGCAAGCATATCGAAAAGGAAGGGGGTGAAGTAACTTATTTGAAAGTAAAAGATAATGGTCTTATCGACCTTGCGGAGCTTGAAGCTGCGATTAAGCCCACTACTATCCTTATCGCCATCATGTACGCCAATAACGAGATCGGTACCATCATGCCGATGAAAGAGATTAGCACCCTTGCAAAGAAGAAAGGGGTATTGGTATTCAGCGACGCAACACAGGCAGTAGGTAAGATACCAGTTGATGTAAATAAAGATGGAATTGACCTGATGGCTTTTACTGCGCACAAAATGTATGGCCCGAAAGGGGTTGGTGCGTTATATGTTCGCCGCAAAAATCCTCGTGTAAAAGTCACGGCGCAGATGGATGGTGGCGGTCATGAAAGAGGTATGAGAAGTGGTACGTTGAACGTGCCTGGCATAGTGGGTTTTGGAAAGGCATGCGAGATCTGTATGAACGAGATGGAAGAAGAAACAAAAAGAGTTAGCAAGCTGAGGGATAAGTTACAGACAGAGTTATTGAAGATCGAGGAAAGTTACCTGAACGGTGATAAAGAACATAAACTTCCGCATGTAACCAATATCTCTTTCAAATATGTGGAAGGTGAAGGTCTGCTGATGGGTTTTAATAAGGAGATCGCTCTTTCGTCCGGATCTGCCTGTACGTCCGCATCGCTGGAACCGTCTTATGTGTTGAAAGCATTAGGACTGGGAGATGACCTGGCGCATAGTTCGCTTCGCTTCGGATTGGGCCGTTTTACCACAGAGGACCAGATCGATTATACTATAAAACAGGTAACAAGTACGGTATTAAAGCTGAGAGATATGAGTCCTCTTTGGGAAATGTATAAGGAAGGAATTGACCTGGATACGATCGAATGGGCACACCATTGATAAGGGTGAATGTTAAATGCTAAATTTTAAATTCATTTAGCATTTAAAACTTAAAATTTAAAATTAGAAGTTATGGCATATAGTGAAAAAGTGATAGACCACTACCAGAACCCAAAAAATGTGGGGACACTGGATAAAAGCAAATCAAATGTAGGCACTGGTCTCGTTGGCGCACCTGAGTGCGGTGATGTTATGCGCCTGCAAATCGAAGTGGATGAAGCAGGGATCATCAAAGATGCTAAATTCAAAACTTTTGGTTGCGGTTCAGCGATCGCTTCTTCTTCGATGGCTACTGAATGGCTGAAAGGAAAATCCATAGATGAGGCCGCAACGATAGATAATATGGCTATCGTAGAGGAACTCCACCTCCCGCCGGTAAAAATTCACTGCTCTGTGCTGGCTGAAGATGCGATCAAAGCAGCGATCAATGATTACCGTAAAAAGAATGGGCTGGAAGAACTGAAATTCGAGGAAAGCGTCATCCATTAAGAAAAGCTGCAAGCTAACAGCTATTGGCTAACAGCTAAAAGCTATTATTATGAGCGTAGCAACAGAAAATAGCATTTATATAAGCGATAAGGCAAAGGTCAAAGTGCAGCAACTGATGGCCGATGCTGGTGTTGCCGGTGATCCGTCTTACTTTCTGCGTGTGGGTGTGGTAGGAGGTGGATGTTCCGGATTGAGCTATAAACTCGATTTTGACAACGAAGCAAAACCTATGGACCAGGTATTTGAAGATAATGGCGTGAAAGTAGTAACAGACCTCAAGAGCTTTTTATACCTCGTGAACACCACACTTGATTTTTCAGACGGCCTGAATGGCAAAGGATTTTATTTCAGCAATCCAAATGCAAGCCGCACCTGTGGATGCGGTGAGAGCTTTGCGGTATAATGCGTCAGCTTCGCTCTTTTTGGGGTACTCCGGTATTTAACTTTCTCATTTCTTATTCCTAATTTCTTATTTCTTATTTTGCGGAGCATGTGGTCCGTTTGTAAAAAGGAACTCCGCCAATTCTTCAGCAGCCTTACCGGGTATATTGCCATTATTGTTTTCCTGCTGGTGAACGGCCTACTCCTTTTTGTTTTTCAGGATAATATATTTGACTTCGGGTATGCTACTCTCGATCGTTTCTTTCAACTGGCTCCCTGGATATTACTCTTGTTGATCCCCGCTATTACTATGCGCAGCTTTGCGGAAGAATTCAAAACAGGCACCTTTGAAATATTACAGACCCGGCCCCTCAGCCGCTGGCAGATCGTTACCGGCAAATACCTTGGCTGTCTTACCGTAGTATTGATCGCTTTGCTACCCACTATCATTTATATCTTTTCCATTCAGCGTCTTTCGGCAGGAGAAGGAATAGATATGGGCGCTACCATCGGGTCCTATATTGGTTTATTTTTCCTTGCCGCCGTTTTTACCGCTATCTGTATCTGCTGCAGCAGTTTTACCAATAATGCCGTGGTAGCTTTTATTGCAGGGTTATTAGGCTGCGCATTGCTCTATTATGGTTTCAATGCCATCAGTAAATTACCTGCCTTCAGCAATGGCCCGGATTATTATGTTGAGATGGCCGGGATCGACTTTCATTACCGCAGCATTAGCCGCGGACTAATTGATATAAGAGATATTATCTATTTTCTTTCCATGATATTTTTATTCTTAGTGCTCACCAACAGGAACCTTGTAAAGAAATAAATGAAGCAGTTCATCAATAAAATAGTTGCCTCGAAGTATGGATGGGTGTTATTGCTCGCCCTGATAGTCCTCGTGAACTATGCTGCATCTTTTCTTCACGCACGGATCGATCTAACCAAAGAAAAAAGATATACCCTTAGCAGGACGACTACACAGCTGCTTAAAAAACTGGAAGAGCCCATCCAGGTAGACGTATTTTTAAAAGGCGAATTTCCATCCGGGTTCCGTAAACTCGCCAATACCACCCGTGAATTCCTTTCTCTTTTAAAAGACCGGAATAGCTCAAAGGTCCGCTATCGTTTTATTTCCCCTCTCGATATGACGGGCGATGGAAGAACTACCTATGGCGATTCACTGGTAAGAATGGGCGCCGTGCCCATTAACCTTACTGTTATGAAAAAAGCGGGCGAAAGCAGTAATATCATTTTCCCGTCTGCTATCGTAACGTATAAAGGGAAACAATCGCTGATAAATCTTTATCCCGGTGCCAATAGCCGCATCACGCAGGAAGAGATCAATAGCGCTGAAGCATTGATGGAATACCAGTTCGTGAAAACACTGGATAAGATCACCAGCGATACAAAACCGGCCATTGCGTATGCAACCGGGAATGGTGAACCGGATGATGGCCGCACGTACGACATGGTGCAAACCCTTCGGCAGGACCATGAATTTGGCATGCTCGATATCAATAAACACCCGAAAATACCTGATGCAGTCGATGTGTTGATGATCGTAAAACCAACCAAAGAATTTTCCGAAGATGAGAAACTGAAGATCGACCAGTTCGTGATGCGGGGTGGTAAATTGATTTGCTTTATAGATAACCTAATTGCAGAACAGGACAGTTTGTCCATCAAACCAGAAACGATCGCATATGACCGCAACCTGAACCTCACAGATCTTTTCTTCCGGTATGGCCTGCGTATCAATACAGACCTGCTGATGGACCTGCAATGTGATGTGATTCCCTTTGTTGTAGGCGGCTCTAATGACAATCCACAACTTGAATTCCTTAAATGGAATTATTACCCTGTCTTAACATCGGGTAACAGCAAACTCACAAAAGGTCTTGGATATGTGACAAGCCATTTCGCCAACTCCATCGATACGATACAGGTAGAAGGAGTGAGAAAGGAACCTTTATTGGTCAGCTCACCTAATTCAAGGACGATCGGTACACCCGCCCTTATCAGCCTTAATGAGAATAAAGATGCGCCTGAAGATGCAAAGTTTAAAAAGGATGCGATACCTGTTGCGATGCTGTTGGAAGGAAGATTCACATCTCTTTACAGGAATAAGCTTAGCCAATCACAACGGGACACATTGGCGGCAGGTGGCAGTCCCTTCAGCGACTTATCAGTGAATAATAAGATCATTGTAGTGGCGGATGGCGATATCGTGTTGAATGATTTTATTCCGGGTGAGGAGGGCTCTCCTGAACCTATCCAGATGGGGTGGAACAAATACACCTATACCGAATACCTGAAACAATCTGCACATGCAAAATTGTTCATTCCAGTGGCCAACCGTGAATTCCTTCTCAATGCCGTGGAATATCTCGTGAGCAACCCCGCTATCAGTGAAACCAGGAATAAGGATATTGTTTTACGGCTGCTTGATAGTAAAAAAATAACGGCACAAAAAAGCACCTGGCAATTTATCAATATTGCATTGCCTGTCTTATTGATCATCTTGTTGGGCTGGATCTACCAGGAAATAAGGAAGAGAAGGTATGCCCGCTAAGACAAATTAAGCAGCACAGGGTTTCCCGGTTATCTTTGCATCCTCTATTCAATCATTTCATGACAAGAGATCAGATCACTTACCTCGTTTTCGGTATTGTATTGGTTGCTTCACTGGTGGCGGACCTCGGGCTCTTGAGTAAAAAAAATAAAAAAGTCACTATCCGGCAGGCTTTGTACCAGACATTTTTCTGGGTGGGATTGGCGCTTGCTTTCTGTGTTTTTTTATGGATAGAGAATGGACAGAAGCCTGCGCTGGAATATTTGAGCGCCTACCTGATGGAATGGAGCCTGAGCATCGATAATATTTTTGTGTTCATTCTTATTTTCTCAGCTTTTTCTGTCAAAGAAAAGCATTATGGCCGCGTATTACTTATCGGCATATTGATGGCCATTATTTTCAGGGTCATTTTTATCACGGTGGGTGTGGCGCTTGTCGACAAGTTTCACTGGATACTATATATTTTCGGTGCTTTCCTTGTTTTTACAGGTTATAAAATGTTTGCCGCCAGTGATGACCATGAGTTCCAGCCACAGGAAAGTAAAATTTATCGTTTCATGAAAAGATTTTTTCCGCTCGTTCCGCATGATGGTGATGGGAAGTTTATGATACGGGAAGAGGGAAAGCCGGCTTATACAACTTTGTTTGTAGTGGTAATGATGCTGGCAGCTATTGATCTTGTATTTGCACTTGATTCGATCCCTGCGGTGATGGGCATCGTTGACACAGAGACAAAGGGTTATGAAGCTACCGCAAAACTGGTAATATATACCTCCAATATTTTTGCGGTGTTAGGTTTGCGTTCGCTTTTCTTTTTATTGCGGGGTGCTGTCAGTAAGTTCGATTACCTCCAGCAGGGCATTGCGATCGTACTCGTGTTCATCGGCCTCAAAATGCTTGGCGCTCATTGGATCGACCAATGGATCGATAAGCAAA
>DATLCB010000209.1:0-21691 GCA_035526625.1 Chitinophagaceae bacterium
CTATTTCTTCTCAAAATCCTTTGGCCCAAAAGTCTTTATCCCCTATTTTTGCACTCCAATTTACCGATTGACCCATGGTGTAATGGTAACACTACTGATTTTGGTTCAGTCATTTATGGTTCGAATCCATATGGGTCAACAAAAAGGAAAGGTAAATACACCTTTCCTTTTTTTATAAATGCTCAAACCAAAACGCTCCATCGGTAACAGGTTTTATTAGACTTTAAGTTGAGAACTGTCAAATAGATCCCCTATGATTCTTCATTTGAGTTTCGGCCAGCTGTGAAGATCAATAACTCCATGGGAGTTTTATACTTCCTACTTCAGAAATGATCCCGCCTATGACTTTGAGCTCTTCAATCTCATGATAAGCAATGTAAGAATACCCGGCAGTTCTTACAACATAAGTGATCCTCATATAGTAATTACCGGCAGGCAGGTTAGAGAACCAAAAACTTCCATCGCCCGAAGCAATTTTTTCCACAGAATAACCGGCCTCGCCTTTGAGCAGGATACTCGCATAGGACGGAACAGGATCCAAAAACCCTTTCATGCTTCCATACAGGATCTCCGGAGCGTTTGCTATGGGTTCATAATAAGCTTTTGTTTCATCCTGGTGGGTTAATTGTGGATCTTTAGAACAACTTGTTAGGAAACTGAAAAGCAATACCAGCCCTACGACGGGAAAGAAAATTGACTTTTTCATAATTATATTTTTTAAGGTGAAGAAATCGGATGTTTTATTTTTCACCACAAATTCTCGAGCGACATTCACAACATAGTCTATCAAGATGTCCGAAAAAATGAGTTTCATCAATCAATTAAATGACTATGCTCAACTGTGAAAGAAACATACGGATAGGAAATTTTTTCAAGCCTGCGTCATAAATGGATAGTAAACCCGCCATAAATGTTTCGTCCATTGCGAGCATAAAAAAGGACAGATCTAACTGTCCTTTTTTTTCAAACATTCACAAATCAGCATTCAGCGATAATATCTTCCGGGCCAATAGAATGAGACCTGGAGATCATGGTTTATCTGCGCCGTCATCCTTCATTCGCTGAATTATTTTCGCCGCAACTTTTCTACCCATCTCCAATGCTACTTCATTGTCTGTCCGGAAATGTATCCCCGCCTGGAATCTTGATTCGGCTGCATCCTTTGCTTTCTGCCTGAATAATTCTTGTTCAACAGGAAAAAAATAACAAAAGATCTCTGCTATGGTACCGGAAACCATCGCATGACCGGAAGGATAACCAGGGAATGGCGGCGTGATCAATATGGCAGGGCGAAATGTTGTATCATACTGGTTGGGGCGAATTCCCCAATAAGTATATTTCGCATCCCAGCAGGAAACAAAAGCATCATAGCTTGCTACATTGATCGCCGCATTGATACGAGCTACCCGTGGCGGATCGAGCTGGAGATCGTTCTCAAATATTTTTTTAGCCAGGTTATCCATGAACCAGGATTGATTGGCCCAGTAAAAAGCATTGGACAATGAGCGAAAAGTTTGCTTATAATTTTTCATTTCTGCCATTTCTTTTGCAAAATCTGGTGGTGGACCGGGGCGAAACTCGCTTGCGCTTACGAGCACCACGGTCTTATTTTGCCCGGCCATTGGGAACATAGCATATCTTCCTTTCCACAATCCTGGTTTATCCGGGATCTTTCCGTCCCATTGCGCTGTTGTTATAAAATCCTTTGTGTATTCGATCTCTTTTTCCGCAATTTGTTTTCCAAGGTCAAATCCTGCACGCGTATCACTGGGAAATGCCAGCCCAGCTACGATCCTTGCATCCATAAGCTGTTGCGCAAGTTTTTTTACAGAATCGGCAAGATGCGGATAATAACGCGTGAAGATGGTAACAGCCACACCTGCTGCTACAGAATATTCGCAGGGATAAGAAGGACTTTCCGGTTTTATACTGTACGTTTTTATCCTGCTATCCGCGATAAAAGGACGTGGACGTTTAAAAGCATACTTGGTATCCCACGCAGCGATGGTGGCATCGTAAGTAGCCGTACCGAGTAGCATATTTGCCAATGCACCATACCTGCCGGTATCAACGGCCCATAATTTATTCATCATCTCCTGCCAGCGGTAACCTGGCGCACCTGCATTCCAAAAAAGGATCTGTTGCCTGTCCTTTGGAGTAATGTTCTTTTGTTTCTCAAGTATCAAAGGAAGCTCGGTCTTGTAAGGCAATGGGGCTGTTAACCGGTGATCCTTACCGGATGAAATGAACCAGGTCTTCCAACTGCCTGCGCCAGGCTCTACCTGTGCATACATACTAAGAGTCATTACCAGCGTTACTACAAAAAAAGTTATGGTCTTTTTCATTTTGTAAATATTTAAACAAGATTAGCTGATAAATATCCTGCAAAGAGACTCCGTCAATAAACAACAGGTTATGGTAAACGAACAGCCCGATCAGGGGCAAGTGAAAGAGAAAGTTTTGCCGATATTTATCCCTTAGAATAGCAGAATGAAGATAACAGTCGATAGAAAGAGGGCCACCATATACCTGTGGATTGGATTAGCATACATGATATTATGGTCGCTCTATAATGCTCATCGTTCGAACGGTAATTTTTTTGCCGTATTGTTGAATAATACCTGGAAGGCGTTTTACCTGGTAATTCTTAACTATATATTCTTCGAATTCACTCTTCCTTATGTTTTGCGTAAAAGGAAACATATACTTCTAAATATAGCTTTAGCGATAGTTGCCTTATTTGTTCATCTCCTTTTATGGTCCTATGGCCTTTATGCCTGGCGTCTCTTCGGAATTGAATTACATATCTATACGCCTATAGGCAGCTTCTCTTCTATTGAAAAGGCATTGGAGAACCAGATGGCTTTTAGCTCGGGTTCTGTTTTCTTTTTTGGGATTATCCGCCATATTTATAATTATGTAAAACTCAAACAAGCGACGCAGCTATTACTGATCGAAAAAAAAGAAGCCGAACTGAACTATCTCAAGTCACAAACCAACCCCCATTTTTTATTCAACACACTGAATAATATCTATTCACTTTCAAGGGATAAATCTGACCTGGCGCCTGAATCTATCCTTCGTCTGTCAAAAATATTGCGGTTCATGCTGTACGAAACCAGCGGGGCCTATATATCGGTAGAACAGGAATTGAAAATCATCACTGATTATATCGAGCTTGAAAAACTCAGGTATGATGATTCTTTACGCATCAGCCTGAAGAATGATATAGAAGACCTGAAGCAGGCTTTGCCGCCCCTGCTGCTTATCCCTTTGGTCGAAAATGCCTTCAAACATGGCGTGTCAGAAACCAGGCAGCAACCGTTCCTTGACATTCATCTCGCTGTGAATAAGCGTCAATTGATTTTTACGGTTAAGAATTCTACCGGTGCTAATACTACGGAAAATGAGGTAAAGGAGAATATTGGCCTTTCCAATTTAAGACGTCAATTGGAGTTACTTTACAAGGAATATGAACTATCTGTTCAGCAAAGCGGTTCGGTTTTTACCGCCCTCCTGAAAATCAACCTGGCAAGTCATGTCTAAAATTAATTGCATCATAGTAGAAGATGAACCGTTGGCGGCAAAGATCCTTTCGGATTATATCTCGCAGGTACCCTTCCTCGAACTACAGGGGACATTCAAAGACGCCATCCTTGCTACCGATTGGCTGAGTGATAATGTGACCGACCTGATATTTTTGGATATCCATCTGCCTAAGCTAAAAGGGATGGCATTTTTAAAAACATTGACCGATCCTCCCGCTGTCATCATTACTACTGCCTATCATCAATACGCCGTAGAAGGCTTCAACCTGAGTGTCACGGATTACCTTTTAAAACCATTTGAATTTGAGCGGTTCCTGGTAGCGGTAAATAAAATAAAAAGGAATCGCCGGGAAGATCAAAAGGTTCCTGACCTGGCTGATCAAAAAGAATTCGTATTCATTAATGTTCAAAAAAAGAAGGTCAGGATACTATTTTCCGAGATCGTGTATATCGAAAGTCAAAAAGAATATATAAAGGTAGTGACAACGAAAAAAGAATATATTTCAAAAATGAGTACGCATGAGATCGAAGCCATGCTTCCCACCCAACTTTTCAAAAGGATTCATCGCTCATTTATCATTTCGGTGAGTAAGATCGAGTCTTACACAGCTGAAGAGGTAGAAGTAGCCGGAACAATGATCCCCATTGGAAGAGGCTATAGAGATGTAATGGCCAACTTGTGATCGAACATCCTTTTGGTGATGGTATAGTATAAAATTTTAACAGGGATCGGATAGGTAGGGGGTACACAGAACGTGTCCGCAGATAGCACTGTACAGATCCGTGTATATCTAATCAGTGCTATCCGTAGTAAAGTCTTATTATTTCCAACCCAATAGCAATCTGTTGACTCATTACGGGATTTCCTATTACTCCAGTCTTTTAAGGCAAACCCTCAACCTCTCTTTCCACTCTTTCACTTGTATACCAAAAGTATTCTGAATTTTTGCTGTATCCAGCACTGAATATGCCGGCCTCTTTGCTGCCGTCGGATAAGAAGAAGTGGGAATAGGATGTATATCGCAGATACTCCCTGTTATTTCTTTTATCGCAACTGCAAAATCATACCAGCTAATTACCCCTTTATTGCTGAAATGATAGATACCACTGTGCCGATTGCCCATTGCCCATTGCCTATTGCCGATGATCTGCACGATCGCGGCAGCGAGATCTGCAGCATAAGTTGGTGATCCCACCTGGTCATTTACCACACTGATCTCTTTCTTCTCCTTCATCAATCGCAGCATTGTTTTCACAAAATTCTTTCCATATTCGCTGTACAGCCAGGAAGTGCGGATGATAATAGATCCCGGAGCGTTTTGCATGACCAGCTTTTCCCCTTCCAGTTTGGAGGCACCATAAACACCTTGCGGGTTGGTTACTGCATCCTCATTATAGGGAGTAGTTGCATTGCCATCAAAAACATAATCTGTGGAGATATGGATAAACTGGCACTTATGATGGTCGGAGGCGATAGCAAGTAAACCGGCTGCAGTACCGTTGATCCGAAAGGCAAGTTCTTCCTCCTCTTCTGCCTTATCTACTGCTGTGTAAGCAGCGCAATTGACCAGGTAGTTGGGCTTGAACTTTCCAAACGCCTTTTTAATAGCATCCAACTCCTGGACCGGCAAATCTTCTTTGGATAAAAAAATAAAATGGAACCCCGGCTCCGAAGAAGCTATTTCCTGCAACTCCTTTCCTAACTGGCCGTTAGCTCCTGTGATGAGTATTTTTGGTTTACTATCCATCAGCTTTCCAATACGAAGCTGTTTGTGCATTGAGCTAATGAGGGAAGCAATTGGTCCTTCTCTGAGATAATAGCATGTTTTTCCGGTAATCTCCAGTCAATGCTCAGTTCCGCATCGTTATAGATGATACCTGCTTCGCTGTCCTTATTATAAAAAGCATCGCATTTATATAATACTTCAGCTTTTTTGCTCAGCACAGAAAACCCATGGGCAAATCCTCTTGGTATAAAAAGCTGTTTCTTATTCTTTGCCGACAATACTTCGCTGAAGCTCTTGCCATAGGTTGGTGACCCTTTACGGATGTCAACTGCCACATCCAGGATCTTTCCGCGCAGCACCCTTACCAATTTATTTTGAGCAAAAGGAGACAACTGGTAATGCAAACCCCTGATAACACCATAGGTGGAAGAAGACTGGTTGTCCTGGACCCAGCGAATATCGATGCCCCCGGATTTAAAGACGCTCTCGTTGTATGACTCAAAAAAATATCCGCGGCTATCCTCGAACAATTTCGGTTCAAAGATCAAAAGCCCTGGTATGTCAGTTTTGGTAAATGGCATACTATAAACTCCAGTATGTTCTATTACTGATCTTATGACGGTAAATACCTTTCAGATCCGCGACCATCGCATGCGGGCGGGTGATACCGGCAAAATAATTTTCATCCAGGCCGCTGTATTCTTTATGTGGCACCGTAATGATCACGGCGTCATAATCGTTACCCGGGTTTTCACATAAACCAAAACCATATTCATGTTGCAATTCTTCAGAATCAGCATAAGGATCTTCCACATCTACATTCACAGAATAGGATCTGAGCGCTTTAACCACATCAGCCACTTTTGAGTTACGGATATCACTGACATTCTCTTTGAACGTGGCCCCTTTTACCAGCACTTTTGCCTTTTTTACATCATCAGTATTCTTGATAATATGCTGGATAACTATTTTGGCTACGTACTTGGCCATATTATCATTGATGTTCCTCCCGGCCAGTATCACTTCAGCATCATAACCCAGTTCATTGGCCTTGTAGGTAAGATAGTAGGGATCCACACCAATACAATGTCCGCCTACAAGACCCGGTTGAAATTTCAGGAAGTTCCATTTGGTACCCGCTGCTTCAAGCACTTCATAGGTGTTTATGTTCATCATATTGAAGATCATGGACAACTCATTCATCAGGGCAATGTTGAGATCCCGTTGCGTATTCTCGATGATCTTGGCAGCTTCTGCTACCTTGATAGAAGAGGCCCTGTGTACTCCGGCTTTTACCACGAGCTCATAGGTTTTGGCGATCTCGTCCAAGGAAACCGCGTCACATCCTGAAACCACTTTCACGATCGAAGATAAAGTATGGTTCTTATCGCCCGGATTGATACGCTCGGGTGAATAACCCAATTTGAAATCAGTGATATTTTTCAGGTCGGAAAGTTGTTCGATGATAGGAAGACAATCTTCCTCTGTACATCCGGGATAAACCGTCGATTCAAATACGATATAATCTCCTTTCTTCACCACTTTACCAACGGTCTCTGAAGCTTTTTTCACCGGCGTAAGATCGGGCACATTATGCTCATCCACAGGGGTGGGGACCGCAACGATAAAGAACCTGGCCTCTTTCAATACGTCAAGTGAATGGGTAAAAGTTATATCGCATCCATCGAACGCTTCTTTTTCCAATTCGTTACTTGGATCGATGCACTGTTTCATCATCTCAACTCTTTTGGGATTGATGTCGAACCCGATGACGGATATTTTCCTTGCGAATTCAAGGGCAATGGGTAATCCTACATACCCTAAGCCTATTACGGCCAACTTTGCTTTTTTGTCTACTAACTCCTGGTACATGCTTATTTTTTATTTCTGACTTATAAATTCTTTAGGTTGTTTGTTCCATTCTTCTTGTGGCAGTGATTTGAAATAACCATACGTTATTTTCAATCCTTCACGGCGATCCACTTTCGGCTCCCAGCCTAAGATACTTTTTGCCTTGCTGATATCAGGTTGTCTTTGCCGGGGATCATCCACGGGTAATGGCTTGTAAATGATTTTTGCTTTACTCCCTGTAAGCGCCAGCACTTCTTCTGCAAAATCTTTTAATGATATTTCGTTGGGATTCCCAATATTCACCGGCATGATATAGTCGCTCAGCAATAAGCGGTGTATTCCTTCCACAAGATCATCTACATAACAAAAACTCCTTGTTTGAGAGCCATCACCAAAGACCGTAAGGTCCTCCCCTCTTAATGCCTGGCCGATAAAAGCAGGCAATGCTCTCCCATCATTTAATCGCATTCTTGGTCCGTAGGTATTAAAGATCCGGACGATCCTTGTATCTACGTTGTGGAAAGTATGGTAAGCCATCGTAATAGATTCCATATACCGCTTCGCTTCATCATATACACCTCGCGGACCAACAGGATTCACATTTCCCCAATATTCTTCTGTTTGCGGGTGTACCTGGGGATCACCATATACTTCGCTGGTGGATGCTACCAATATCCTTGCCGCTTTTGCTTTAGCCAGTCCGAGACAATTATGCGTACCCATTGCTCCAACTTTAAGCGTTTGAATGGGGATCTTTAAGTAATCGATAGGACTGGCAGGGGAAGCGAAATGTAAAATATAATCGAGCGACCCCGGGATGTGGATGAATTTGGTCACATCATGATGATAAAATTCAAATTGCTCCAGCTTGAACAGGTGCCGGATATTGTCCAGGCTGCCGGTGATAAGGTTGTCCATACCGATCACCTGGTAATCTTCTTTGACGAACCGGTCGCAAAGATGAGAACCCAAAAAACCGGCCGCCCCCGTTATCAATACTTTTTTCCGTTGCATATATCCTATTTAATTATCTCCCTGCCTATACTTTGGTAATAAAACCCCATCTCCTTCATGGCAGTAAGATCATAAAGGTTTCTTCCATCGAAAATAACTTTGTGTTTCAGACTCTTCTCGATCCTTGAAAATTCTGGTGTCCGGAACTCATTCCATTCAGTAGCAATGATCAATGCGTCTGCATCTTTCAAAGCATCATATTGGTTGTCTGCATATTTGATCTTATTACCCATCTCCTGCTGTACATTTTTCATTGCCTCAGGGTCAAAAGCAGTGATGGTAGCGCCTTCTTTTATCAATTCATTGATCATATATAAAGAGGGAGCTTCCCGAACATCATCGGTGTTGGGCTTAAAGGCCAGTCCCCACAGCGCAAAATGTTTTCCTTTCAGATCATTATTGAAGTGGTTCCTAATGCCAGCCATTAAGTGTAGCTTCTGTAATTCATTCACTTTCATCACAGCATCTAAAATCCTAAACTCATAATTTACTTCTGTAGATGATTTGACAAGAGCCTGAACATCTTTTGGAAAGCAGCTTCCCCCGTAACCAATACCCGGGAATAAAAATCTTTTCCCGATCCTTTCATCACTACCAATACCCCGACGTACCATGTCAACATCAGCACCTAACTTTTCACATACTATTGCGATCTCATTCATAAAAGAGATTTTAGTAGCGAGAAAGGAATTGGCGGCATATTTTGTCAATTCAGCTGAACGTTCATCCATATAGATAACAGGGTTTCCCTGGCGAAGAAACGGTGCATACAGATCACTCATTATTTTTCTTGCTCTTTCCGAATTAGTTCCAATAACTACCCTGTCAGGTTTCATAAAATCTTCCACTGCTACACCTTCCCGGAGAAATTCAGGGTTACTCACCACATCAAACTGTCCTTTATAATTCTTGGCGATTGCATTCTGTACTTTTTCAGCAGTTCCTACGGGTACAGTACTTTTATCAACTATGACCTTATAATCTTTTAAAAGACCCCCCAGGTCATTGGCTACCCCTAAAATATATTTAAGATCTGCGGAGCCATCTTGGCCTGGTGGGGTGGGAAGTGCCAGGAAAATGATTGCCGCATCTTTGATACCATCTGCTAAATTTGTCGTAAAATGTAACCGATTCTCTTTAAGGTTCCGGAGAAATAATTTCTCCAACCCCGGCTCATAAATGGTTATTTCACCATTATTAAGTTTACTTATTTTTTGTTTATCAATATCCACACAGGTAACATGATTACCCGTTTCTGCGAAACAAGTACCTGTCACTAAGCCAACATACCCGGTACCAACAACAGCAATTTTCATGTTAGTTTATTTGTTTACGAATTCAAGCACTTTCGAAGTAATGAAATTCAATTGCTCTTCCTCCAACTCCGTATGGATAGGAAGAGAGATCACTCTTTCCGTCAACCGGTCCGTGACCGGCATTACCTGTGAAGCCGTATTGAACGATTCGAACATTTTTTGTTTGTGACCCGGCACCGGGTAATAGATCATGGAAGGAATATGGTTATCCGCTAAGTGCTTTTTTAATCCATCCCGGTCCACACCCTCCAATTGCACTGTATATTGATGAAACACATGATCGGAGTAAGAAGCCCTGAACGGGGTTGTAATCTTAGTATGACCGGCAAATGCCTTATCGTAATGATCCGCTGCTTTTCTTCTTGCAGTTGCATATTCATCGAGGTGGCGAAGTTTGATATCCAGAATAGCGGCCTGTATAGAATCCAGGCGGCTGTTACAACCTACCACATCATGGTAGTACTGGCGACTCTGGCCGTGATTGGCCATCATTTTCAATTTTACCGCCAGTTCATCATTGTCTGTGAATATAGCACCGCCGTCTCCGAAGGCGCCGAGGTTCTTTGAAGGATAAAATGATGTAGTGCCGATATGACCAATGGTCCCTGTTTTCTTTTTCTTACCATTTTTAAAAGTATAATCACAACCGATAGCCTGCGCATTGTCTTCGATCACGTATAGCTTGTGCTGAAGAGCAATGGCCATGATCTCTTCCATTGGTGCTGAATGCCCGTATAAATGAACCGGTACGATAGCTTTTGTTTTCGGTGTTATGGCTTTTTGGACCGAAGCCGGGTCGATGCAAAAAGTTCCCGGATCCACTTCTACAAATACGGGGGTCAGCTTTAGCAGGGCGATGACCTCTGTTGTGGCGATATAGGTGAAAGATGGGGTGATCACTTCATCTCCGGGTTGTAATCCCAGCGCCATCATGGCTATTTGCAAAGCATCTGTTCCATTCGCACAGGGGATGGTGTGCTTAACGCCGAGATAGGAGGAAAGATTTGCCGCAAAATCATGCACGATTTTTCCGTTGATAAAAGCCGTGCTTTCCATAACATCGATCACGGCTTTATCAATCTCTGATTTGATCTTATGATACTGGGTTTTGGTGTCCACCATTTGGATCGGGCGCATCTGTTGAATCTTAAGTTTTGAATTTTCTTTCTGATCGGGTCAAATTGGTCATAATGGTCAAGATGGTCATATAAGTCCTTCGAAAAAGCAGAAGCTGTTTTGATCCGGACGGTCGTTTGACCTATTTGACTTAAATGACTTTCTTTAGTGCCGCAAAAATAGTAAAATAAGAATTGTTTAAGGGAATGCTTTTACATTTGTTGCTTACTAATTGCCAATAAGTTGCCTGTATTTCTTTACAATATTTTTTTACTCTTATTCCGGGCCGGAATGCACCTCGTTTCCTTATTTAACCCAAAGGCAAGGAAATGGGTGGAGGGAAGGAAAGACCTATACAAAAAATTAGAGCAGGCCATTCCTGCTGATGAGAAGATCATTTGGGTCCATTGCGCATCTCTGGGTGAGTTTGAACAGGGAAGACCTGTCATTGAAAGACTCAGGACACAGGGTACAGGGCATAAGTTACTGCTGACCTTTTTCTCTCCTTCAGGTTATGAAGCACAGAAAGATTACAAAGGAGCGAACTGGGTGTTTTATTTACCGATGGATGGTCCCCGGAACGCCCGGCGTTTTTTGGAGATCGTTCATCCTTCGCTGGTGATCTTTGTCAAGTATGAATTCTGGTATTATTATCTGAAGAAGATCAAGTATCGCAATATCCCTCTACTGCTTATTTCCGCACTCTTCAGGAAAGACATGTCTTTTTTTAAATGGTATGGAGGTTTGCAGCGAAAGATACTATCGCGTTTCGATCATCTCTTTGTGCAAAATGAGTCTTCAAAAGAATTGTTGCACCAAATCGGGCTAAGCCATATCACCAGCGTATCAGGCGACACACGTTTTGACAGGGTCATTGAGATAGCGGAAAAATTTGAACCCCTTCCTTTGATTGAACAATTCATTGGTAATAAAATAACCGTTGTCGCGGGCAGTACCTGGAAAGAAGATGAGGAACTTTTGAGTCGATTCAAGGAAGATTGGCCAAATGACGATAAAAAATGGATAATAGCGCCGCATGAAATAAGCCAACATCACATGACTGAGCTTAAGAAACTATTTCCGGATTCAGTTTTATATTCTGAGCTTACAGCAGCTGGTCCTGATAAATCTGTATTACTCATCGACAATGTGGGAATGCTTTCCAAGCTTTATAGATACGCTACTGTAGCGTTTATAGGCGGTGGATTTTCGAAAGGAGGAATACATAATGTACTGGAGGCTGCCGTATATGGAAAGCCCGTTATGTTCGGGCCAAATTATTCAAAATATTATGAGGCAAGCCAGTTGATTGAAACGGGTGCGGCCATTAGTATTGATGATCGGGGTGAATTTGACGTTAATATTGATCTTATTGCATATGGCATCGAGATCAATAAAGAAATGTCACGAAAAGCTAAAGACTATGTGTATGCCAATAAAGGTGCGACGGATAAGATAGTTAGGTTCATTCAGGAAAAGCGCCTTTTGACCAACTGATCAAAATGCTGTACGGTAGGGCTATCATTGTTCCATCCCAATTTTACTTTCAGTTCCCGCGTGATCCAGTATTCGGCTTCAGGAAAAATATTAAAACTGTTGATCGTTTTAATGCAGCGCTCGTACATGCTCTCGTCGCCGCGGAACAATTCATTGATAAAAAGAAACCTGTCGTTGATACCGACTGCTTTACGCAGGTCCTTCACCGGTGTTTCTTTTAGTCTCTCCACGAGTTCGGTCTTGCCCTGCTTTAATTTATCATTCACCGATTCACCTTGACCGGTCCGGTCATTCACTTCCTTTTCTTTTGAGTGTTGTGATAATGTGGGGATCTCGGTCATAGGATCGAACAGCATATCTAACTGCCCATTCTTCTGTACTACCGATACAGATCCTTCATCTACCAATAAGGTCTCTTTTACACGATAGTTATCCGGCTCCTTCGCGGCAGGTTGGGCCACTTGCTCCGCGGGTTTGGGTGCAAATTTTTCATACTGTTCATAACCAGTATGGGTGACGGCAGAAGCCATTGGTAATACTACAGCCACTTTAGGAGTTCCCAGGCTTTGGCGTTCGCCCGAATTCAGTTTCGTCAATTCAAAACCGAGCAACTGTACAGTACCGAGCAATAAGGCAGGGTCGGCATTTTGCTCAAATTGCTCGTTTAATTTCCTGATAAGGGCCTCGATTCTTTCCATTGTAATAATTTTGAACTTTGACGAATACTGTTACACAACAGTCAACGTAAACATGTCTTCTAAAATTACAAACAACCTGCCAATAAAGTTACTATCATTGCTTTGTAAATAATCTTAACAATGTTTATTGAACCGAACACCAGCGGGGAGCGAAGGGGAAGTATTGAAGTGATCTGCGGCTCCATGTTCAGCGGTAAGACGGAAGAGCTTATCCGCCGCCTGAAAAGAGTAAAAATTGCCAACCTGAAAGTGGAGATATTCAAACCCACCATCGATGTACGCTATGATGAGGTAAAGATCGTATCGCATGACGCCACTGCAATCCATTCGACGCCTGTTGACAATTCGCAAAAGATCCTTTTGATGGCACAGGGTGTGGATGTAATAGGCGTTGATGAGGCCCAGTTCTTCGATAACGAGATCGCCAATGTTTGCGATGAGTTGGCTTTTCGCGGTATCCGGGTGATCGTTGCCGGGCTGGATATGGATTACCTGGGAAATCCTTTTGGACAGATGCCGTATATCATGGCCAAAGCTGATTATGTAACCAAACTCCATGCTATCTGCATGCAGTGCGGTAGTATCGCCAATTATTCCTATCGTAAAGTTCCTAATGACGACCAGGTATTGCTTGGCGCAAAAGATCTTTATGAACCGAGATGCCGGAAATGTTATAATAGGTAACTCCATTCATAATTCATATTCTGAATTATGAATTCAGAATTCTGAATGGTGGAACTAACCATTTACCTGGCCTTTCCTTTTATCTTGGTCTTGCCTTTAATATCAAAGCTCATCCCTTTTGAGGTGGCTTTTATTTTCATGTCCTGGTCAGCAGTGACTACCAGCCCTGTACGGCTATCTACCACAATAGTACCCGTTACATCTCCGGACAGTTTTATTTCCTCGGCTTCATTTTCCCTGGTCTCTATTTTAGATGTTTCTTCGAGCGTCACCATATCGCCTTCGATATCGGTCACTTTGTAAGTTGAATTATATTTAGCAGGCATTTTCCCTCCCATCGCTGTTGACTTCTGCCAGCTATCTCCCACTTTCACTTCTTTGTTGGGGAAGATATACCAGACTCTTTCCAGCGATTGTTTGATCTCATCCGCATTGAACTGGCCTTCAAACTGCTTTAGCATTTCTGCTCTATCATTTCCGTCAAGCCCGAGAGAATCAGCTATATTTTTACCCATGTTCTCAAATCCGTTGACCTCGGTGATCTTTCCTTCTGCAGTTACTTTCATAGAGAACTGTTGTCCTTTTATGGCGCCAAATACCTTGTTCAACGCACCCAGCGATTTTCCCATTACATCGCTGCTGTCAGCAACAAAAGGCTTGTCCGTGTCGATATCAACATTGAAACCGGCAACAGCAGTTTTCATTCTGAACCTGTCGATCGCGGTAGTGATGGTTTTTGTACTTCCATCATCACCTGCGACGTCCATGGAATAATATGTTGACATATCCATCTTCATTTGTTGTCCCATGATCTCCTGGTCCATATTGACGGTCATTTCATAATCATAACCCTTCCCGCTTTCCAGGTTAAACTTCAACATTTTCGAAGCGGTGGATGATTTGGCGGACTGGCAGGCCTCGAAACTGATCATACCAGCCAACGCAATGACCGACACAATAATAACAGCGATCTTTTTCATTACAGGTTTTTTAAATAATAAGAGAGGCCAAAGTTACACGAATGAGTATTTTCGCAAAGAAACATTTGTTATCAGTTCGGTAAAACACATATTCACCCTGCTCAGAAAGGACGTATTGCTTGAAATAAGGCAGCAATACAGCTTCTATGGCGTTTTGCTTTATATCGGTTCTACCATATTTGTACTGTTCAATGCTATGGATGAGCCGGAAAGCAAGGTTTGGAACGGCCTGTTTTGGGTGATACAATTGTTTATCTGCATCAATGCAGTGGCTAAGAGTTTCCTGCAGGAGAGCAAGGGCCGGATGCTTTACTTTTATTCCGTAGCAAGTCCCACCAGTTTCATCCTTGCCAAATTGCTGTTCAATTCCCTGCTAATGCTGGTGATGAGCCTGCTGACCTTGCTGCTTTTTGCTCTTTTTTTAGGTAATCCCATACAAAAAGCCGGAGAGTTCATCGGGCTGGTGTTGCTGGGCGGATGGAGTTTAAGTCTTGTCTTCAGCTTCCTTGCGGCTATTGCTGCCAAAGCTCAGCAAAATGCAGCCATCATGGCCGTATTGGGTTTCCCGCTTATTATTCCCCAGTTATTATTGTTGATGAGGCTTTCCAATGCTGCATTCGCTCCCCTGCTTACTATTCCCATTGCATCTGTCCTGCTTCTGGGTGTTTTGGATCTGCTGGTGGTATTGCTTGCCGTTATTCTTTTCCCTTTTCTGTGGAAAGACTGATAGATTGTCGAACCGATGAACAAGGAACAACGAATATCGAAGTTTAAAAAACTTTTATAATTGAGCCCATCCAGATAAAGAAGTCATTATTAATTAGAAAAAAAAGCTGGTTCAATGAATAAGAAGTAGCTGACCTGTTAACTGAAAATAACGAACTTTTATCCCTTTTTGTTGCGAGTATGAGGACGGCACATAACAATAGGAAATAGTCATATTTACTTCGATATTCTTCTGTTCGACGTTCTTCTGTTCGATATTCCTTTTTCCCCTTATTTTTGCTGACTTTATCCTGTCGCCAAGACAGGTTTCATTGGACGATCCAATGAACAACAACAATATTTTTATGCGTAAGCACTGGTGGAAGATCATTTGCGTTGCTTTACTGGTATATACAATTATAGCAGGTCTGTTGATCAAAGTGCCCAATCTTCCGCTATTGGGTCAAACCAGCCGTAACTTATTTTTTCATGTTGGGATGTGGATGTCGATGATGACGCTTTTTACTGTATCTGTCGTTAATGCTATACGCTACCTCAGAACTTTTAATCTCCGGTATGATATTTATTCACGCCAATATGCGGTGGCGGGTATCGTGTTTGGCTTGTTAGGTTATTCCACAGGTACCATCTGGATGAGTTATACCTGGGCCGATCCTAATAACGCCTTATTTCAATCTTTCAGTGCCCTGGCCAGGGAGCCAAAACTTATTGGCACTGCCATTGCGTTGCTTATTTACTTTGCATATATGGTATTGCGTGATTCCATTAAGGATATGGATCAACGGGCAAAGGTCAGTGCGGTCTATAATATTTTTGCTTATGCCATGCTGTTCCCTGCCATCTGGATCATACCACGGATCTTACCAAGCCTGCACCCGGGACAGGAAGGCAACCCGGCATTGAATTTTAAAGATGTGAGTCCGTTGATGCGTATAGTTGAATGGCCGGCTTTTGTTGGATGGACCTTATTAGGTGTCTGGATCACCACTTTGAAAATACGTTTTGCTTTAGTAAAAGAAAGAAAGCTGTTATAATGAGAAAGCTGAAATACATTTTTACCCTATTGGTAATACCCGGTTTACCTGCCCTGGTGCAGGCACAGGAAGGAAACAAGGAATCGGCTGTTGGTGAGTTCATGCGGAGCACTGAACGCAGCTATGTGGTCATCGCGGTGATCCTGACAATATTGATCGGGCTCTTTCTTTACCTCGTCCGGCTGGAAAAAAAGATCAGCAGGCTGGAGAAAGACAATGGGCAATAGGTAATTGAGAGGAAAAGTTGCAGGATAAAGAAGTATTGAAATACAGAAAACTATTGCATATTGCTTATTGCAAATTGACAGTTGATATAAATTAACGATTGCTAACAAAAAAAAGAACTCATGTCAGACCAACATTACAGCTTTTTTGGCGCGGTTGAAAAAAGCTTTGACAAAGCTGCCAAATATACCAAATGGGATAAAGGCATACTCGAACAGATCAAGGAATGTAACGCAGTGTATCAAATGCGTTTCCCGGTAAAAAGAGATAATGGGACTATCGAAGTAATAGAAGCTTACCGTGTACAACACTCTCATCACAAAACACCCTGCAAAGGGGGAATCCGGTTTGCTGCTGAAGTAAACCAGGATGAGGTGATGGCGCTAGCGGCATTGATGACCTATAAATGCGCTATCGTGAACGTTCCTTTTGGTGGTGGAAAGGGTGGTATCAAGATCAACCCTAAAAGCTATACTCCTTATGAACTCGAAAAGATCACCCGGCGTTATACAGCAGAACTGATCAAAAAGAATTTTATCGGTCCCGGCACCGATGTACCTGCTCCAGATTACGGAACAGGTGAAAGAGAGATGGCCTGGATACTGGATACTTATGGCGCTATGCATCCTGGCGAGATCGATGCCGCAGGTTGTGTGACCGGTAAACCAGTGACACAAGGTGGCGTTCGTGGTCGCCGTGAAGCAACGGGCCTCGGTGTTTTCTTCGGGCTGCGTGAAGTATGCAACATGCCGGATATCATGAATAAATTAGGATTGACTGTTGGCGTGGAGGGAAAAAGAGTGGCTGTACAGGGGCTTGGTAATGTGGGGTATCACAGTGCTAAATTTTTCCAGGATGCAGGTGCGATAATTGTTGGGCTGTCAGAACATGATGGCGGTATCTACAGCGACAAGGGTTTGGATGTCGATGAAGTTTTCAATCATCGTAAAAAAGGAACGATACTTAATTTCCCGGGCGCCTCTAATTTTGAAAAGAATACAGACCTGCTCGAAATGGATTGTGATATTCTGATCCCTGCTGCTTTGGAAAATGTGATCGATAGAAATAATGCGCCGAACGTAAAAGCAAAGATCATTGGTGAAGCTGCAAACGGCCCCTTGACGCCCGATGCAGATGACATCCTTGCAAAAAAAGGGGCACTGGTTGTGCCTGATATGTATTTGAATGCAGGTGGTGTTACCGTTTCCTATTTCGAGTGGCTGAAGAACCTTAGCCATGTACGCTATGGCCGTTTGGAAAAACGCTTTACAGAGAACCTTAACGCACATATACTTGGACAGATAGAAGAACTCAGTGGCAAGAAAGTAACAGAGAATGAAAGAGAGTTCATTATGCATGGACCGGATGAAGTGGACCTTGTGTACAGCGGACTGGAAGAGACCATGATCACCGCGACCCACGAGATCATGAATACCTGGAAAAATAACCCTGATATTCCCGATATGCGTACGGCAGCTTATGTGGTTGCCATCAATAAGGTGGGAACGAGCTATGCCGAACTGGGCATTTTCCCATAGATACTGAACGCAGCCGAAGGACTAATTGCTTACTTATCTGATCCCATTCCGCATTTGCAGAATGGGATCTTTCTGTTGCCTAATATCATACCTTCACTTACGGTCTTTCAAGGTTAAATTTATAAACGATGAAGAAAATATTATTTGTGCTCTTTACACTTGCCGCAGTGACTGTCGAGGCACAGACTGTCGATGAAGTGATCCAGCATTATACAAAAGGAATGGGTGGGCTTGATGCTTTCAATAAAGTAACCAGTGCCAGGATCACCGGCACCTACTCCACGCAGGGTAATGATTTTCCTTTTACTATCCAGGTCCTGAATGGCAAAGGCATGCGCACCGATGTAGAAGCCATGGGCCAATTTGTTACCAACGTATATTTTAACGGGAATGGATGGAAGATAAATCCTTTTGCGGGAGCAACAACGGCTACTGATGTAACCGGCACGGAATTGAATGATTTCAGACTACAAAGTTCGCTTGCCAGCCAGCTCATGGATTACAAGGCGAGAGGTGACCAGGCGGAATTGCTGGGCAAAGAAATGATAGAAGGTGTTGAGACCTATAAGATCAAACTGACCAATAAGGATGATGGCAAGGCTACCACCTATTTTATCGGAACCAACGATCATGTGCTGATCAAATCTATTATCAGCAGGGAGATGCAGGGACAGGAAACAGAGGTAGAATCTTATTATTCGGGTTTGAAAGAAATCGGGGGTATAAAATTCTTTATGACCAGGGATTCAAGAATAGGAGGCCAGACATTTCAGACCGTCACATTCGAGAAAGTAGAACTGAATGTACCTATCGATGAAAAGATCTTTAATAAATAGGAACAGAAAACATTTCACTGAAACCTGCAGTTCACCTGCAGGTTTTATTTTGGAAACGAGGGCAGTTCTGTGATCAGTTCCAGCTTACCTTCTTTTTTTTGCCAGGCATAACACTGGTTGCCATTGGTGATGATAAGGTATTCCACTGGCACACTGATATTATACCGCAGTACCTGCTCCAGTACCTTTTCATCCAGTACGATCTCCTGTGCTTTGCATTCTACCATCATCCACGGCCGGTGACCAGGATCATATACAACGATGTCAAACCTTTTTTTAAGTTCTCCCAACCTGATCTCTTTCTCCGTTGCGATCAGTGAGGCAGGATAATTTTTTACGGTAATAAGATAGTGGATGAAATTCTGTCTTACCCATTCTTCGGGTGTTACGAGCAGCCATTTTTTCCTGCCCATATCAAATATATAATCCTTGCCTGCCTCTTTTTTAATTCGAAAAGCAGGCTTCGGATAGTTAATGATGACCATGCTCAAAAATACTTAAATAAGCAGGTAGGAAATAGGGAATAGCGAGTAAGAGGGCATTTCTTATAGTATAACCCTACCAGCTACATGCTCAACCCAACTCGCCGCTTTTATATTAAATTTGTGCTTATGAAGAGCAAAGAAGAAATAGTACAGAACTGGCTGCCCCGTTATACCGGCGCTCCGCTGGAAAGTTTTGGAGAATACATACTGCTTACCAACTTCAGTAACTATGTCAACATGTTTGCCGAGTGGACAAAAGCTGAAGTGATCGGAAGCGGCAAACCGATGCAATGCGCCACTGCAGAAAATATCAGCATCATCAATTTTGGCATGGGAAGTCCTACCGCCGCCACAGTGATGGATCTTTTATCTGCCATCCATCCCAAAGCCGTATTATTCCTTGGGAAATGCGGGGGATTAAAAAAAAGAAATAAGATCGGTGACCTGATACTTCCCATCGCGGCTATCCGTGGGGAAGGAACTTCCAACGACTATTTTCCCGCCGAAGTACCCGCACTCCCTGCCTTTGCTTTGCAAAAAGCAGTTTCTACAGCTATACGGGATTTCGGAATTGATTACTGGACCGGTACCGTTTACACGACTAACCGCAGGGTTTGGGAACATGATGAACCTTTTAAAGAATACCTTCAAAAGGTCAGGGCGTATGCCATCGATATGGAAACGGCTACGATCTTTACCGTAGGCTTTTTTAACAGGATACCTACCGGCGCCTTACTACTTGTAAGTGATCAGCCAATGATACCAGAAGGAGTAAAGACAGAAGAAAGTGACAGGGCTGTTACGGCACAATATGTAGAGAACCACCTCAAGATCGGCATTGACTCACTGAAACAGTTAATGAACGATGGAATGACGGTTAGGCATTTGAAATTTTAAATCAACAGTCATGCGAATATTCATTACCTGTATCGCAACAACCAGTTTGCTTTTAATGGCCGGTGAGTGTAAAAAGAAACCCCTTACAGCGGAAAGACTTAAGGGAAGGCTGGAAGTAGCAGGCATTTGCATGAACTACACGATCGCTGTAGTTGAAGGAAAGATCGATACGAACCTGACTGAAGCAAAGTGGACAGATGAGACCACCAATAAGACTTATACCAATGTATTCAGGTTAAAAAGCCATTGTAATTTTCCGGACAGCATCAAACAGGGCGATGAGTTTTATTTTGTTGTTGACAGCTCTGAACAAAAACAATGTCCCGTGTGCCTCGCCTACTATCCTACTCCTTCCAAAGCCGTGGCGATAAAAGTCGTTGAATAATATGGAGCCCTTGCTGACCATAAAAGATCTCTCCATTGATTTCAGCACTGGAAGCGGCGAGGTCCGTGCGTTAGAAAATATTTCCTTCACTGTCAGGCGCAATGAAGTAGTCGCACTGGTCGGTGAATCGGGATCAGGGAAATCAGTTACTGCTCTCTCCATCTTACAATTGCTGCCTTCGCCTCCCGCAAAATATATTTCAGGCAGTCTTTTGTTCTCGGAAACAGGAACCGAAACCATTGACCTGCTGAAAATAGATACGAAAAAGATACAGGCTATCAGGGGTGATAAGATCGCTATGATCTTCCAGGAGCCGATGACGTCACTGAACCCGGTACTTACCTGTGGCGAACAGGTGATGGAAGCTATACTGCAACATAAAAAATTAAAGCGGGATGATGCAAAAAGAAGAACGATCTCCTGGTTTGAAAGAGTTAAGCTCCCTGACCCCGCTTCCGTCTTCAATCGCTACCCGCATCAACTCAGTGGTGGACAAAAACAAAGGGTGATGATCGCCATAGCGATGTGCTGCGAACCTTCTTTGCTTATTTGTGATGAGCCCACCACAGCGCTCGATGTTACGGTCCAGAAAGCGATCCTGCAATTGATCAAAGAATTGCAGCAGCAATCAGGCATGGGTGTGATCTTTATCACACATGACCTCGGCGTGGTGGCAGAGATCGCCGATCGTGCGATCGTGATGTATAAAGGTGTGATCGTGGAGCAAAACAGTATTAAAGAGATCTTCAGCAAACCTCAACATCCCTATACCCAAGCATTGCTTGCCTGCCGGCCTGTGAATCATGAAAGAGGTAAACGATTGCCGGTCGTTAGTGATTTTCTCGGAGAAAAGTTAGAAGTCCCGGGTCCGGAGTCCGGAGACGATTTCCATATGGCGGAAGTTTCTAAACAAAACCCGACAACCCTTCTGACTGTTGAAAAACTTTCAGTTTGGTTTCCTGCAAAGCGCAATTTTTTGGGAAAGCCCCGATCCTTTATTAAAGCAGTAGATGATGTAAGCTTTGAAGTTTATAAAGGCGAAACACTGGGACTCGTTGGCGAAAGTGGTTGTGGTAAAACAACGCTGGGAAGAACTCTCCTGCGTCTCATCGAACCTGCAGCGGGGAGAATCAT
>DATLCB010000210.1:0-3809 GCA_035526625.1 Chitinophagaceae bacterium
TGGCTTCCTCTTTTGTCCGGGCTTTATAAGCAGTCAGGCAAAAACCCCATACATAGGGTTGCATGTTTTGAAAGTACATGATATCTATCCGGCTGTACAAACCCGCCTCGCCTGGGTTCTTATCATCATTGCGGGCAATAAAATATTGTTTCTCTTTATTATAGCTTATCAAATGATATTTAGTGCCCGGATGCTGAACGAATTCCTTATTGTTCATGGTATAGCTGATACCATAATCATCTTTAAAATTTCCCACCAGGTCTGGCGGAATAGTATTCACCCGATCGAGCTTATTCGTAGATCTACAACTGACCATCACAGATAGCAGAAGGGTGAAATATATCTTATACATAGGAATAAAGATAAACTGTAGAAGAGAATCTCAATGGCGGGGAACGATTTCCTCGACGATTGTTTTATGAAGGCTTCAAAATTACTGTTTTCCGTTTGGAGATTGGCCCAGCTGCGATGGCATAATATATGCAGCTTAATGATAGAAGCGGGAAGTGGTGATGGAGGAATATACTAAGTAGATATTCCGTGGATTTAAAATAAACTAAGAAGATAAAAAAAATACTATAACAGGGACGGTGACACTTAGAGGTGGCAGTTATCAACTGCCACCTTCTTTTTTTATAGAACTGAAGTTCCTTTCATATAGGTTGTAAGTAATAGCATTGTTTCTTCGTTGGCTGTGATCGAATGTTCGACGGCTTCATGCAAGTGGAGTAATTGTCCCGGGTTTAATTCAAAAGGACTTCCCCCTGTGGTTACCACCACTTTCCCGCTGATCAATTGTAGCACTAAAAGACCATCCACTGAATTTTCGCTGATCTCCGCCCCTTCTTTAAGGATCGTGACAACAGAGGTCATTTGGTCGGTCTTGAAGATCGTGATACCATTACGGTCGTTTTTATCCCATGCTTTCTCCGACTTCAATTGTTCCCTGACGACCTCCAGGTCGGTGAATATCCAGGGTGCATCGAGAATGCGCTCACCGGCCGGACGGTTATAGGTCGCATCATTTTGTTTGATATCCATATGCTGTGTTTAAATTTTAAAAAGATCTTATTTTTTCCTTCTCCCGGGATTCCACCAGCTTTTTAAGTCCGGTCATCACTTTTCGCCAGTTATCCGCTGAATGGATTTTCATTTTTTCATCGGGTATATTTTCCTGGCGGATGGTCAGCTTCGTAGCGTTTTCCTTTTCTTCCAATTCATAGGTCACGATGAGATAATTCTCCGGCTCGTCTTCTATTCCAGACATAGCGCTCCAGTAAGAGTAGCGAAGCAATTTATCTTCTACTACATCCAGTACTGTTCCCTTGTCTTCGTAGTGTTGCCCCTTCCATTCTCCTTTAAAGACGATAGGACTACCCGGTTTCCAGTTTGTGTAAGTATCTGTATCAAAGAAATATTGTTTTATCAATGCCGGATCCGTGAGAGCCTCCCACACTTTCGATGCGGGAGCCAATATATTGTCGCCAACTTCCAGCGATATATTATTCTTCATATTCTTTAATTGTATTACATACAAATTAGTGCCAAATAAGGATAACTATCTCCAAAGAGAGTTATCCATTTTTTTTACACGATGTAGATTGTGGCATAATAATTTGGAAGTAATGCAGGACAAAGGTCATCTACTGACCATTAAAAACTCTAAATCAACAAATATGAATTTTAAACATTGGATTGCGATAGCAGGCTGTGCTGCTATTGCCGCATCATGTGGAGATAGTTCCACAAAAGATAAGGATGAAACCAAAGACACCACAACGGTAACTACTACCGCGCCTGTCAATCCTTCTCCTTCGGCTCCGATGGTCGAGGTGCCTGAACCCACACGCACCGCCTTTACAACAAAATATCCCAAAGCTTCGAATGCGACATGGGGAAGATATGAGCCGGTAGAATATATTGATTGGGGTTGGGCTGGCTGGCCTTCTATGGATACAAGTGACTATTATGTTCGCTATAACATGGATGGCAATGATTACTGGACCTGGTATGACGATGCCGGTGCCTGGGTAGGAACGGTATCTACAGTTACTAATTATTCCGGCTTGCCAACCCCTGTAAATAATGCTGTAAACAGCAATTTCGCGG
Source organism: Chitinophagaceae bacterium (assembly GCA_035526625.1). GTDB lineage: Bacteria > Bacteroidota > Bacteroidia > Chitinophagales > Chitinophagaceae > JJ008. The sequence continues at coordinate 2,110 of DATLCB010000210.1, forward strand.
GTTATACAATAACTTCTGTTCAAATGGAGAACGATAAGAACAGAACAGCCTATGAAATAAAACTCGAGAAAGGTGCAGACAAAGCAAAATTATTAGTTGCCGAAGATGGAAAAGTGATCAAAAAGGTTAACAACCCTGCAAATGGTGAAAAGACCAAAGAAAAGATGCAGTAGATGTGATCCCTATTATTATGAAACGGCATCCTGTAAAGGATGCCGTTTTTGCTGTTGTTCCGCACCATTTGGAACGTGAGTTATAATATAACATGTAGTTTGAAAAAATTTATTTATCATAACAGTCTCTCTATTGTTTTCTTCGCGCTTTTCCTCGTCGCTATTTGCGGACAGGTGTTTACAGGTCTAAGACAATACAACGCCCAGCGAGAAGAAAAGCATGTACCCCCCGTTTCATTGAATGCTTATTTGTCTACTGGTCATTTCCGGCAAGCTACTTTTGAGAATTGGGAAAGTGAATTCTTACAGATGGCTCTTTTTGTTATCCTGACTATCAGTTTACGGCAGAAAGGTTCCTCTGAATCCAAAAGCTGTGAAGTAAAAGAAGAAGTGGACCGCGAGCCATCTCCCCGTCGCAAAGGAGCACCTTGGCCGGTCAGGAAAGGAGGCGTCATACTCGCCTTATACAAACATTCATTAAGCATTGCCTTGCTTCTCCTCTTTGTAATTTCTTTCTGGTTCCATTTCCGCGGCAGCCTCCAGGATGAAAATGAACAGCGGTTGCTGTTGGGCCAAAGTCCACATACTCTCAGCTATTATTTAGACAGTTCGAGGTTTTGGTTTGAATCTTTTCAAAACTGGCAAAGTGAATTTTTATCCGTGTTCGCCATCGTTGTATTATCTGTTTTCCTGCGGCAAAAAGGTTCGTCCCAGTCAAAGCCTGTCGATGCTCCTCATAGTGAAACAGGAGAATAGTCCAGCTACAGATGCCTTCCTCAGAATGAGTATCCCCTTTCCCAAACGTTTTCTTTAATTAACAACAATGAGATGTGAAACAAAAGTTTTGGGATAAACCATTGCAATGAAGAAATAATATCCGGATTTTTTTTTATACACTCCATTTAACAGGGCATGCTTGTTGTGTCGAAACCATGAAATCAAATTTTTAACCCCAAAAAAATAATGTTTATGGCAACAAGAAGCAGAAACTCTTCTTCAAGAGAAGATGACAACCGTGGCTCACGGAGTTACGGGCAGAACGACCGGAACAGGCAGGATGATGACAGGAATTACAGCCGCGCAGGTTATAACGAAGAGGACGAAGAGGAAAATGGTTATAGTAATGTACGCGGTGGTTATGAAGAAGATGATTATGAAGATGATTATGATGAGAGAAATGAAGAGGATGAAGAAGATGATGATGACAATTACAGCAATGTACGAGGTGGTTATGATGCTGAGGAAGATGAGGAAGATGGTGATGAATATGGTAGTGAGGGTGGTCGTAGTGGCAGGGGTTCACAACAGCCAATGGGTCAGGGACGCAGAGGATTTGGTGGTGGTATGAACCAGGGCAATGAAAGAGGCAGTGACAGGGGATGGAATTCAGGTAGTGGCAGCCAGAGAAATACAAGTGGTGGAAGTGGTAATTATGGCGGCAGCGGGTCTGGTTATTATGGTAGCGGTGGTCAAAGAAATAGCGGTGGTGATAGCGGAAGCTATGGTAACAGTGGCCAGAGAAATAGT
>DATLCB010000211.1:0-2808 GCA_035526625.1 Chitinophagaceae bacterium
AAAAAAAATGAAATATTTTTAGAAAAATAGTCTAAATATGAATAAATCAGGCGGATTTATCAATATTATTTTTATTTCTAATATTGTTAAAAATAGCATTGCTTAGATGTCCCCAATTAATACTGGCGAGCATCGGAACTACAAGGAAAGGCATTATCACACTCCGGTAGCGAACTATTGCGCCAAGGTTGTTTACACTAAATCCTATTGCCAATAGAACGGAGAAGGAGAAGAACAAACAGAAATAAATAAGATTCTTTGAGTGGATGCCGTTACGGTGCCAGATAATAAAGAACAAGAAGAGGAGCAGCAAAACATTGATCTCAATGGCTGCCGCTAATGATAGTATATGCCGTACATCGCTAGGATAAGGTCTTATGGTAGAAAGGTTGATAGCCTGTGGTGTGTTTTTTAGGAAACTGATGGCATTGGGTTCCAATTTTTTTATCGGGATACTTGAATTACCTCCTTTTAGCTGGATGAACTCTTGCTGTTTGTTAACGACCGCTTGCGGAAAGTCAAGCCGGGGATCCGCATACCTGATCGTAAAGAACAGGACCCCGAACAAAACATAAATCGAAGTAAATATGGCAAGGCTGTATTTTGGCCATCTGTTAGCCAACACCCATGATAAAACTGCCGGGACAATAATGACAAGGATGAAATTCCGCAAGACCAGCAACAAGAAAAGGCCTGTTATAAGTAAAGCCATCCTTTTAAAGCCCCATCTTTTTTCCCGGGTACCAAAATAAATACTATAGACAATGAAGCTCATGCCGGTGAATATCAAACCTTCTTTATGCAGGCCGCTCGTCCAGTATAAAAAAGAAGGAAGCAGGAAAGTAGCGAGTAGTATGACCAGCTTTTTACCGGGGAAGACATCATTCATCACTTTATAGATGGCCATTGCGCCAAACAGCGTGATGAAAGCGTAAAAAATAACATTGACGTAATAGTGGCCGAAGCTGAAAATATTAAGAATAGAAAGGAATTTGATCAGGATATTACCTTTCAGGTCGTTCCAGTAAGAATCGGTGCTTTCAAAAAATTTAGAGATACCTCCTTCATAGGGGTCTTTAAAAAGATTAGTAAGGTATTCGCCGGGATGGCTATAGAGTAAATGATATTCTTTTATTCCCTCGGCATGGAAGCTCCAGGTATCCTGCATCTGTGCAAGTCCCCCATAATAAAGACCTATCCATCCATAAAAGATACCGGCCATTACTTTCAGCAGTAAAAGAATGATCAGCTGAGGATTACTCAAACCGGTTTTTGTAAAGAATTTCACCTTCGTGACCAACCAGGCAAACACAACAAGCCAGGCAACAAAAATCAAGTACTCCAAGGCAGAAGTTTATCCCGCAAAATAGCCATTCTTATCATGATGTCAGTACAAAGTTGACAAATCTGTTTACGCCGTGGGATACAACTTGTAAATTTGCGGCTTGCATGCCAAAGCGTTTTGTTAAAGCGTGGCTCAATGATCTATTTAGCTCTCGATAACCCTACATCATGGAAGTAACAGCTAAGACAGCAGAACAACTACGATTGACCGAACAGGAATTTGAACTGATCAAACAAAAATTAGGACGTGTTCCCAACTTTAATGAGCTCTGCGCTTTTTCAGGAATGTGGAGTGAACACTGCAGTTATAAAAACTCCATCAAGTGGTTAAAAACATTACCGAGAGAAGGAGGGCGAATGCTCGTAAAAGCGGGGGAGGAAAATGCCGGCTTAATGGATATAGGCGATGGATGGGGAGTTGTATTTAAGATCGAATCACATAATCATCCTTCAGCTATTGAACCTTTCCAGGGAGCAGCAACAGGTGTAGGTGGAATTCACCGCGATATTTTTACGATGGGAGCCCGCCCGATCGCCTCCCTGAATTCACTTCGTTTTGGAAACTTACATGAAGATAAAACACAGCATCTTTTATCCGGTGTGGTACATGGTATCGGGCATTATGGGAATTGTTTTGGTGTTCCTACAGTCGGAGGCGAAATTTATTTTGATGAATGTTATCATACCAATCCGCTGGTAAATGCCATGAGTGTTGGGATCGTAAAAGCAGGTGAGACTGTTTCAGCCACTGCATTGGGAAAAGGTAACCCGGTTATGTTCGTTGGAAGTGCGACAGGCAAAGACGGCATCGGTGGCGCTTCTTTCGCATCGGCAGATATAACAGCAGAAAGTGCGCAAGACCTGCCCGCTGTCCAGGTAGGCGATCCTTTCCAGGAAAAAAAATTACTTGAAGCCTGTCTTGAAGTGATCCAAACCGGTGCGGTGGTAGGGATGCAGGATATGGGAGCTGCAGGTATCATCTGCTCCACGGCAGAAATGAGCGCCAAAGGTGAAGTCGGAATGAGGATCGATCTTGACAAAGTACCTACCCGTCAGAAAAATATGAAGACATGGGAATTGCTGTTGAGCGAAAGCCAGGAGCGTATGTTGCTTGTTGCAGAAAAAGGGAAAGAAGATGAAGTGAAAAAAATTTTTGAAAAATGGGACCTGCCCTGTTCTGTAATAGGTGAAGTGACAGATGATGGCTTGCTTGATTTCTACATGGATGGTGAGCTCGAAGCTTCTATTCCCGCCTATGAACTGGTATTAGGTGGCGGAGCCCCGCAATATGAAAGAGAATATACCGAACCAAAATATTTTGCTCAAATAAAAAAGACAGATGCGGGTTCGATCCCTGTTCCAAAAGACCTGAAGGCCGTTGCTGAACAAATCATTCAACTTCCATCGGTCGCATCAAAAAAGTGGGTATATGATCAGTACGACAGTATGGTAGGAACGAATAAT
>DATLCB010000212.1:0-14100 GCA_035526625.1 Chitinophagaceae bacterium
TTAACGGGATTGATTACACCTTTACTTACAAGCTGCTTTCAGATGACAATGGCAAGAAAACCTACGAATACACTTGTGATTCCAAAGCCAGAACAATCACTATAATGCCTTCGGGTAATATCTTTATGGAGAAATCTGCCGAAGACCCCTTTGACGATCATGTTATGATGGAGATAATAAACTATATCCGAACTCATTAAAAGTTTCTAAATGGCAAAAGGTAAGAGATCCGCTAAAAAAGCATCTAATATTTTTCACTCTATTATGAAGGCTTCTGTAAAGGGTAACCCCACGCCTAAAAAGAAAGGGTAATGATTGCAAGGAATTATAGGGTAAAACTGGATATTTCGCCATTCGATTTCCGTCCTGAAAAGGGAATTGGAGAATCATCTCTTTCCTACCAATCAGAACCCTTCCTCATTAATGATAAGGTGGTTTTGAAAATAACAAAATCATATATTCTTACTGATATGTTTACCAACAATGGACATGAAGTTCTAAAGGTTCAATCTGTGTATGAAATACCACCTAATGAAATAAAAAGCAGAGAAGATGTATATGAATTTTATAAAGACGCTACATTAAGCCTGAACGAATCATTTCAGGCATATAAATATGAACTGCTGCCACAATCGGCAGCTCTCCCAAACATAGTATTCCCAATCGTACCAATAGAAAATTACAAAGTAGAGATTGACCGTGTTTTTAATTTATTAAACAGCCGAAACTAAACCAAAAGGAAAATAATATGGGCTTTGGTATATTCATTATAATACTGGGAGTCCTTCATCTCTTATATCCCAAACTTATGAGCCCGTATTTAAGTGAAAGACTATCATCAAAAAAATTTAGACTTGCGACGTGGGGTTTAGCAATTATTGCGATAGGTGTTGGAGTTTATTGGATTGTGACGGGGTGACCGTGGTCTAACAGGTTTATAGTTACCCCTTGATGCAAAAAGTAACAAAAAAATCAAGCCGGCCAAACGACCTGTTTTCGTTCACCTGTAAGAGGACGTTGCCCAGGGCCGGCAAGGTATCCTCTCGCCGGGACAGCTCCAGGGCTAGTCTTTCCTTCGTGCTATGCGGCGCTCAAAACCTGCGCTGTGTTCCGTCCTAATTTCATTATAGTATTACGTGTCCTATGAAAGACGGAACAAGGCGCTGGAAAATTCTTTTAATTCGACTAGCCTTTAGAGTAAATGTCCGGGCGCCTCTTTTTAGCCTTACAATAAGACATTACAGATATAGTGAGGCCGGCTAAAAAGTAAGCGCCAGCGGGATCTTCGGCTATCAGGTAGCAGAGGCTAGCACTAAAGCTCTTCAAACGAGAAGATGCCCTGCCGGCCCTGGGCAACGAAATCATGAGGTGCAAATAATCTTCTCGTTTGGCCGGCTTGAATTTTTGGCTCCACCTTTTGTTTCAAGACAAAAGGTGGAAGAACTTATAAAAGATCTCCTTATCCCTGGAGAAGAAACGACTTGCTCCAATGCAATCAAATAAAGATTTTATCGTTTAGGTAAAAAAATGACCGCCGCCCGCCGAACCATAAAGATCTTCACCGGTCTTGTACTGCTGCTATACATGGCCGTACTTGCGAGAAATATCCTGTTCCGCAACGGCGGCCCTCGTTATTACAAACAATACTTCAACAGCGATTTTAAACGCTATTCGGTAATGAAAGGTTGGGAGAAAGCCAATACCGTTCCTTTCCGTACCATCAACCTCTACAAAAGAGGAATGGCACATAACAACATTTCCGCACAATACAATATATGGGGTAATCTCCTTGCTTTCGTACCCTTTGGTATCCTGCTCCCGCTGTTTCTTCCCTGGTTCCGGCATCTTTTTAAAATGGTGTTTGCAGGTTTTGCATTGAGCCTCGGATTTGAAATGACACAGCTCATCACGGGCCTTGGTATCTGGGATATAGATGATCTTATATTGAATACAGCAGGTACAGTTGGTGGGTATATTTTATTCTGGATCGCAGCATTGTTGGTTGGATTGGCACGGGCTGGTCGTGCTACGGAGGTTGCCACATGATGCCAGCAACTTAGCCAATCCCCAAGGGAGACTTTGAGCCTGCTATTCACAAACACTTTCAATTTAAAGCACACACTGGAATTCGCTATTTAAAAAACATTTTTCGAGTTGCGGAATCTAAAGCCCCTCCCTGGGAGGGGTTGGGGAGGTCTGTCTCCAGCTTTTCAACCCTCTCTCCACCGCCTCAACCGCTTCTTTATAAAGAACCTCATTCCCTTTGGGGATCTTTTTAAGTACAGTCTTGCATTCCTGCAGGAACTTCTGCGAAAAGTCATCGCCTGATCCAACGATATCCTGGCTATTGTCAATGATATCTGCATACTTGATCGTTTGCGCATCAGGATGCGTTGCTGCCAGACGTTCGGCTTCTTTCTCTTTTCGCCGCCGGCGGTTCAGCAAAGGATAAGCCTTATGTGTGTAGACATCTGTCAGATCTTTTACCAAACGCAACGTATGTGCCGCATGTGCCGGCATTACACGCTGAAGAAAAACTTCCATCTCTTCTTCTTTTATATCCGTATCCTCGAGCACATCATGCAATAAGGCTGCTGCCGCGATCGGCAAATTATTTACATGACGCTGGCAATGCTCACTTACTCTTATCGGATGATTGATATACAACTCATCCCTGTATTTTCTTTTCTGATCTCCGTGGGCGGCGGTTGCGTATTCTTTTATTTGTTCGAGGATATCCATGATTATCAAATTTAGAACAGATGATCGTAGCCAAATTAAATACCAATTTTGATAGAGTATTTTTTTTATTGTCTTTTTTTTTGACAAATCCTTTTGTTCTTTGTCTTGATGCAACTTCATTTCTCTTTACTTTTTCGCCTTGATGCAAAAAAGTAACAAAAAAAATCAAGCCGGCTAAACGACATGTATACGATCACCGGATGTTTTCGTTGCCCGATAGCCGGCAGGGCATCTGTCTTGATTGATGAGCTTTAATGCTAAGCTCTGGTGCCTGATACCCGACGTTTCCGGTGGCGTTGACTTTTTAAAGGTGGCGCCCGGAAATTTATTTTTATCATAACCTTCGACGATCTATGGGGTTGGCACCACGCCTTGTTCCGTCTTTCAAAAGTGATTTACCGTTTTAAAGAAATTCAGACGGAACACAGCGCATCTTTGAGCTTCGCATAGCACGTAGCAAGGACTTCGGGTAGAGCTGCTGATACGAGAAAATGCTTTGCCGGCTATTGGGCAACGAAAACATGAGGTGGATAAAATCAAGTCGTTTAGCCGGCTTGATTTTTTGGCTCCACCTTTTGCATCAAGGCAAAAGGTGGAAAAAGTCAAAAAGGATACCCTATCGCCAGATTATAAACAATATTCTGCCGCCGCCAATCCTGGCTGCTGAAATTGATCTGGCCAATCACACCCGGCGGCATTTTCCATGGCTTTCGTATCGGGAAGCCTGCATCAAAGCGGATCACAAAAATGGTGATGTCCATTCGCAGACCGACACCAACATCTACAGCTAATTGACTGAAGAATCTACTCGTGAACTGCGAACCCGGCTTATGTGTGTAGTTGGTATCATTGACCAGCCAGATATTTCCCGCATCAATAAATAGTGCGCCATATAATGGACCCGCGAGATGAGGTCGGAACTCCGAATTTAATTCAAGCTTGATATCTCCTGTCTGATCCGGAATGATCTGCGCATTGACCGGAAAATAAGTGCCCGGCCCAACAGAACGGCTACGGAAACCTCGAAGACTGTTATTGCCACCAATAAAGAATTGCTTGACATACGGCACCTGCACGGAATTACCATAAGGCAGGCCGATGCCAATATCGATACGATTCACCCAGGTGGACTTCAATCCCACTTTTGTATAATGACGAACATCGGACTCCACCTGGAAATATTGTGAGAAGGGTACCGTGCCGAATTTTACAGTATCGCCTTTTTTAATATTGGCGCCGGTGATAAGGCCCGCAATATTACCGGAGAGATCAACTACTCCGCTAAAATACCATGACCGCCTGGGCTGCGCATTATCTGCAAACGCGTTATAAATAAATTGATACCGGCTTCCCAAAATGAATTGCGGCTCGATCGCTCTTTCCAGACCTGGAATATTTGCCTGGAGTGTTTTATAATCATCGGTCACATTCAGCGGTTCGGCATAGGTGATAGCAATAGGTGAAAGTTCATGCACCCGCCTCAGCGTTTTCTTCCAGCTAAAACCATATTCCAGCCTGTAAGAGTTGAGCGTATATAAGCGTTTACGGTTGAGTATATCATAACCGATCGTGAAATGTGTCCTCGGTGCATAAGGTCCCTTGTGCGCTATTTTTTTAAAGGGCACCGAAAAGCGCGGCATCACATAACTGGCTTCAGCGCCGGTACGATAAGTATTATATCCTTTCAATGCACCGCTGAACTGTACGTCAGAGCCAACATATCCTGTCAGTCTTAACTGCGTTCCATTCCGTGCCAGGTTTCGGTTAAAATAACTGAAGTTGATCTGAGAACCATTAAGATTATTTGATCGTGATACAACAGATACTTCAGCCCTGAGCGATTGCTTGGTTTGTGGTGTGAGATAATAGAAAGCATCCAGTTTGGCAGAATCTATATTGGGTACAGTTTCAAAACGGTTCTTTACGAATTTGAAAAGATTGAGATTGATCAGGCGGTTCAGCGTTTGGTTGTGGTCCTTGCGATTATAGATCTCACCGGGTTTGAACTGCATGGTCTCCTCGAACAATAAAGGTTTATATCGTTTGCGACGGTCAACGATATAATAACCATTATGAAATTCCGCCTGCGACCTCAGCGTATCGTACCGGGCGGCATTCAGGTTGAATCCTGTATAGATATAAACGTTATTGATCCGGTAGATATCGCGGGCTGATGGTGGCGTCTCTGGTTTTACCAGCAGGTACATATCCACTTTCTGGTTACCGATAGTGCTGTCTGTCCGCAGCAATATGTATTCAGGACTGAAATAATAAAATCCATTTTCTTTCAGTGCGGCATCTATGCGTACCCTTTCTGCCTTGATCACATCTATATCAAAAGGCGCCCCCGGTTTCAGTAATGTATTAGGGAATGTGTTCACCACCGCTTTTGACACATCGCTGCTGTCTGTGGGAAAATGAATACTGTTGATCTTATATTGTATACCTGCCTGCGCCTTATATTTCGCTTTCACTGTCTTATTCCTGACGATCGTATCGCCCGTAACTTTTCCCTGGAACCATCCTTTGTTCACGAGATAATTTTCCAGGGATTTGATATTGGCTCCAAGATCCAGTTGACTTGCCAGAACAGGCGGCTCGCCATATTTATCACGGATATTTTTGAACAACCCTTTCTTCGCGTTGCGAAACATATTATAGATAGCGAGTTTGGGCCGCATGCCCAGGATCATCGTGTTGGGTTTTGGTTTGGTAAGCCCCTTGAGGCTTCTTCTCAGTGTCTTTTTTTGTAGCGTGGTAACAGATCCGTTTACTTCCACTATAGCGCCGGTATATAATTTTTGATTGGCTGGCAAATGGCTGAGACCCCTGCATCCCCATAGGGCAGGAATAATAAAAAGTAGTACAATAAGGTAACCCTTACGATTCATAAACCCGGTGTATTTTGAGTAGCTGGCTTGCTTTGCGTGGCTTCAGTGGAACGAGGTTGACCCGGTCTTCTTCTTTTCCGGAATATCTGCATGAAGCGTTCGTAATCCACGGAGAAGATGAAGCTTACCCCTGTTTCAATGATATATCCATCGACGATCCCCTGGTATTCATTCTGGCGGTAAAAACGTATCAGGTAACGGCCATCTCTACTTAGCTGGTAGTCGACAGCAACATTACCTGCTATATTATTGCTTTGTTGGTTGCCGCTTTGCGGTCCTTCCACCTGGAAATTGCTGCCCACGGATATCTTTAGCCGGTTGCTCAATAATCTTTTGCTCAGCCCAACGTTGAGATCGGTCCTGCTCATCCTGTTGCCGGTGGTATAATCATCGGTGGATATAACGTCAAAATTAATATCAACGCCGTCGATCAATCCCGCTGCCAGTTGATTCAGTTGTTCGGTCAGCAGTTTGCTCACACTTTGCCTTGCATAGGTATTGAAATTGAAGGTCTCGCCCGCAGAAGCAAAAGGATTATCACCCACAAAACGATTGAGCAGTAAAAGAGAGAACACTTGTTTATTGATCTCTCCTTCATCACCTCTCATCAGGTCAAGCCTCGATTGAACAGCGGTAACAATATCATTTGAAACGCCATAGTTGCTTTCAGGAAGAACGATGTCGAAGTCAATGACAGGTTTCAATAATTCACCGGTCACATTAAGGTGCACTTCAAAAGGAAGTTTTTGTAAATAGTAACTCCGGTTAGCATCCGCCGGCAATTGGGAAGACACCAGGTCCAGCGGCGCAGTGTTCGCAACATACACTGCTCGCATATCCAGTTGCGCCGTTGTAGGTTCTCCTGTCCAGACAATATTGCTTCCTTTGGTGATATCGAATTTGCGGCGCAGGAAATTAAAAGAGATCTGGTAAGAACCCTGGTCAAGTACATAATTACCAGCCAGCGTTACTTTACCACTTGGATCAACGCCAGCCGATAACAACGCCTCCCCCTGCACATTCAGGAAATCACCATTGGACTCATCAATGATAATATTGAAAAGGGCTTCTTTCTTTATTTCGATCGTAGTGGCTACATCAAAACCCAGGATGCTGCTATAGTTCAGTGAATCGTAAGCTAAGAACAGCGAATCGTTTTCCGGTGCATCCATATCCACGAATTCCACGATACCTTTTCGTTGGGAAACCCCTTCTTCCACCTGTGGGATCACAAAGGAGAAAACTGTTCCTTCATTCACCGTGATCGTTCCGTCTGCCCTGGGTTTTAGTTCAGTACCACGGATACGCAGGTCGGCCGTAACATTTAGTTTGCCGTAATAGATCTTGCCGGGTGACCGGGTTGTATTGAGTACCTGGAAATTGGTCGCTTGAACAGCTACATCAAAATCATAATTGATAAAGTTCTTACTGACCGCCCGCCCATTCAATATCATTTTATTACCTGCAGAATCTTCTATAATAAAATTATTGAAGACAATGCCGTCATTGACCAGTGATAGCTTTTGGTTACCGATACGGAAACGGGTTCCCAACGCTGTTGGAATAAAACTCGCATTATTGAAAGTCATTTCTCCGGCAAATTGCGGATCTGATAGTTTGCCGCCGATCTTCATTCGCCCGCTCATCGAACCCGTAGCATCTGTCATGGCTTTGGCCATGATAGCTTTTAAGCTTGCGAGCTGCAATTGCCGCACATTCAGATCAAGATCAACCATCATATCTTTTCCAGGAATGAAATAACCGCTCAGGTCCACATCATTGCCGCGACCTGATATGGTTGCGACTGCATGATGCCGGTTGCCTTCTCCAGCGGTTACTCTTATGTCCACATTGCCGATGGTATCTTTCTGCAAACTCAGATCATTTACCAGGAGGTGACCAGTGAAGGCAGGGGTCTTCATTATATTAGTGACCGTAAGATTGCCATTGATCAAGCCATCGGCGGGCAGTGAATCATTTTTTACAAAAGCAGTGATGGTGGACAACCGGAACTGTGTGAACTGTACATCCAGTGAACCCGCATTCATATCAGCACTGTTGATGCGTAACTGCTGGTTGCCATTTTGCAACAGGAAATTAGTAGCCGTGATCGAGTTGGGTGCGATTTTAATTTGGTTGCCCGGGGCAATGCTCCATGGTTCGTAATTCAGCAGCAGGCTGTCCGGGCTTAAACTGACCGTATAATGTTTGGGAGAAGTAACGGCAAATAAACCAGAGAACCGGTATTTGCTTCTGCCGGTTTGATCATCTGTAGCGGCGGTGAACTGGATATTATTACCCATCGCCAGCGCATGGATCCTCGTATTATATAATGCCAGGTTGCTGCCGCTTTTGATGCTGTGTGCTGTTGCATTCACTTGCAGTCCGCCGGCGGCAGTAGCGGCCGTGATATATAATTGTTGGAATTCATTCCCATTATAAACTAAGGATGGAATTCGTATCTCACCATTGATACCTGCACCGGAAACCACGCTGGCTTCGGCGCTGATATTATCAAAGGAAGAAAGACCGGGAACAAAAGAGTTGAAGACCGGTGAATAATTTATAGCTGCGGTAAGTTGAAAATTATAAGGATGAAGCGAGGCAGTGCTTACTTTGCCTGGACCCGTAGTAAAATAAGGTTCGATACTGCTTTGAATGATGGTACCGAGTTCTGATAACCTGTATCGCCCGCTAAGCCGTGCAGAAGCAATATCGCTTTGCAGGGTTAAATAATTCACCGAATCGTTCCTCCCCGTTTTAAGTAGTATCATATCCAATGGCAACCTGTTAGTGCCAGATACAAAAAGCGCATTACTGATAAGCAGGTCCGCATCGAGGTTTTCACTTGTAATATTAGCAATAGATCCTTCGATCTTTCCTCTTGCGATTAATGGACCCGCTGTAAGGTGTAAAGGTTGTGTCTTCAGGCTATCGATCATTCCATTCACTGAAAAGGAATTACCATCCAGGTCTGCCCGTAAGACAAGGTCGCCGCTTGCATTCGGGTCTTTCATATTGATACGCCCATCGAATATCCCATTACGGATCGTGCCATTCACAGCAACATGGTGGTAACGGTATTGGTTATAATCAACAGCGCCGATATTCGCCAGCAAACTCGTATTGAGATTATCTTTTGTTGTTCCGGTGCCTTTCATGGTAAAGTTGCCGGTCAGTATGCCAAGTTGATCTTGCTGGAGAATGCGGCCAAGGTTCAATGAAGAGGTGCTGACAACAGCATCATAACTCAGGTCATTGGGGTTACCGAGGTTGGCAAAACGCCCGTTCACGTTAGCAGATCCGCTCGACGTAGTGATATTCATTCTTGTGGCGATACTGCCACTATTTCCAGCGATCGTACCGCTCATGCTGATATCTTCAGGGATACGGATATTCGCTGTCGATAATCTTTTACCGGTAAATAAACTTATATCTGTTTGCGTCGTATGCAGGTGGTTGATAGTAAAGTTTCCACCGGCCTGTTTAGTATTTGAGATCCCCGTGAGCGTTCCATGGGCGCTGATCTGTGTATTGGAAAGTCCGCTGAAATTAAATTTATCCAGCACCAGCCTGTCAAGCGTTCCATTGCCTTTGATATCGAGTCGCCAGGTAGCCGAGGGATTGGCAAATGCTTTCTGCCGGCGTAAGGCGGGAGCAAATGCAAGGATATCTTTTACCTGTATATAACTGTTGTCGATATCGGCTTTCATGACCGTCCGGGCAAAATGCTTTGCAAGTTCCTCCCGTGATGCATAAAGCAGGGTAGCGCTTCGCTTGATCTCCGAGCCGGGAGTTTTGATCAGCAGATCTTCTGCGTACGCCTGGTTATGAGCATAGAGGATATTTCCATGAAGCTCCTCCAACTCAAAACCACTCTGGTCTTTTACAGCGCCTCGGACCACACGTCCCCCGATCGAATCACCGTTCATCACAAGATCATCAATATAGAGTGTAAGACCCGTGGCGGCAAGATGATCATAATCGATCCCGTAGCTATCATGTGTTTTATTATTGTCGGTGAAATGAATGGAATTGCTGTCAAGCCGGATACTGGTACCCCTGATATCCCATCCTGCCTGCTGCTGTGCGGCTATCTCCTGTACCACTTCTTTTGCAATGGTCTTTGCCTCCTCCTTTTTATCCATGCGAATGGTAATAGCAGAGTTAGCAAAATTGAACTCATCAAAATAGATCTTTCGTTGCTGCAGGTCCATCAGCCTTTGTTTGCTTTGCAGCTCACCAATATGCACATCAGCATATAAAGCTGACACATCATTAGCGTAATGGATATCCACGGCCTGCAGATCCAGGCCCCCGATCATTAATTTTACGGGGATGGGCTGCACCGCTTCAGCAATATCTTTTGCCAGTGGTTCAGGCGTAACCAAAGGTTTTACCTGCCTGATATAGGCGGTGATACTATCTCCATCTATCAGGGGGATCACGAAAATATTCTTATTGATATCGGAAGAAATAAATGAAGTTCTTAAGGAACCCGTATGAATATTCATTTCGCTTCCGCTGACGGCATCGCTATAGGAAATAAATACATTATCCAACTTTACATCTTTGAGATCGGCTTCAAGGGGTGTTGCCGCCGTGGTATCCAGCGGATCAGGTTTAGGCGTAAAAGCATCTACGATGAATTGGAAGTTGAATGCCGTATCTGTACCGCTTCTCTTTATATAGGCATTGATATCTTTTAGTTCGAGTTTCTTTACCAGTATCTTATTGGAAAAAAGTTTGAAGACGTTCACCCTTGTTTTTAAGATCGCACCAGACAGCAGGGTATCCTTATTCCTGTCCTCCACATACACACCGGCCAGCTTCACGTTTCCGAAGGGATCAAAGGTGATACGGTCGATATCCACTCTGGTTTGTAATTTCTTCTCAAGGAATTTTTCTACCCGCCCGGTAAGATAGCGCTGTACGGGAGGTGTAAGGGTCAGTAAAAAAATAAAGATGATAAAAAGGAAAAGGAACAGGAAGGATCTTAAAATTATCCGGCTGATCCTGGCGGTTCTTGATCTCTTAAGTGGTGCTTTCCCCATGCTGCTGAAATAGATGTAGAATAATTTGCAAATAGCAAGCCTATTCTTCCACAGTAGTGGATTTGTTTTATTATTTATTAGAACTCCTGCCCCGGGGGAATAAATTCCACATTATAGGGCATCGCTGTTTCAAAAGACTGGCATTATATTTTTAACAAGCCCGGTATGCCTTCTTTTGTTGTAGCACATATGGAGTATGATCTCACCAGTCAAACCTTGCGCATCTGGTATGTTTCGGGAATGGTGTATGATTATAAAAATGTTCCGGAAGATGTATATCTCGCTCTGAAAACCTCCCGCTCAAAAGGGACTTACCTGAACCAGCATATCAAAGGACATTATGCATTTAAGAAAGCTTTGTCCTAACAATGAATATAGCCCAGGAAATAAAACACGATGATGAATACGATGATGAAGCCAAAACAACCACCACCCCATTTCCATCCGGCATAACCTGCGACCAATGTTTTCCAGAAATTATTCATAACTCTTTTTGGCAGCTAATAAGAAAATTATGCCAGCTATTGTTTCCCGGTCTGAATTTTGTTTTTATACAGGCAAATACACCTTTATGAGCGACAAACAAAACAACCCCAACAATCCGGCGAATGATGACAACAAGAAAGCCGGTTTACAACCCGATCCCGAAACCTTGCACACAACGGATCCACAAGAACATATGAAGGGACCTCTTTCTTCAACCATGCAGGATATCAAGATCGAGGCAGAAAAGGGTGATGAAGAATCCCGGCCGGAAGCCGACCGGAAGAAAGAAGAGAATATGTGATCCTGTTTATTGAAATTTCTTTCGAACGTTATTTCAGCTGCAGTGACTGGCGTCAGCCAGGCCGCTGGGTAATAAAAAAGGGCGCTTTTACAAGCGCCCTTCTAATTTGTTACAGGATCATTTAGCTGAGATGCTTGTTCAGATACTTGGCGATCTCGAACATTGATACCTGGGCTTTGTTACCCATAACTGCTTTCATGGAAGCATCGTTGTTGATCATTCTCCTGTTCTTGTTGTCCTGGAGTTTGTTCTTCTTGATGTAGTCCCAGATCCTTTTAACTGCTTCTGTGCGGGGCATTGCTTTGTTTCCCACAACAGCGCTCAATGCAGAACTTGGAGTAAGGGCCTTCATGAAGGCAGCGTTTGGCTTACGGGCTGATTTTTTCTTAGCGGCTTTCTTTTTTGCTGGCTTCTTTGCAGCTTTCTTAACGGCTTTTTTTGCTGCTGGTTTTTTTGCAGCTTTCTTTTTTGCTTTTTTTGTTGCCATGATTGGTTGAATTAGAGTTTAAGGGGTGTTCAGTTTAGTATGGCACGCATTACGCATTACCACTACCAAATATAGGTTATTTCGTTTTCCCAATGAGAAATTGCATTTTTTTCTTTCCACAGCACCGGGTGCGGTATTGCTTCCATTGGCAATTTTATCAATTCCAGCACCCTGTTGGCACCATCTTAGATGCCGGTACAGGTATAAAACAAGCGACATGAAACAGCATCATCTTCCTCATCTCCCAATGGGAATCATTACTTTTTTGATAACTCTTACTGTGTTTCCTTCCTGCACTTCGACGCAGAAAACCAGTTCTTCGCCAGCGGAAATTCAGTCTGCCATACAGGATGACAGGTGGCGGTTCACAGCAACCCGTGCAGAACCGATGAGTGGCAGCAGCCGGCAATTGGTAACGGACTATTGGGTTGATCTCAACAAGGATAAGGTCATTATTGCATTGCCGTACTATGGAACTGCACAGGGAACAGGAGGTGGTTATCCTACCGGCAAAGGCCCGCTTGATTTTACCAGTACTAAATTCTCTCTCACGAAACAGCAAAGATCCAATGGCGCCTGGCAGGTTATCCTGAAACCGCAGGACAATACCGAAATGCTTTCCGGCACATTTACTTTTTTTGACAATGGTAATGCTACGCTGGATATCGTTATGAGTGGAAGATCTTCGATTAGCTATTCAGGGAATGTAGGGGTAAGGTAGTTTAATGAAGTTTTTGACCTGGTTATTGAATGTTGTCACATGGTTATTGAAATGTTTGTCACCCCGGACTTGATCCGGGGTCTTTTTCAATACCAATCTTTTGCGAGGTCGATCATACCGGGATTTTGTTTTTTAATAAGTTCTATCTTCCATTGACGCAGCCAATTCTTCAATTGCTTTTCTCTTGCGATAGCGTTTCTTATATCATTGTAGTCCTCATAGAACATCAAAAAGTGACATCGATACTTTGTTGTAAAAACACTTTCATTATTTCTATGCTGCCTGATCCGTTTTTCAAGATTATTGGTTACTCCCGTATAATAAACTGTGCGGGCATAATTGGATAGGATATAAACAGAATATGAACCTATACGGGACATGATTGAAATTAAAAGCAGGCCGGACTGATTCCAAGGGTATAACACAGGAAAAAATGAGAAAAAGATTCCGGGTCAAGCCCGGAATGACATCCTCAACTATCCTTATTTTTGACATCCCATGTCACTTTACACCGCATCGCTTAACTCTGGCAGTAATGCCAATTGCTATTATATCGGGAATCAGCAGGAAGCTGTACTCGTTGATGCCGGACTGAGTTGCCGGGAAACGGAGCGGCGCATGAAGCAGCTTGATCTCCCCATGGAAAAGGTAAAAGCCTTGTTTGTCACACATGAACACTCTGATCACATCACTGGCATGGCAGGTATTGCTAAAAAATACCGCTTGCCTGTTTATATTACTACGAACACGCTCCATCGCTGTTCTATACCTTTAGATCCTTCATTGGTAAGGCATTTTGTACATGCGAAACCAATATCAATTGGCGCTTTGTCGATCGTTCCCTTTAAGAAAAGTCATGATGCTGATGACCCGCATAGTTTTATGATAAGCGGGCATGGCGTCAACGTGGGCATTATCACGGATATTGGTTATGCATGCAAAAGAGTCATCAAATATTTTAGCCAGTGTCACGCCGCATTCCTCGAATCCAACTATTGTGACGATATGCTGATGAACGGGCATTACCCGTATCATTTAAAAAAACGCATCAGCAGCGATGAGGGTCACCTGAGCAATGCACAGGCGCTGGAGTTGTTTCAGCAATATCGTTCCGACCTGTTACAATTGCTGGTACTCTCACACCTCTCAAAGAATAATAACAAACCAGAGCTGGTGGAGCGAATGTTTGCGCCGCATGCCGGTAATGTGAAAATTTTTGTTGCCTCCCGTTATGAAGCTTCACCGGTTTTTGAAGTAGTTAGCCATTCACCTGTCACACGCCCGGCAGCAAAGATCTTAATAAGACGAAAAGTAAAAGACGAACGACAACTCAGCCTGTTTTAGTTGGTAATTTATAGTTTGTTGTTTGTAGTTAACGAGTGCAAATAATAAAGAAACATTATCTTCGCCCTCTTTAA
>DATLCB010000213.1:0-16078 GCA_035526625.1 Chitinophagaceae bacterium
AACTTCCGGGGGTATCCTTCAGCCCAGTCCTTTTTACTTTTGGAAAGAAAGACATCCACTACATCTCCGGGTACCGTACGCTCTATGAACACAACTTTCCCGTCTACCCGTGCCAAGGACCGTCCTTCGGCAGCATAATCCTCGACTCTTACCCTCTCCAGCACCCTCACCTTATTTTTTTTCCTGGCCATCGGGCAAAAATAACCCGTTAATAAATCAGAAATCAGGAATAAGAAATCTGAAATGAGAAAGTAAATCAGAGGCATACAGCTACTTCATAAAAGCTAACGGTTATGCTCCATCAGTTCCTGATTTCTTAGTCTGGCTGCCTGGCATAGGCAACTAATTTTCGCCCGGACCTGTCTTAGATGGACAAAAGCTTAAAGCCTTAAACCTTAAACTTTTAAACCACCATTTATTATCTTTACCGGTTCCCTGCCGGTAGCAGGATCTTACATATGAAACGAATTATTTTATTTTCCTTTTTATTGCTCCCAGTCCTAGGCTTCGCACAGGATGGATATGAGATCAAAGTAAGTTTCAAGCCCTTCAAAAATCAGTATGTCTACCTGGGCCATTATTTTGGCAAGAGCTATCCTATCATTGATTCGGCCATGCTCAATGATAAAAGCGAAGCTGTGCTGAAAGGGAATAAAAAATTGAATGGTGGGATCTATCTTATTGGATATCCAAACAAAGCAGGCTTCTTCGAGATCCTCGTTGATAAGGAGCAGAAATTCTCCATCAAGGCAGATACCCTGACGATAGCACAAGGAGCCACTTATGAGCATTCATCAGATAATGTGCTATTCAGCAGCTACCAGCAACATATGAGTGCAAAAGGAAAGCAGATCCAGTCATTACAGCATCAATTAAAAACCGCATCGAATAAACCAGATTCCACCCGCCTGATCGCTGAATTGACAAAGACGGACAGGGAAGTAAAAAATTACCGGGAGGACCTTATCAAAAAGAATCCTGGCACTTTACTGGCCACCCTCCTGATCGCAATGCGGGAACCGGAACTGACGGGCAAACTGAAAGACCCCAAGACAAAAGAAGATTCGCTGGCGTCTTATAATTTTTACAAGGATCAATTCTGGGAAGGAGTGAATTTCTGGGACGGGCGGTTGGCTTATACCACTTTTTTCGAAGACAAACTGGACAAGTATTTCAATCAACTGGTAATCCCTCATCCTGATTCCGTGATCAGGGAAATAGATAATATGCTTGGTTATGCCAGTGTGAATGAAGAGATGACAAGGTTCCTGCTGATAAAATTCGTGAACCGCTATATTAATCAGAAATACATGTGGGAGGACGCTGTTTTTGTTCATCTCTTTGAAAAATATTTTTCCAATAAAGATTATACCTGGCTGGCGGAAAAAGGAAAGAAGACGATCACTGACAGGGCCTATAGTTTAATGGCTAATATCATGGGCACACCAGCTTCCGATATCGAGCTCCCTGATTCAAGTGGAAAGATGACAACTTTATATAACCTTTCAGCTGATTATACGGTCGTGGTCTTCTGGGATCCTTCCTGTGGTCATTGTAAAGAGGTATTACCAAGACTGGATTCTTTTTACCGAGCCAAATGGAAAGGAGCGGGGCTAAAGATGTTTGCCGTTTCAAAAGAAACAGATGGAAGCAAAAAAGATTGGACAGATTTTATTCACCTGAAGAAACTGGAGGACTGGACGCATGTATATTATTCAAAGGCCGATGACAAGGCAAGAATAAGTAGTGGTATCCCCGGTTATTCACAGCTCTATGATGTGCAATCCTTCCCCACATTATATTTGCTCGACAAAGACAAACGGATCGTGGCTAAAAAACTGGCGGTTGAGCAGATCAACGATGTGTTGGAGTTGAAACGTAAGGGACAATAACAGTTTTCAGTTGATAGTTAAATAATGCTATGAGAAAACCTATCTTATTCTTTCTCCTTCTTACTTTATGTAGCTCTGCGTTTTCGCAGACATTGTTCACCTACGGCAAATATGCTGTTGATGCAAAAGATTTCCTGAGAGCATACAAGAAAAACAATACAGGTCCTGTTGCCAATAAGACCAGGTCCATCAATGATTATCTTGACCTGTATATCAAATCCAGGCTTAAGATCCAGGAAGCGTATGAAAGAAGGTATGACACTTTACCCATGATGAGAACGGAGCTCGCCAATCTCCGCACCCAGATCACGGAGAATTATTTGACGGACCCCGATCTCACAGCCCGGATGACAAAAGAAGCTTTTCAACGCAGTCAGAAAGATATCCGCGTAGGACATATTTTTATTTCCTTCCGGGGAACGGAAAATTTTATAGATACCGTAGCTGCCCAAAAAAGAGTTAATGAATTATTTCAACGGTTGCAGAAAGGAGAAGATTTTGCAAAACTCGCCCGTGAACTTTCCGATGATACCGCTGCCCGCTCCAATGGCGGTGATATTGGCTATATCACGGTCTTTACGATCCCTTATGAATTTGAGACCGTGATTTACAATACTGCGGTTGGAAAATATTCATCTGTTGTTCGCTCCAAAATAGGCTATCATATTTTTAAAAACCTTGGCGAAAGAAAAGCAACAGGTAAAATAAAAGCGCAGCAAATACTTCTTGCGATCCCCACGGGCTCTACCGAACCAGAAAAGAAACAGATCGCAGCCAGGGCCGATTCTATTTATAAAAGGATCCTCGCAGGTGATAACTTCAACCGGCTGGCGGCCGATCTCAGTAATGACTATGTGACCGCGATAGCGGGAGGTGTTATGCCGGATATAGGCGTTGGCCAATATGATCCCGCATTTGAAAAAGTCCTGTGGTCTCTTCCTAAGGATGGTTCAGTAAGCAAACCTTTTCTTACTTCTCATGGCTGGCATATCCTTAAACGTATTGGCATAAAGCCTGTGATCAGCGATCCGAGGAACAAAACTTACCAGCAGGAACTCGAACAGAAGATCAGTTCAGATAGCCGTGGGAGGAACTCCCGTGATTTTATTTACAATAAGGTGAAAAGCAAAAAAGGCTTCAAAAAATTCCCTTATGAAGATGCCGCTTTATGGAACATGTCGGACAGTGTGTTGGATCAAAAGCCGATGACAACTGGCTGGGCCATCAAATCATCTACCCCATTATTCAGTATCGGTGATTCTGTATACGATGCCAATGACTGGGTGAACTATGCACACACCTACCGCTACAAACAGGATGGTACGGGCGCCAAATCCTGGGAGCAGGTAAGAGAAGAATGGATCAACTACACCCTGCTCGAATATTTCAAAGAACACCTGGAAGAGTTTAGTCCTGAATTCACTAACCAGATGGTAGAATTCAAAGAGGGTAATCTATTCTTTGAGATCATGCAGCAGGAAGTATGGAACAGGGCCCAAACCGATTCCGCTGCCTTGCTTGCTCTTTACGAAAAAAATAAAAAAAATTATCTCTGGAAGCATAGCGCTGATGCTGTCCTGTTTTTCTGTGCGGATATGAATACGGCGAACGCCCTTTATGATAAAGTAAAAAGCGATCCCAAAAACTGGCGGATCGCAAGCGACCTTTTCCCTGAAAAAATGATCGCTGATTCATCGCGATATGAATGGGAACAGATACCCAACCTGAACAGGAGGGTACCGACACCCGGTATGATCACCTCACCGCAGCTCAATGTTACCGATAACACGGCCTCTTTTGCATATGTGATCAATATCTATACGCAGCCTTCTCAAAGAAGTTTTGCCGAAGCCCGTGGACAGGTCATCAACGATTACCAGGTTATCCTGGAAGAGAAATGGAATGAAGCACTGAAAAAGAAATACCCTGTCTTTATTGATCAGAAAGTTCTTGCTGAGATCAGCAGGTGATAGGGAATTAGGAAGACTTCAAAGTTCCTTCTTAGAGAACGTGATGCTTATAACATTCCTACTGTTTATAACATCATAATCCATACCCGGTAAATGCCTCCGTTTGAAATTAAATGGGTTGGCTTGGTGTTGAACGCGAAGTGATATATTATTACGTTTATTGATGTGTTACGTATGAGTCATCTTTCCATTCTTGATAAACCCGGTAAGTAGCATCGTACTTTACAAGAGGATCAATTCATAACTCATAGAATTTAAATTATTAGCTATATTGTCTTGTAATATTGAAGCATATGAACAAGAATGGACCGGTTATAATTATAGAAGACGACGAAGACGACCTGGAACTATTAAAGGACGTATTTAAGGAGCTTGACTATCCGAATGAAATCAAATTCTTTCTCAACGGGGTTGATGCATTTAATCACCTTGAGAAAACGGATGAGCGACCTTTCTTGATCTTATCTGACATTAACCTTCCAAAGCTCTCAGGCTTTGATTTGAGAGATAAAATTCATAATAACGAGGATCTGAAGTTAAAATGTATTCCCTATTTGTTCTTTACAACAGCTACAGATCAAAGAAGCGTCATTGATGCATATTCTAAATCCATTCAGGGATTTTTTACAAAACCTTCGAGCACTGAAGACTTAAAAAGAGTAATTAGAAATATTATGGAGTACTGGAAGGATTGTCATTCCCCGAATTTCATGACAAGTTAAATATCCTCTCTAAATTCAAGCCGGGAAGCTACTTATAACCCGCCCTTTCAAATTATTAATTCCCAACTGCATTACAACTCCCTCACCACATTTGCTATCACATGTGGCTTACCTAAAGTATAATAATGCAGAACAGGGACGCCGCTTTTTTTGAGCTCTCTTGATTGTTCGAGTAACCACTCCTGCCCTACTTTCTCCACCTCTTCATCGTTCTTGCACTTCAACACTTCATTACTGAGATCAGCAGGGAGGTCTATGTAGAAAGTTTTCGGTAAAACGTTCATCTGTTTTTTGGTAGTGATCGGTTTCAGACCGGGTATGATCGGGACAGCGATCCCTATAGCGCGGCAGTCTTTTACAAAAGCATGGAATTTTTTATTGTCAAAGAACATTTGCGTAACGATATAATCCGCTCCAGCATCTACTTTCCTTTTCAGGTACTCAAGGTCCGTTTGCATATTAGGCGCCTCAAAATGCTTTTCAGGATAACCCGCAACGCCGATACAGAAATCGGTCTTGTTGTTTCCTTTCAATTCATCTTCGAGATAAACACCCGCATTCAGGTTCGCTACCTGTTTCAATAATTCATTGGCATATTTATGACCGCCCGGTTCTGCTTCAAAAGAAGTTTCATTTTTGGCAGCGTCACCACGAAGCACCAGCACATTATCAATACCCAGGTAGCTAAGTGTGAGCAAGGCATCTTCCGTATCCTGCAGGGAAAAGCCACCGCAAATAAGATGAGGCACAGTATCAACATCATATTTATTCATGATAGCCGCACAGATCGCTTCGGTCCCCGGGCGTTTTCTTACTACCACCTTATCAAAACTACCATCTGCCTTTTTCTTGAATACATGTTCGCTGCGATGATAAGTGACATTGATATAAGCGGGCTTGAACTCCATCAAAGGGTCGAGGTGTTTATATAACGCATCGATCCCTTTTCCTTTCAGGGGAGGTAATACTTCGAACGAGATGGCCGTGTCCTTGGCCTGCGCTATATGGTCTGTTACTTTCATTGCGTGCAATAAGCTGCAAACATAAATAAGCCGGCAGGAATTATCAAACCTGCCGGCTTAAATAGCCATTTTTTATTTTTTAATAAACGATCGATTGAATGAAGAGGCTGCTATATTTATAGTACACACCGCTAAGGAGGTTCTTACGGTATACAATATGCCGGACGATCCATGCATTATCGTTGAACCAGATATTATCGATGATCGCGGGAACACCTATCACCTTGGTACCTTCATAATAATTCACCTTTATATCACCAATATTAGTTGGAAGAATATCGTTCACTCCCTTCACTACAAAGTCCTCCACCCCTTTTGCATTGTAGGAAGTATAGGCCTCATTTAAGGCCGCGGGATACTTGCAAAAAAGATTGGATGCATTGTTTGCATACTGGTATAAACCATCTGCTTTTTGCTTCAGGTAGTACACTAATGTGTCATTTGCATTATTAACCACCTTTAGCCAGGTCTCACCTCCAATCGTTTCCTGTGTTTTGGCTTTATAGACCACGGTCTCCGTTGTATGCAAACTTCCATCTGAATTGAACGTATAATAGCTATAGGTCCAGGCTGTACCTGGTTTCGGCTTCTCAATGGCAGGTGGATTAGTTCCGCCGCCACTACCCGTCTCTTTCTGGCAAGCGGTCAGCAGGCAGGACAGTATAGCGATGTACGATAAAAATGCAATTTGTCTTTTCATGTTCATCCTTCAAAATACAAAACTCTGTTAGAAATAGATGATGTATGTCTTTTAAGAAGGGCTTTTGCCCGTTTCTTTTACTTTTGTACAAATACCAATTATTGGACCTAATTATACAAACCCGGGATCTTGTAAAGAAATACGGCAGCCGGATCGTCGTTAATCATGTTTCCTTTGAAGTAAAGCAGGGAGAGATCGTGGGCTTGCTGGGACCTAACGGCGCCGGGAAAACAACATCCTTTTACCAGGTAGTGGGCCTGGTAAGACCCGATGAAGGCAAAGTATTTTTGAATGACCAGGATATCACTTCACTGCCTATGTACAAAAGAGCGCAGATGGGTATTGGTTATTTGCCGCAGGAACCTTCCGTATTCCGTAAACTGAGTGTCGAGGATAACATCGCAGCTATCCTTGAAATGACAAAGCTCTCAAAAGAAGAACAAAGAATTAAACTGGAATCATTGCTGAATGAATTTCGACTGCAACATGTCCGCAAGAACAATGGCGATATATTGAGTGGGGGTGAAAGAAGAAGGACAGAGATCGCAAGGGCCTTGTCGGTAAATCCTAAATTCATACTGCTCGATGAACCCTTTGCGGGCATTGACCCCATTGCCGTGGAAGACATACAGGCAATAGTTGCCAAACTCAAACATAAGAATATCGGCATCCTTATCACCGACCATAACGTAACCGAAACGCTTTCCATTTGTGACCGGGCCTACCTGCTGATCGATGGAAAGATCTATAAACACGGCACAGCTGAAGAACTGGCCGAAGATGAAGAGGTACGTCGTTTATATCTGGGAAGGAATTTTGAATTGAAGAGAAAGGATTACTTGCTTGATGAAGCTATAAAGGCCTCAGGATCCACGCAAGCAGATTAAGTTTCCCTCCTTGCTCCAAATTTTATATTTTGCCTGTAGTAGTGCATGAAACTTCTCTCCCCTGCCATATCATCCCTGGCCCGTATGCGGCACTGGCGCATCAAAGCGTGGAAAGAGAGTCCGCTTGATGCACAAAGAGAAGTGTTGCAGGAGCTCGTCACTTCAGCACAGTACACGGAGATCGGCAGGAAATATAATTTTTCGAACCTCTTTAATGTCCGGGATTTCAAAGCTGCCGTACCGATACATGACTATAATGACCTGAAGCCCTATATCGAACGTATCATGAGTGGCGAACAGGATGTTCTCTGGAACACACCTATCTATTGGTTTGCCAAAAGCAGCGGCACGACAAGTGATAAAAGTAAATTCATCCCTATCAGTGATGAAAGTCTCGAGGACGGCCATTTCAAAGCTTCAAAAGATGTTTTGTGCATGTATTATCATCACAAACCGGATTCAGAACTACTGACCGGTAAAGGTCTGCTTATTGGCGGCAGTCACAGCATCAATCCCGTGAACAACGAGGTTCAATATGGTGACCTTAGTGCTGTTCTTTTTCAAAATTCTCCTTTCTGGGCGCACTGGGTACGTACTCCCGATCTAAGTATTGCGTTGATGGATGAATGGGAAAGCAAGATCGAAAAGATCGCTGAAGCAACGATCAAAGAAAACGTGACCTCGGTTTCCGGTGTGCCAACATGGACCCTGGTTTTATTTAAAAGGATATTGGAGATAACAGGGAAGAAAACGATCGGTGACGTTTGGCCTGCATTGGAGCTATTCATTCATGGTGGTGTTTCGTTCACCCCCTATAAAGAACAATTTCAAAAATTGATCGGTAAGGATATCAACTACCTGGAAATGTACAATGCCAGCGAAGGTTTTTTCGCGGCACAGGAAAAACCCGGTGATGAGGGCTTATTGCTTTTTACTGATCACGGTATCTTTTATGAGTTCATGCCTGTGAGTGAGCATGGAAAGAAGGAACCGCAAACCATTGGACTTCACCAGGTGGAAATGGGGAAGAACTATGCGCCTGTGATCAGCACGAATGGAGGATTGTGGAGATACTTATTGGGTGATACCATCCAGTTCGTTTCACTGAACCCATTCCGTGTGAAAGTCTCCGGCCGCCTGAAACATTATATTAATGCATTTGGGGAAGAAGTGATCGTTGACAATACGGATAAGGCCATTGCCATCGCCTGTGAGAAAACGGGATATGTTGTAAACGATTATACGGCCGCACCGATCTATTTTTCAGATGGTGCCAACGGAGCCCATGAATGGCTTATTGAATTTGAAAAGGATCCGAAAGATGCCGGTTCTTTTGTTACTGAGCTTGATAATGCCCTGAAAAGTATCAACAGTGATTACGAGGCCAAGCGCCACAAAAACATTGCTCTTCGTTTGCCTGTAGTGCATGTGCTGAAGAAAGGGACATTCAATGACTGGTTGCGCAGCAAAGGAAAATTAGGTGGGCAGCATAAAGTGCCGCGGTTGAGCAATGAAAGAAATTTACTGGAAGAAATATTATCCGTTATAAAATCCTAATCGTTTGCTGATGATACGGCTGTCACTGTTTCCTGTCGTCTTTTTTTTCAGCCTTCTCTCTTTTTCGCAAACCCCGACCCGGTTAGTTGAACATCCTGTACAGTTGAAAAAAGGCATTTCCTTCAACTTAAAGATCCCGGAAGGTTATAAGCTCAGCATTGCGGCAGAAGGTTTGAAACGGCCCCGCTTTTTTGCTAAAAGTCCCGATGGTAGATTATTTGTGACCGACATGCTGAATGTAAGCGATAATAAAGAAGGGAAGATACTTGTCCTTGAAAACTGGAATGAAAAAGAAAAAAGATTTGAGAAGGTCAGCACCTGGCTCGACAGTCTCCATAATCCCAACCAGGTGGCTTTTTACAGTATCGATACCATACATTATATATACATCGCGGAGACGGGGAAGCTGAGTTATTACAAATACAAAGCTGGTGACCCTAAGCCATCATCAGCACAGACGGTCATTGCCACTTTCCCTGATTATGGGCTAAGCTACAAATACGGCGGCTGGCACCTGACAAGGAGCCTTTCTTTTTATAAGAACAAATTATATGTAAGTGTGGGCAGCAGTTGTGATGCCTGCGTAGAGACAGAAGAAATAAGAGCTTCCATTGTTGAAATGGACCCCGATGGAAAGAACCAGCATGTCTTTGCAAGAGGTTTACGAAATGCTGTTGGTATGAAATGGGTAAATGATAAATTATGGGTGACACATATGGGAAGAGATAACCGTGGCCCCGACAAACCGGAAGAATTGATGCATACGGTAGTGAATGATGGTTATTATGGCTGGCCCTATTATTTCCAGTACAGGAAAAAGATCTACAGCGATACCGCTTTTATTAAAGCTGGGCGGGCAGCCTTTGTAAAGAAACCGGCCCTGGCCCCTTATACATTTAAAGCTCATTCAGCTCCATTGGGTCTTACTTATTTTACGGGTTTTACCGACCCCTTACTAAATAATTCATTCCTTGTCGCGCTGCATGGCAGTACCAGTGTATGGCGGCAAAGAGGTAATGCGGTAGTGCAGGTGATGAAAAATGGAACTTACAGGGAGATAGTGACCGGATTCCTGCAGGGAAAAACAGAGGATAAACGATATGGCCGTCCCTGTGATATTTACCAGCAGGACAGCCGTTCTTTTTTTATCAGTGATGATAAGAACGGGGTGATCTATTATATCTGGAAGGAATAGTAAACTGTTATTTTTATAACTGTATTGGTTAAAGTCTTTGACAAATCCTTTTGAACCACGCAGGTACTTAGTTACATAGTTCGCATAAAAGTGTATGTGTGTCGTTCTGGGTGACCTATGTTTCTATGTGGTTCAAATATTTTCAAACTGCAACATAATTCTGCTATAATTTTCTTTCTTTTGTCACTAAATAAGCTTTTATGAAACTGTTGGAAGGAAAAGTTGCGATCGTAACCGGCGCTGCCCGTGGTATTGGAGAAGGAATAGCTTTGAAATTTGCAGAACAGGGGGCGAATGTAGCATTTACTTATGTTAGCGACAGTAGTGCGGGAAAAGCAACTGTACTCGAAGCTAAGCTTTCAGGGCTTGGCGTAAAGGTCAAAGCATATAAAAGCAATGCGGGGGATTTTGCCCAATGCGAGGCATTCGTGAATGATGTCATGAAAGAGTTTGGCACAGTGGATATATGCGTGAACAATGCGGGCATCTCGAAAGACAATTTGTTGTTGCGAATGACACCTGAGCAATGGAATGACGTGATACAGGTGAATCTTAACAGTGTTTTTTATATGACAAAGCAGGTCATCCGCCCGATGATGAAAGCAAAGAGTGGCTCTATCATCAATATGAGTTCGATCATCGGCGAGATCGGCAATGCGGGCCAAAGCAGCTATGCGGCCAGTAAAGCAGGTATTATTGGTTTTACCAAATCAGTAGCAAAGGAACTCGGCAGCCGGAATATCCGCTGCAACGCCATTGCTCCCGGGTTCGTTGAAACCGATATGACGAGCTATTTGAAAGAAGGAGAAGCCGCTGATAAATACAAAGCGGGCATTCCTCTCGGGAGATTTGCTTCCACAGCAGATATTGCCAATGCTTGTTTATTCCTCGCAAGTGATATGGGATCTTATATAACCGGGCAAACGTTAAGTGTTTGTGGGGGGTTAAATATTTAAAAAATTCGACGATTGGACAATCCGGAAATGAACCAAGATGATTAAGTGAGTCTTGTATCTATTATTGTCCCATTGACAAATAGTCGAATTGCCAAATTTTATCCCTGAAGTTTGATCCCTCTCTTTTTTATATATGCATGCCATAATATCATCGAAGCGATCGTCCGGTAAGGTCGCCAGGCGTCTGCGATCTTCAGCATTTTTTCCCTGCTGATATCCTTCGGCAAACCCTTTACTTCTTTAAGACTGTTCACGAGTGCAATATCTCCCAGCGGGAACAGGTCAGTGCGTTGTAAAGAATGCATCAGGTAAACATCGACTGTCCAGTCGCCAATGCCTTTTATCTTTTTCAACTCCAGGCGAACCTCATCTTCATGTCCATGCCTTAATCTTTTCAGGATAAGCTTTCTCTTCAGTACAGCTGTAGCCAGCTCCCTTGCATACACTATTTTTTGACGACTGAAATAGCAGGCCCTCAGTTCTTCATCAGACAGAGCAAGGATCTTAGCGGGCGTAACAAAACCGATCTTTTCTTTTAGCTTATTAAAGGCAGCATATGCAGCGGCTAAGGAGATCTGCTGTTCCAGGATAAAAAGAATGAGCGACTGGAAACTCGCGGGCCGTACCCACATTGGAGGATAACCATGTTCTTTAATGATCGCAGCCAACTCCGGATCCTTCTGCGCAAGTTTCCGGCAAAGCCTTTCGAAATTGTCTTGATTAAATACAAGATGCTTTGATGACATTCAAATTATTGTTTAACTTAGGCTACTCCAAAACCTTCTGCTATGCGAAAGTTTCTTTTGCCCCTCCTCATCTTTCTTATTGCCTGCGGTGGCAAAAAAAAAGAAGCCGGTACAAAAAATGAAAATACTTATTATCTCCTTAGCCTCGAAGGGATCGATAGCCTGAAACTCGGTATGACCAAGGTACAGCTGGAAAAGGTATTGAACACGACACTCAACCTGAAGCATATAAAAGTTGATGAGGCTGGTTACGACACAGTTCCCGTGAAATATAAAGATGCGGATTTAATACTTTATCTCGAAGAAGACAGGGACAGTTCCGTTGCTCATTTGATCGGCTTATCTACCTCATATCCATCCTGTAAAACTACTTCGGGTATTGCTGTTGGCACAGATAAAATAAACGTGATCGAGACATACGCAGATCATCTTAAATACGTGGCGCCGGAATATGAAGTGTACCCTGTTCGAAGCCTGACGAAATCAGTTGTTGCTGTAATGGACACAGCGATGCCCTACAAGGCTTTGGTCTTCCATATTGTTAACAGGAAAGTGGTATCGATGGAACTAAGCTCTTATTATGAATTCTATTGAATGTATCTTAAATTATCAAGCATTACTATGAAAAAGGTATTCCTGTTTCTTTCGATCATTGTCTTTTCCCTGGTTACAAGGGCTCAAAAAGATGACCATACGCTAACTTTCGACGGAATAGGTGAATTGAAACTCGGGCTGACCAAGGCACAATTGGAAAAGATGCTTAACACCAGGATCTTATTGAAACAAATCGGCCTTACCGAGAGCTTTACAGAAACCGTTAAAACAATGTACAAAGGAATCGAATTCGAACTTGACCTCATGCGGAATGATAATGTGGTAGCAGCACTGGAAGGTGTCAGCACCACGAGCCCGCTATTCAAAACGCCAGAAGGTATTGGTGTCGGCAGCGATCAGTTAACGATCATCAATGCATATGAAAAAGACCTGCTGATCATCAGCTATGGATCCATTACTTACACAAACATCAATCAGATACATGCCTCGATCGTATTCGTTATGGAAAACAAAAAAGTTGTAAAGGTCATCGTAGAACCAACTGCCATGTTCAGGGATCGGGAATGACCTGGAGAACTTGATTGAATGGAATGTTCAACTATTTTAGTCAAAACTTAAACCAACAACTGTATATGAAAAATTTACTCCTGCTATTTGCCGTGGTATTGCTTTTTACCGCCTGTAAAGACAGTGACAAACAAACCTCTTCCGAACAAAAAGACAAGAAGGCTGTCAGTCCAGCATATACTATTACGAAAGACGGCATCGGTGATCTAAAGATCGGGATGTTACAGTCCGACATAGAAAAACTTTTGAAGCAGTCTTTGGTGATGAAGCATGCAAAAGATACCGGCGATATCTGGTCAGACACTGCCACCGTGACCTATAATAAAATGGAGATCACTCTTTATTTTCAAAAATCATATGTAGAGGAACATACCGAGGAAATGGAACTTTTCGGACTCAGTACCAGCAGCCCGCTGTGCAAGACCTCAACCGGCCTGGGTGTAGGAGATGACAGGAATGCTATTCTTGCTGCTTATGAAGATAACCCCATTAACATGGGGCCGGAGAGTATAATGCTGAATGATACGACCTGGGGCTTTAGTAAAACAAACTATTATATTACTGTAAGTGATGAGAAATGGGACAGGCAACTTAGTTTTATCCTGGTCAATAAAAAGGTGGCCAGCATCGAAGCCATATTACAGATGGGAGATTGAACAGGTATCAACCTGTTTTGAATTTCGCTATTGCTTTCTTTGTATACTCGCTCAGCACCAGGCGCCCGCTGATCGCTGCCCTTTCCATTAATAATGTATCCCAGTGCTCCGTGCCCTGCCAGAAAATTCTTTTCATTTCCGTCATAGCTTCGGGGCTTGAGTGCGTTAAATTGCTGGCAAGACTGTTGATGGCACCATCCATTTCATCTTTGTTGGAATGCAGTTCTGCATACAACCCTTTTGTTTTGGCCCAATCCGCATTACGCCACATAGTGGCGTCGATCGCCAATTGTGAAAAAGCTGCGTTGCCTATCTTTCTTTCTACGGCAGGTCCCACTACAAATGGACCGATACCTACAGCGAGCTCACTGAGTTTTATAGCTGCTCCTTCGGCAGCAATAGCATAATCAACTGCGGCGGCCAATCCAACACCACCGCCTACACATTTTCCATGGATGCGACCGATAACAAACTTGGGACAGACCCGGATAGCGTTGATGACTTTGGCGAAACCGCTAAAGAAGTTCAAACCTGCCGCTTCTGTTTCAATAGCCTTGAGCTCATCGAAAGAAGCTCCCGCACAAAAAGCTTTTTCTCCTGCAGAGCGAAGAATGATCACCATGGTATCAGGATCATCACCTGCCTGTTTAATGGAAAGTGCGATCTCCTGCAATAGCTTTCCGGGCAATGAGTTGCTTTGCGGGTGAAAAAATTCAATGGTTTTAACACCCTGCTGCAGTTCTGACTTTACATAAGCTTCGGTCATAAATATTGAGTCATTTATCGCTTAACCGCCAGGACGAAAAGTCGGCATGATACGCAAGATCCGCGGCGAAACTTTGCGTCTTAGCGAACTTGTGGTTAAACCAATTGTCATATTGCTATTTCTTTGCCACCATTGTCAGGATGGTCGCTACTCCTGTTACTTCGTTTGTCTCATCTATCATTTCCACCAGCCATTTTACAATGCCTTTGTCGATATCATCACCTCTTTTAAAGTCCTCAGGTTTCTCAATGATTCGTTTATCATTCGGCAGCTTTTCCTTGCAGGTAAAACGGATATAAATTTCAGCGCCGGGATAAACCGGTTTCGTAAAACGCAGTTCATCGATACCATAATTCAACAGCACAGGATTTTTGTCATAGCTGTCAACAAACAAACCCGCTGCCAGGCTCATGATAAAATAACCATGCGCTACCTGCTGTTCGAACATGGTTCCGCTGAAATCGGTGGTTTTAATATGTGCATAGAAATGATCCCCGCTAAGGTCAGCAAAGTGGTCAATATCTTCTGAAGTGATAGTTCTTTTTTCCGTAATGATCTGGTCGCCGATCTGCAGTTCCTCAAAATATTTTTGGAAAGGATGTTTGCCCGGATCCTTCCCTGCTGCATGTGGTTGATAGACCTGTGTAACTTCAGTGAGCATTGTGGGCGATCCCTGCAGCGCTGTTCGTTGTAAATAGTGTTTTACGCCCCTGATCCCACCCATCTCTTCTCCACCCCCAGCACGTCCTGGTCCCCCATGTACCAACAATGGCAGCGGAGAACCATGACCCGTACTTTCCTTGGCACATTCGTTATTCAATATCAGTATCCTTCCATGATGCGTTGCCGCACCGATCACATAATGCCTTGCCTCTTTCGCATTAGCTGTTACGATCGTTGTTACAAGACTCCCTTTGCCCATTTTGCCCAGGGTAATAGCATCTTCCATGTTCTTATAAGGCATGATCGTGCTTACCGGGCCAAAAGCTTCTACGGTATGCGCTTCAGCCGCGGAGTAAGGTTTATCATTCATTAACAATAATGGCGACAAAAATGCACCTTTCACTGCATCGGCATCTATTACTTCCACGCTGTCGAGTGAACCATATACGATCTGTGAGGATGCCAGCAATTTTTGCACCTGTGTTCTCACTTCTTCCCGCTGTTGCTGCCCGGCGAGAGAACCCATTCTTACTTTTTCATTAAGAGGATTACCGATCGTTGTTTGTGACAAGGAAGCACTAATGGCTTTCCAGGTATCTTCCATTTTATTTTGCGGAACGAATATCCTGCGGATGCCGGTACAACGTTGTCCTGCCTTCAGCGTCATCTCCTTTCTTATCTCTTTGATAAAAATATCCCATTCAGGCTGTCCCGGTGCCACTTCTTCTCCCAGCACTATACAATTGAGGCTGTCTGCCTCCATCGTGAAGGGAACATTGTTTTCCAGTATAGCTGTTGTTCTTTTCAACATCAAACCTGTTGATGCGCTGCCGGTAAATGTTACTACATCCTGCGAGTTAACATGATCCAGCAGATCACCGGCGCTTCCGCAAAGCAGTTGCAGGGCACCTTCGGGAAGGATTTTTGAAGCGATGATCTCCCGGACAACAGTTTCTGTAAGATAAGAAGTGACAGTTGCTGGCTTTACGATCGCTGGCATCCCTGCTAATAAATTCACAGCTATCTTTTCAAGCATTCCCCATACCGGGAAATTGAAGGCATTGATATGAACGGCCACTCCTTCCTTGGGTGTAAGGATATGCGTGCCCATAAAACTGTTATGCTTGCTAAGGTTATGACTTTCACCATCGATGCAAAGAACATCATCAGGGAACTTTCTTCTTAAAGACGCATTGGCAAATAAATTTCCGATACCGCCTTCTA
>DATLCB010000214.1:0-10795 GCA_035526625.1 Chitinophagaceae bacterium
AGATGTTCACAAAAAAGCTCACCCCCGTTCATAAAAGATCAGGAGTGAGGCAATAAAAAAATTGGGAAGTTTTTGTTGAAAAGGAATAGCTTTTGCAGTAACTTGATGTTGACAAAAGAACCACCCTCTGAAAAGACCAATTAGCCTGACGGCAGGCAAGTTCTTTACTTTATTGTTCACTAAAATTGAAGACTATGAATGTAAACATTCAATCTGTTCATTTTGATGCAGACAGAAAGTTGATCGAGTATGTTAATAGTAAATTACAAAAACTCACCAACTTCAGTGACCGTATCATTCGTGTAAATGTGTTCCTTAAGCTTGACAATGTTGTACATGCTATTAAGGAC
This sequence comes from Chitinophagaceae bacterium, assembly GCA_035526625.1. Classification (GTDB taxonomy): domain Bacteria; phylum Bacteroidota; class Bacteroidia; order Chitinophagales; family Chitinophagaceae; genus JJ008. The sequence goes on from DATLCB010000214.1 coordinate 351, forward strand.
AAGATCGCAGAAATTAGAGTACACATTCCACGACAGAATTTTTTTGTAAAATCAACCAGTAAATCATTTGAGGTTTCGTTCGATGATGCGCTCGATTCCCTTCTAACACAACTCAAAAAAAACAAAGAAAGAAAAGCCGCATAGAAGAAATGCGATCCCGTCCCGCCTCTGCCGGACGGGATTTTTTATTTATTGATTCTCAGGATAAAATTCCCTTCTAAAATTTTTACAATATTCAAATTCCCTTACCTTTGCCTCCCCTTTAAATAGGGGGTAGCTCTTTATTGCTTTGCCTGCCGTAGTTCATAAAGACGAAGGTGGGTTTGACCGCCGTAGTTTTCAACGAAGGTGGTTCATTCCAGGCCATGACCAGCTCGGTCGGAATGATGCAGAAATGCCACCTTAGCTCAGCTGGTAGAGCAACTGATTTGTAATCAGTAGGTCGCCAGTTCGATTCTGGCAGGTGGCTCAGTAATGATCTGACGATTTCCATTTGATCATTACAACAATCATGCGGAAACGCCAGATTGTAAAACGGGCAGATGGCCGAGTGGCTAAAGGCGACAGACTGTAAATCTGTTCTCTCACGAGTACGGAGGTTCGAATCCTTCTCTGCCCACGGAATAATTTGAAGATGACCCGATTTGAAGATTTGAAAATGGTCACTTCAGGTTGAGAAGTTCTTTAAAAGAAGATTTTGCAGTGTGAGACTAATTTTCAAATGGTCCCATCTTCAAATCCTCAATTGACAAGCGGGAGTAGCTCATTTGGTAGAGCGGTAGCCTTCCAAGCTTCAGGTGGCCGGTTCGAGCCCGGTCTCCCGCTCCACGAGTTTGTAGTTTATAGTTTTAGGTTTGTGGTAAAGGCCGCGACTACAAACTACCAACTGAAACTATTAACTGAGTACCGCCGTTGTAGCTCAGTGGTAGAGCACTTCCTTGGTAAGGAAGAGGTCAAGGGTTCAATTCCCTTTAACGGCTCAAAGCGTTGGACGCATAAAAAAGTATTGAAGAGGAGAAGCTAAGCTTCCCTCGCAAGAATAAAAACAAAGATTTCGTAAAACACAATTTAAAAAACAGATAACAATGGCAACTAAAGAGACCTTCAAAAGGGACAAACCACACGTTAACGTTGGTACCATTGGTCACATTGACCATGGCAAAACAACTTTGACTGCAGCCATCACTACAATTCTTGCAAAGCAGGGGATGGGCAACACAGCAAAGAAATATGATGAAATTGATGCTGCGCCCGAGGAGAAGGAACGTGGTATCACTATCAATACCGCTCACGTTGAGTACCAGACGGCGAATCGTCACTATGCACACGTTGACTGTCCCGGTCACGCCGACTATGTAAAGAATATGATCACGGGTGCTGCCCAGATGGACGGCGCTATCCTGGTTGTAGCTGCTACTGATGGTCCTATGCCGCAAACGAAAGAGCACATCCTGCTTGCCCGCCAGGTAGGAGTACCTAAGATCGTGGTATTTATGAACAAAGTTGACCTTGTTGATGATCCTGAACTGTTGGAGTTGGTGGAAATGGAGATCCGTGACCTCCTGACCTTCTACGGTTTTGATGGCGCTAATGTTCCTATCATTCAAGGCTCTGCGACTGGCGCATTGGCTGGTGATGAAAAATGGGTGAAGGCTGTAGACGAACTGATGGCGGCTGTTGATAGTTATATACCCTTGCCTCCCCGTCCGGTTGATCTTCCTTTCCTGATGTCTGTGGAGGACGTATTCTCTATTACTGGTCGTGGTACAGTGGCCACAGGTCGTATTGAAAGAGGTCGTATTAAAGTAGGTGAATCTGTTGAGATAGTGGGTTTGATCGAAAAGCCCCTTGCTTCCACTTGTACAGGTGTGGAAATGTTCCGCAAATTGCTTGACGAAGGTGAAGCCGGTGACAATGCCGGTCTGCTGCTTCGGGGTATTGAAAAAGCACAGATCCGTCGTGGGATGGTTATTTGTAAGCCAGGGTCTATTACTCCGCACACAGAATTCAAATGCGAAGTATACGTACTGAGCAAAGAAGAAGGCGGACGTCATACTCCATTCTTCCAGAAATATCGCCCGCAATTCTATTTCCGTACAACAGACGTAACAGGAGAAGTAGAATTGAATGCTGGAACCGAAATGGTTATGCCTGGTGATAATACATCGTTGACTGTAAAATTGATCCAGCCTATCGCGATGGAGAAAGGTTTGAAGTTTGCGATCCGTGAAGGTGGCCGTACAGTAGGTGCCGGACAGGTTACAGAGATTTTGAAGTAAGCTGAAAGCTATTGGCCGCAGGCTACTGGCAAAAAGCTGATGAAGATGATTATATTTACAACATAATGAAACTAAAGGCTATTAGCTCCCAGCTAGTAGCTTTTAGCTTTCTACGGGCGTAGTTCTTCCGATAGCTATCGGGAGGCAAAAACCGGACATCGGGTTGATGGAAGTTGGAAGAAGATATTCTACGGGCGTAGTTCAATGGCAGAATAGCGGTCTCCAAAACCGTTGATGGGAGTTCGAATCTCTCCGCCCGTGCTAATTGATTTGATGAGGTGATAACTTGAGGATTTGATAGGTCAATTTCAAATCGCCACATCTTCAAATTTTCAAATTCAAAAAAATGAATAAGATAGCAGCTTATTTCAGGGATTCGTACAAGGAATTAAAAGATAAAGTGAGTTGGCCCTCATGGGCACAATTACAGCAATCTACCATGATCGTGCTGGCCGCTACCATTGTGATCACCTTCATCGTCCTTGCGATGGATTTTGCCATCGGCAACGGGTTGAAACAAGTGTATAAGATGATAATGCCTAATTCCTAACGGGTTTATTCTACAATAATGGAAACAACTACAAATACAGAAAATGTACAACAGGAGACCAAGTGGTATGTACTGCGGGTAGTAAGCGGGAAAGAGAAAAAGGTAAAGGAATACCTTGATAAAGAGGTATCCCGTGGTGGATGGGAGCAGGTAAAACAGGTTTTCCTCCCCGTAGAGAAAGTGTACAAGGTCGCCAATGGTAAAAAAGTGATGCGAGAAAGGAACTATTATCCCGGATATGTGATGATCGAGATCGCCAATGGTAAACTGAACGATGACCTTAGAGATATCATTAAGAATACGACCAACGTAATCCACTTCCTTGGCAAAGAAGATCCTATTGCCCTTCGCAAAGCTGAAGTGAATAAGATGCTTGGCAAAATGGATGAGATGGCAGAGGGCGGTGGCGTAAGCATGGTTGAGCCTTTCATTGTCGGTGAGACCATTAAGATCATTGAAGGTCCGTTCAACGACTTTAATGGTGTGATCGAAGATGTTAATGACGAAAAGAAAAAATTGAAAGTGACCGTTAAGATATTTGGCCGTTCTACCCCTGTGGAATTGAATTATATGCAGGTTGAAAAGATCAGCTAAGCACCTAATCCAGAAGAAATTAAAGCCATCCTGTTAACAGGGTGGCTTTGTTGATTAAAATAATATCTCCAACCCTTTGCCTGAAAGGCATATCCGCTTATCTTTGCGCCCCCAATTAGTTCTTTTGAAAACCTCATGAAAATTGAGGTGTGAGGAATTTGGGAGACCAAGTAGACAAATCGAAAGGTCGTTAACACCAAAAAAGATTTAAAAATGGCAAAAGAAATCAGCGGCTATGTAAAGCTGCAATGTAAAGGTGGCCAGGCAAATCCTGCACCACCGATCGGTCCTGCGCTTGGTTCCAAGGGTATCAACATCATGGAATTTTGTAAACAGTTCAATGCAAGAACCCAGGACAAGCAAGGAAAAGTTCTCCCTGTATTAATTACTGTTTACACTGACAAGAGTTTTGATTTCGTTATCAAAACACCTCCTGCTGCTATTCAGCTGATGGAAGCTGCAAAAATTCAGAAAGGTTCTAAAGAAAGTAACCGTAACAAAGTGGGTAAGGTCAACTGGAACCAGGTAGAGTCAATTGCGAAAGACAAGATGCCAGACCTGAACTGTTTTACCGTAGAAAGCGCTATGAAAATGGTTGCCGGTACTGCCCGTAGCATGGGTCTTACTGTAGAAGGTAAAGCTCCATGGGAAAATTAATCTTCTGATTTAAAAAAACGAATTACAATGGCATTCATCAGTAAAAAAAGAAAAGTTGCAGATACTAAAGTTGATGCAAACAAAGCATATTCATTAAAAGAAGCATCTGCATTGGTCAAACAGATCACTACCTGCAAATTCGATGCTTCTGTGGACCTGCATATCCGGTTAGGAGTTGATCCTAAAAAAGCAGACCAGGCGATCCGCGGTACGGTATCACTTCCTCATGGAACGGGTAAAACAAAAAAAGTATTGGTGCTTTGCACACCAGATAAAGTTGCTGAAGCAACAGCTGCGGGTGCTGATTATGTTGGCCTGGAGGAATTTATCACAAAGATCGAAGGCGGGTGGGTAGATGTAGATGTTATCATCGCTACTCCATCTGTAATGCCTAAGATCGGTAAGCTGGGTAAAGTATTAGGTCCAAGAAACCTGATGCCCAATCCTAAAACAGGTACTGTGACTAATGATGTAACTAACGCAATCAATGACGTAAAAGGCGGTAAGATCGCTTTTAAAGTGGATAAAGTAGGAATCATTCATGCCTCCATCGGAAGGGTAAGCTTTACACCTGAGAAAATTGCGGAGAACAGCCAGGAGCTCATCAATGCGATCCTAAAAGCCAAACCATCTTCTTCTAAAGGAACTTACGTAAGAGGAGTTAGCATGGCCAGCTCTATGAGTCCGGGTATCAATATTGACGCAAAAGCATTCGTTCACTAAGCCCCTGCATCTCCTCCGGCTGGCGGAGACTTAAGGAAATAAAAAATTAAGACCATGACAAAAGATCAAAAAAATGAAGTGATAGAAGTACTGAAGGGAAAATTCTCACAGTATAATAACTTCTATGTTACCGATACAGAATCACTGTCTGTTGAGCAGGTGGGCAAATTGCGCCGTGCTTGTTTCGACAAGCAGGTGGAAATGAAAGTTGCTAAGAATACACTGATCAAAAAAGCCCTGGAATCTCTGGACGGCGATAAATATGCAGGTATGTATGATTCACTGCATAAAGTAACGGCACTGATGTTCTCAGAGAATCCAAAGGACCCCGCGCTGATCATCAGTTCTTTCCGCAAGGCAAGCAATGGCGAGAAGCCTGTAATGAAGGCAGCCTTTATCAATGGTGATGTGTATATGGGCGACACACAGCTGAAAGCACTTACACAGATCAAGACGAAGAATGAATTGATCGGCGAAGTCATCGGCTTGCTCCAGTCTCCTGCAAAGAGAGTATTGGCTGCGTTGCTGCATCATCATGAATCTAAAGCCGGAGCTGCTGAAGCGGCACCTGCGGAATAATTTGACGATTTGAAAATTTGGAGATTTCTCCATTTCCGATAATGATACACTGCCCGGATGTGTTTAAAATAAAGGGCAAAGGAAATTTTTTTAAATAAACAGCCGTCGGAGCTATAAGCTGAGAAGACGGTAAAAATTAAATCAAATGGCAGACGTAAAAGCATTAGCAGAAGGCCTAGTAGCCTTAACAGTAAAAGAAGTGCAGGAACTCGCTGACTTCTTAAAATCAGAATATGGCATCGAACCAGCAGCCGCGGCAGTAGTCATGAGCGGTGGTGGTGATGGCGGTGGCGGAGCTGCTGCAGAAGAGAAAACATCTTTCAATGTAGTATTGAAAAGTGGTGGTGCTTCTAAACTGAATGTAGTGAAGATCGTTAAAGACCTGACTGGTCTTGGACTGAAAGAAGCGAAAGATATGGTTGATGGCGCACCCAAGAACATCAAAGAAGGTGTTTCAAAAGCCGAAGCTGAAGAAATTGCAGCTAAGCTGAAAGAAGCAGGTGCTGAAGTTGAGATAGCGTAAGCTATCGATATCCCGACTCGAAGCGTCGGGATCGATATCGCTTGATCACTCTGAACTTAGCGAAGGAAGCTCCCAATAAATTGAAACCCTCCAACCGGAGGGTTTTTTCTATCTTAATAGAAGATGAAAGCCATTTATCTGATAACTATTCTCCTGGTCTCCAGTATTTCAAACGCCCAAAGCGGGTTTGAAAAACAATTCCGGGAGATTATAAGTGATACCGCGAATGGGTTTACACATTTCAGTGGTGATACTATATTGAACCGTCGAGGTGGTGAACTGATGCAGTATGCATCCCTACATACATTGGAAAATACAAGTAAAAACAGTATTGCATATTTCGGCGGCTCGATCTTGTCAACGTATGTATACTTGGCGACTATTGCAGAATCTGTACAGCAAAATGAGGGTGTAAGGATCTGCGATGAATGGAAGAATAGGATCGAAATACTTTTAGATAGTGGATTTGTAGTAAAAAAACAGATTGGCCAGGAGCCCTTTCCAGGACAATATGGATGGAGGTTTTCGAAAGGAAAGCTACTGATCGAGATTAACATGCTCCCTGGTGAGAAAAATGACATGAATAGAGTTTCACTGGGTATCATTTATACAATTATAAAGTAAGGTACGGACTGATCTTACTGTAGATCTCATCGGTTATGGTCATTATTTTCTTTATTTCCTCAATATTGGTAAAAGCTCCATGCTCATTCCGGTAAGCAATAATCGGATTGGCTAATGCATACTTGATGTAAGGATGGACCTTTAAGTCATCAATAGTAGCAGTATTTATATTGATCTTCCGGATAGATGTATTATCCAGTTTCAGGTATGGCTTTATCTTTTGAAAAGTGGAATCAGGTAAGCCAAACGTTTCTCCCACCTGGTCCACCGAATAAAAACCACCTAACTTATCCCTAAAGTTCACGATCCTGACTGATAGCTTACTTCCAATACCGGGTAAGGATATAAAAGCCGTTGTATCTGCCGTATTGATATCAATTAATGAATACCTGGACGTAGATGTTTTCGCTGGTTTATTATTAGTGTTTGAATAGGTAGTCTTCGTTGTCTGTTCTGTAGGAACATCTTCTGCCTTTATCCTGATATAGGGAGCAATTCTTTCGTATTCATCCGGAAAAAGTCCATAGATCCTTTTTACATCCTCTGCTTTTCGGAAACGACCGCCCTTGGTTATATAATTCTGAATGGTATGAATGGTCCTTTCCCTGAGGCCCAGTTTTTCCCATCCTTCTGAAGAAAGAGTGTTGGGGTCGAAGAGAAATAACTCAGCCTTTCTTTTCTCTGCACTCCTCCTTACCCTGTCATAATTGTGGTAGCCTTTATTATTATCGTTATACTGCTCGTCATCCTTTGTCGCGTCTTTTTGTTCGAGTTGATTAAGTGCCACCATCCAGGAACTGTCAATAGGAGTGGGAGATGTTGCTACCCCTGGAGAAAGGAAACTAGGAGCCAAAAACACAAGGATCATAATGAAGATAAGTACGATGATCGCTATTCTTTCCCGCCGGGTAAATTGAAAATAGTCATCCACAAAATCCTTCCATTTCATACCCAATGCTAAGGCTTCCCGCAGACCCGGAAAAGGTATTTTGGCCGGGTTCTTGTGAGGAAAGTTTTCTTGGCTGTGAATTTTAAAACCCTACCTTTGCCATCCCTTATTTTGGCCAAATATAATTTGACATCCCAAATCATGTGTAACTAGTTGAAATTCATCGGCTTTCATTTTTATTTAATGAAAACCCGGATGTGATTTGTATGTCCTCATCGTTGTAAAAACCGGTATTTACAATATGTCTTCTACTAAATTGAATCAAAGAATCGATTTCGGTAAAATCAAGCACCTGGCCGATGCGCCAGATCTGCTCGAAGTACAGATCCAGTCATTCAAAGAATTCTTCCAGTTAGAAACCACACCGGACAAACGAAACATTGAAGGTTTGTTCCGTGTGTTCAAAGAAAATTTTCCGATTACAGATACACGGAACATTTTCGTACTGGAGTTCCTTGACTATTTCATCGATCCTCCCCGTTACACGATCGATGAGTGTATGGAAAGGGGATTGACCTATGCCGTTCCTCTCAAAGCCAAACTTCGTTTGAGCTGTAATGACGAGGAGCACGTCGATTTCCAGACGATCGTCCAGGACGTATTCCTGGGTAACATACCTTACATGACCCCCCGCGGTACCTTTGTTATCAACGGTGCTGAAAGGGTGGTCGTCTCGCAATTACACCGTTCGCCTGGTGTATTCTTTGGACAATCGGTCCATCCGAACGGAACAAAGATCTATTCTGCCCGTGTGATCCCTTTCAAAGGAGCATGGATGGAGTTTGCTACCGATATCAACAATGTGATGTACGCTTATATCGACAGGAAAAAGAAGTTCCCTGTTACCACATTGCTGCGCTCTATCGGTTATGAAACAGATAAAGATATCCTTGAACTCTTCGGCATGGCCGATGAAGTGAAAGTTGATAAAAAGAGCCTGACCAAATATCTCGGCAAACGCCTGGCAGCAAGGGTACTCAGAACATGGGTGGAAGATTTTGTGGATGAGGATACCGGCGAGGTGGTTTCCATTGAGCGGAACGAGATCGTGATGGAAAGAGATACCGTGCTGGATGAAGAAGCGATCGCTACCATCACTGAACTGGATGTGAAGAGTGTATTCATTCAGAGAGAAGATGTAGGCGGCGATTACGCTATCATCTACAACACACTGAACAAAGACACTTCCAATAGTGAACTTGAAGCTGTTCAGTTCATCTATCGCCAGCTTCGCGGAGCTGATGCGCCGGATAATGAAACGGCCCGTGGTATCATCGATAAATTATTCTTCAGTGATAAGCGTTATGATCTTGGTGAAGTAGGTCGTTACAAGATCAATCGCAAACTGAATATCGATCAGCCTTTACAGAAAAAGGTATTAACGAAAGAGGACATCATCCTCATCATTAAATACCTTGTCCGGTTAACAAATGCAAAAGCAGAGATCGACGATATCGATCACCTGAGCAATCGTCGTGTAAGAACGGTTGGTGAGCAACTATATGCACAATTCGGAGTAGGTCTTGCCCGTATGGCCAGGACGATACGCGAAAGAATGAACGTAAGGGACAACGAGGTGTTCACACCGGTTGACCTTATCAATGCAAGAACGCTGTCTTCTGTGATCAACTCTTTCTTTGGAACATCACAGTTGTCACAGTTCCTCGACCAGACAAACCCATTATCGGAGATAACACACAAACGTCGTATCTCCGCACTCGGACCCGGCGGTCTTAGCCGTGAAAGAGCAGGATTCGAGGTGCGTGACGTACACTATTCTCACTATGGTCGTCTTTGTACGATCGAAACACCGGAGGGCCCGAACATCGGTCTGATCTCCACGCTTTGCGTGCATGCCAAGATCAATGACATGGGCTTTATCGAGACTCCTTACCGTAAAGTGAACGAAGGAAAAGTGAACATGAAGGAACTAAGTTTCCTGAGCGCGGAAGAAGAGGATCTCGCAAAGATCGCACAGGCCAATACGCCATTGGATGAAAAAGGAAATTTCAAAGAAGAGAAGATCGTTAGTCGTGAGACTGGTGACTTCCCCATTCTTGATAGGAACGATGTAGAATACATGGACGTGGCTCCCAACCAGATCGTTGGTTTGAGTGCTTCACTGATCCCCTTCCTGGAACATGATGATGCAAACCGTGCATTGATGGGATCGAACATGCAACGCCAGGCAGTTCCCCTGATCCGTCCTGATGTACCGATCGTAGGTACAGGACTCGAAGGTAAAGCTGCCCGTGATGCAAGGATACAGATCCACTCTGATGGAAATGGTATCGTTGAATTTGTAGATGCAAATGAGATACATGTTCGTTACGACAGGGATGAAGATGAGAAACTGGTAAGCTTCGAAGATGACCTGAGAATTTATAAACTGACTAAGTTCATCAAAACGAACCAGGAGACCTGCATCAACCTGAAACCCGCCGTGAAGAAAGGACAGAAAGTAAAAAGGGGTGAATTCCTGACCGAAGGTTATGCTACACAAGGTGGTGAACTGGCACTCGGTAAGAACCTGAAAGTGGCTTTCATGCCATGGAAGGGTTACAACTTCGAGGATGCCATCGTTATCAGTGAAAGAGTGGTAAAAGAAGACCTGTTCACTTCCGTTCACATTTCTGAATATGAACTGGAAGTAAGAGATACAAAACTGGGAGAAGAAGAATTGACACCAGATATTCCTAACGTTTCAGAAGAGGCCACCAAAGACCTTGACGAGAACGGTATCATCCGCATCGGCGCCCAGGTGAAGGAAGGAGATATCCTGATCGGTAAGATCACACCCAAAGGTGAATCGGACCCAACGCCGGAAGAAAAATTGTTGCGTGCCATCTTTGGTGACAAAGCAGGTGATGCAAAAGACGCTTCATTGAAAGCTCCGAACGGAGTGGAAGGCGTGGTGATCGGCAAAAAACTTTTCCAGAGAGCAAAGAAAGATAAGAATGCCAAGGT
>DATLCB010000215.1:0-5977 GCA_035526625.1 Chitinophagaceae bacterium
AGAATAAAAAGGATTTCATTCTTTTCCAGTTGGAAGTAGCGTTAAAAGATGCCGGGAACGACTCCGTAAAAAAATCAGAAGTGGTGAACAGGATCGCTGAGACCATTTCCCGGATCAATAAAGCCGAGGATTTTACCAAACAACAGGATTATATACGGCAATGTTCGGAAGTGTTGAAGATCGATGAAGGCGGCATGCATACGCTGGTAAATAAATTCATCCGTGACCGGATCACTACACAAGAGCGAAAACAGCCTCTCGAAGAATTAAAGCAACAGGAGGCGAATGCACGGCAAGCGGAAGCTACTGACTATAATGATGCTACTTTTAATCTTTTATTTAAGGACGAATTACAGGAAAAACAATTTGCAAAAACATTATTGGAATCTGGGGCATGGCCACACGAGGGAAAAATGATCGCTGATTATATGTTCGAGGAAATGGTAGACGAATCATTGTTTGACAACAAGGAAGTTCTGCTATTAATAAATACTTACAAAGACGCGTATTTAAAACACGACGCAACCATTACTACTGCATTCTTTATTTATCATCCCGATGTTAAAATAAGCTCTTTGGCAGTTTCTTTATTGAATTTTCCTTATGAAGAAAGTGAACACTGGCGCAGGGAGTTTAGCCAGGCTACGGGTTACCAGCCTCAACTTTTCCAACAATCTTATGAGAATTTTATGCAGGCGATCGCAAAAGACAATGAAGAAAAACTGATGACCTACCTGAAAATGGATGAAGATCGGACATTCGAGCAAGTTAGTTCTACTGTGGCGTATCTTAAATTACGGAAGATCAAAAGAATGCTGCTGGAAAATCAATTAGACCTTGAAAAGACGCATACCACCGAAGAATATAGCATCCTTCTTCAAACGCACGAACATCTGAAACAAATGGAAATGCAGCTGACCCAAAAGATGGGAGCTGTTATTATAAAGTAGGCCCGCCAAGCAACATATCACTATAGGAGACCTCTATAAGATCCTCAGTCCTGATCCTTAATTCCCTTATATAAAGATCGCATTGCTCTTTTAATTCCTGCTGTGTCAGGTCGGCGAGTATATTACCGGCTTCTATTTCGATGAAAGATCCAAGACCGGGCACTTCATCAATATGGAACTTCACATTGCCAATGTAATAGATATCCCTTCTCTTATGAACAACCACTTTGATACCCAGCGATGACGTCAGTGTTTCCTTCAACCCTTTTGCATCTTCGACTTTCACTAATTTGAAATGCGAGTTCTTGGGTCCTGCCTGGTTGGTTCGTTCATAGAAGATGAGGTTGTTCTCTATATTTCCTTCCCGCAATTTCAGGCGGCCATTTGCAACATTAAAGTAAGTATCTGTTTGCTCATCCCTCCCTTTGTGATCCGCCTGCTGGGATAATAGATAATTCCTGGCAAATGAGGGATCGCTGCATTTTGCTTTTATCTCAACATTTAAAAAGGACATAGCGCAGTGGTGATTCGTGTAAACTTCGTGTAATTAGTGTGATTCGTGGCAATAAAAAAGGTCCCGCTTGGGCGGGACCGGAATGCGTTTTTGGTTTTGGTCCTGGCGCTTACTCCGCTACGGCAGCTATCTGCCTCTTGCGGCTATGTACCACATCATCACCCCGCATCGTTTCGCCACGGGTAAATCGCATAGCTGTCCATACATGATCCAGCTCGATCCGCTCGATACTTTCATAACCTTCGCAGGTCAGGCGGTTCCAACTGCATTCACGATTCAGGTCAGTTACGATCTTGGAAGTAATTTTGGGGTAAGCTACCCAGAATTTAGACTCTCCTTTCAGTGAAGGCATTACATCCTTCAGGATACCATTGAGCTGATTCTCATTTACAGCAAATACCAGCGCAAAATCGATCTTCCGGTTCTTAAGAAGCGGGGTCATGTTTTTAGCGAAGGAAAGCTTGCTGAATTGTTTCTCAATGGAAGAAGGCAAACCCTGGATTAAAAGATTCTTTTCGTCGGCCAGCTGTAATTTTTCAAGCACAGTTTGTGACATACCTGGTAAGTATTTAGAGGGTGACCGCTGACAGCCCTGATACGAGCTGGTAAGCGGAGTTCTCATAGCAGGACGGCAAAGATAGGCATTAAGTCCTGAAAGATGGTATTATGTGGGGAATAAAAATCCCGCCAAACACTTATTGGGCGGGATTTTGACGCAAAAAGCTGCAATTATTTACCGTTGCCCATTGGTTTATAGTAACGTAATGCTTCAGGCATCAAGTCTTTTAGTTGTTGGATCCTTCTTCCCTCTGATGGGTGTGTGCTCAAAAATTCAGGTGGTTTGGCTCCATTAGAAGCTTTTTCCATCCTCTCCCAAAGGCCGATAGCTTCCTGTGGATTATAGCCGGCCCTTGCTGTGAAGATCAAACCATACCTGTCTGCTTCCAGTTCATGATTGCGGGAAAATGGGAGCATCACACCCACTGTTGTACCCACACCATAAGCATTCATAAAAAGATTTTGTGTTTCCGCGGGTTTATTGGACACCGCAACCGCCAATGCTACACCACCCAATTGCTGCAATAATCCCTGGCTCATCCGTTGGTTGCCGTGTTGTAATAAAGCATGTGATACTTCATGGCCCATCACGAATGCGAGAGCCGCTTCATTCTGCGTTACCGGAAGTAAACCAGTATACACAACGATCTTACCACCCGGCATACACCAGGCGTTAATAGCTTTATCTTCCACCAGGTTTGTTTCCCATTTGAAACCCGCTAATTTATCGCTCATGCCCAGCTCTGCATAATGAGCTTCCACTGCCCGGATGATCCTGCTTCCTACCCTGTTCACCATATCTGCATCCCTGTTGTTGGACCTGGAAACTACCCTATTGGTCGAGAGAAATTTTTGGTATTCAGTCGTAGCCATTGTTTGCAATTCAGATTCCGGGACAAGTGTCAATTGTTTCTTGCCGGATAGAGCGTTCCTGGAGCATGCGATCAGGAATGATGCTAATATGAATACCGAAGTTATTTTGCGTACCATAGTATTTGTTTTTGTACAATAATATTCAACCATTATACCAGATTGGTATAATATTAAAAAAAAAATTAAGCTTTAAGGTAACTTTCTTCCTTGCTGGTCATTCAGGTGACCCCGTACGGTGCTTTCGCCGCCTTTCTTTATGCCGGAAGATCGGCACTTTACTTTCACTTCCTTTTAACAGCCTGCCGATATTTTTTTGGTGGGTAAGTAAGACCATCAGCGCCACAGCAATAGCGAATATCCTGTACAAAGGATTGTTGACATTAAAGATCACCAATATAAATACCGGGAATGCAATACTTGCCAAGATGGAGCTTAAAGAAACAAAACGGGTAAGGTAAAGCACAAGGACAAATATGCCTACACATGCCATGGCTGTCCAGGGAGAAATGCCGAGCACCAGGCCAAATAAAGTAGCAACACCTTTACCACCCCGAAATTCTGCCCATATGGGAAATATATGACCGATCACTGCTGCCAGCCCAAGTCCTGTCTGAAGATTTTGCAAATTGACCTCGCTGTCTGCATATTCTGGAAGTAATAAAGCAAGCTTAACGGCAATAATACCTTTCAGCATATCCATTACCATGACAACCGTACCCCATTTAGGACCCAACACGCGGTAGGTATTGGTAGCACCGGCATTACCACTACCATAATCACGGATATCGATATCAAAAAAATATTTGCTGACCCAAACTGAGGAGGGTATACTGCCGATGAGGTAAGCCAGAACAATTAATAAGAGTTCGTTCATGTTTATTGGGACTGCAAAAATAAGGCAAAACTAACATGAGATAACCGTAAATTAATATTGGGGTAGTTGAATATTAATGCATAAACCTTAAACATATCCAATTCCCCTTAGTGGATCTACCTTTAAAAATAAGGGAAACCCTATCCGCAACGGCTACCAGGTCGTCTGTATCTTCTTTAAGGAAACCACTTATCAACATGGTGCCTTGTGGAATTAATTGCCCCGATAACGGGGCAAGATTGCCCAGTATCACATTCTTATTGATGTTGGCAAGAATGATATCATATTTTTCATCCATGATGGCGTTGTCCTTTTGTTCCAACTTGATCTTTGAACAATCATTCTGATCGATATTCTCCTTTGCATTCGCAATGCTCCAGTCGTCATTATCAATTGCGGTGATAGTTGCAGCCCCTAATTTTTCCGCGAGGATAGCAAGTATCCCGGTTCCCGTACCAAAATCAAACACTTTCTTTCCTTTGAAGTCGATACTTCGCATTTGGTCCACCATCATATAAGTAGTGGCATGATGTCCTGTACCAAAACTCATCTTAGGAGTAATGATGAGCTCATGCTGTACATTTTTTATGGGTGCATGAAAATCAGCCCTGATGGCCACGAAATCTTCTACCACTACTGGTGGAAAATTAGATTCCCATACGGCATTCCAGTTTTGTTCGGGTATGATCTGTTCATCATAGGAAAGCTGGTATTTGAATACCATTTCATTCAATAACTCTCTATTATACTTCTTTTCGGGAATAAAAGCTTTTAACTCATTCTCATTTTCTTCAAAGCCATCAAAGCCAACTTCGGCTAAATGAGCTATCAACATTTCCTGATTCTCTTGCTGAATGTTTGTAAATGTTATTTGGATATAATTTGACATTTTATTCTTTCCTAAAGGGATGGAATGCTGACCCTGCAACGGAGCTTCACCCAATATAATCCATTCCCATTTGGCCGAGGCCATAGGTATTTAAGTGACCTAAAGCCAATGAATCGACCTACTTTTTATAATGTAATCATCTGGAGACTCCGGCAGGAAAGATTCCAAATAAAAAAACCCCGATCTCCCGGGGTCTATGGTATATGTTATGTGTTTTCACTATTCACTTTTCACTATTCACTTTTCACTATTCACTTTTCACTTTTCATTATTCACTTTTCACTTCTATCCTTCCTGCGGCGGTGTTTGTTCCTGTCTCGGTTGTCCCTGCCCATCAGGTTTTGGCATTAAGATCTTCCTCGACAATTTGAATTTACCGGATTTAGGATCTGTGCCGATCAGTTTCACTTTCATGATATCGCCTTCATGCACGAGACCTTCCAATGTTTCCAAACGCTTCCAGCTTACTTCGCTGATGTGCACCAATCCTTGTTTGCCCGGCATAAATTCTACAAAGGCACCGAAAGGCATTATCGATTTTACAGTGGCTTCATATACATCACCCACAGATGGCACAGCGGTAATTCCTTTGATCCATGATACTGCCTTATCAACGCCTTCCTTCTGCGTACCAAAAATGCTGATCTCGCCCATATTATTCTTTTCTTCGAGGTTGATGGTAGTGGTGGTTTCCCTTTGGATCTCCTGGATCACTTTACCACCGGGCCCGATAACAGCACCGATGAATTCTTTATCAATGAATAATTTGACCATCCTCGGCGCATGTGGCTTCACATCGCTCCTGGCCGCCGGCATAGCTTTATACATGGCATCCAAAATATGGAGTCGGCCTTCTTTAGCCTGTGCCAGTGCCTTGCGCATTACATCCATGCTCAGACCATCAACCTTGATATCCATCTGTACACCACAAATACCATCACGGGTACCTGTTACTTTAAAATCCATATCTCCAAGATGGTCCTCATCACCTAATATATCGGTGAGCACCGCAAATTGATCGCCTTTGCTTATCAATCCCATCGCTACACCGGAAACGTGTTTTGGAATGGCGACACCTGCATCCATCAATGCCAGCGAACCCGCACAAACGGTCGCCATCGAAGATGAACCATTCGATTCAAGTATATCACTCACCACACGAACAGTGTAAGGAAAATCTCCACCCGGCATCATCTTTTTCAATGAACGCATGGCCAGGTTACCATGACCCACTTCACGACGACCAACACCTCTCATCATCTTGACTTCACCGGTAGAGAAAGGCGGGAAATTATAATGCAAATAGAATTTTGAATAAT
>DATLCB010000216.1:0-4208 GCA_035526625.1 Chitinophagaceae bacterium
CGTGAGCATGAAAGCATGTTGCCGCAGATACTGGGAAGAACCACAACAATGACAGTGGTTGAAGCTGAGGAAAATATAAAACTGCAACCAGACCACCTTTATATTATTCCGCCAAACAGGGAGTTGATTGTAACGGATGGAGTGTTAAAGCTTAATATCAGACCCGCCCGCCCGATACAAAATCTTTCGATCAATGTTTTTTTTTACAACGCTCGCAGAACAATACCAGGAAAAAGCAATAGGTATTTTATTGTCCGGAAACCCTCCTGATGGTACACTTGGATTAAAAGCTATTAAAGCTGCCGGTGGGATTACTTTCGCCCAGGATCAATCCGCACTATTTGGTGGAATGACAGATGGGGCTATTGCTGAAGAGGCCGTAGATATGGTGCTTACACCCACCAGAATTGCTGAAGAACTTGGCATTCTCTCTACAAGACAGGAAGCTTACTATACGGCACTAAAAGAGATCAAAGAAGAAAGTATATCACAAAAGGATGAAAATCTTACACTGATCTTCAAGAACATTCTTCGCCACACAAAGGTTGACTTCAGTTTTTATAAGATCAATACGGTCAAAAGAAGGATCATCCGGCGCATGGTGCTTTTAAAAATGGACCAGCTTTCTGATTATGCTTCTTACCTGCAACAACACAGCAATGAAGTTCACCAGCTTTACCAGGACCTGCTGATCAATGTTACTTCTTTTTTCAGGGACCCGGATATAGTCCAACAACTGAGTACTGATATCTTACCCAGAATATTAAAGAATAAGACAAATGGTGAAGCGCTTAGAATCTGGGTTCCTGCCTGCTCAACAGGACAGGAAGCTTATAGTCTTGCCATGCTGATACTTGAGGCAGTTGAAAAACTGGAAGTAAGAAAATCGCTATCCATCCAGATCTTTGCTACCGATCTTAGTGAGCGTTCCGTTAACAAGGCCAGGCTCGGGTTATATAATAAGGATGAAGTGGTTGAAATTCCCGAGCGTATGCTCACAAAATATTTCACCAGGCATGAAAATAGTTACAGGATACAAAAGAACATAAGAGACCTTTGCATATTTGCAGTACATAATGCCTTGACAGATCCCCCATTTTTAAGGCTTGACATGATCTCCTGCAGCAACCTGCTGATTTACCTGGATCCCGTGCTTCAAAAAAAATTGATGGCTACCTATCATTATTCCCTGAATGGAATAGGATTTCTGATCCTGGGAAAATCGGAAACTATTGGAAACTCAGGATACCTTTTTGCCCAACCGGATAAGAAAATAAAGATCTACACAAAGAAAAAAGAGGTAGTTGCCAGTGCGCATTTTGAGCTTTCCTACCGCCAAAGAGAAAAATCCGGGGAAGCAGCCGGAAATTTTCAACCTAAGATCCTCGCCCATTTGAAGCAAGATGAAAACGAACTTGATAAAATGGTGGAGCAGACGCTGCTAAAAAAATATACGCCTGCATGCGTAGTAGTGAACCAGGACCTGGATATCATACAGTTCCGGGGTTCAACTGGATTATTTCTTGAACCTGCCCCTGGCAAAGCCAGCCTGAATCTTATGAAAATGGCGCGTGCGGGATTGGGCTTTGAATTGCGAAACATCATATTGAAGTCTTCCAAATCCGGACAGAATGAAGTTAAAACGTGGATGGAGAGTGTCACCCCGGTGAAGAGCAGGAAAATGACAATCGAATCCATTCCCATTAAAAACGAAAGCGAAAAGCTTGATAAATATTTCCTGGTAATTTTTGAAGTTGAAGAAGTAGATCTTGAGGAACCCAGTCCTGCTAATATCGCAAAAGAACAAAGGGTTCAGCAGCTGGAAGATGAATTAAACAGTCTCAAAGAGGATATGCGGGCTGTTATTGAAGAACAGGAAGCTGCCAACGAGGAATTGCAATCGGTTAATGAAGAGATCGTTTCGAGCAATGAAGAATTACAAAGCATAAACGAGGAACTCGAAACCTCGAAGGAAGAGCTGGAATCATCAAATGAAGAACTGATCACGATTAACCAGGAGATGCAGATGCGTAATGAGCAGCTGGCAGAGATCCAGGAGTATTCGGAAGCTGTTTTTACTACCATCCGTGAAAGTCTCCTCATCCTTGATAAGAATTTAAGGATTAAGAACGCGAACACTGTTTTTTACAGGACTTTCCAGGTAACCGAGGAAGAGACACAGGGAAAATTATTGTATGATGTGGGCAACGGGCAATGGAATATTCCGAAACTTAAGGTGCTGCTGGAGGAGGTGATACCGCAAAACACGATCATGAATGATTTTGAAGTGACCCATACTTTTCCGGGCATAGGCGAAAAGATCATGATCCTCAATGCCAGAAGACTGGTTCAGAAACTTCATGGAGAACACCTCATACTTCTTGCACTGGAAGATATTACGCAATACCGCAAGGCCATCCATATCATTCAAAAAAGCGAAGACTGGTTCCATAGCATGGCTGAAAATTCGCCGATGATGATATGGGTAACGGATACGGATAAAAAGGTGAAGTTTGTAAACCAGGCCTGGCTTGAGTACCGGAATGAGAAACCTGATCACGTGATCGGGGGAAGCTGGATCGAAGACATGCACCCTGAAGACATAAACAGGGTTCAGAAGATCTTTGATGAAAGTTTTATTAAAAAGAAGGAATTCACAGTTCAGTATCGTTTGAAAAAGGAAGGCCAGTATCACCCGGTTCTAAGCAAGGGAAAACCAAATTTTTCGCATGACGGCCATTTTACAGGATATATTGGATCCTGTGTTGAAATCCCCGATACGTTTTTAATTACTCATGATTAATTCCTCCTGCAGTATAAAGCAGCTTATTTTAATTTTTTATTATTCCTTGTGTAAAGATTTTCAGCGTTTAATAAACTTTATCTGCAAATTCAATTGATATATTGATTAAATGGTTCCGTACGCTAATCAAAGACAGGTCATCTGTTATTCACATCCCAATCTCAGCAGTCATCGGTACTTTAAGTTAAACCTCATGTGCATAATCCAATTACTCATATTTTCATCAGTGGTTTGTAGACTGAGGTACTCAGGAAGATTATATGAAGATTAAAAACAACCAATTACAGAGGCATTTTAGCCATTTTAATTAGACAAAAGGCCTTTTTTAAAGTGGCATTTTTTTTCGACCTGTATGTAAACAAACAAAAACTTTTTTTATGTCAGAAAGGAATAACACAAACGGCACACAGAAGAAGTCCATCCGCGGATTTGCAGCAATGGACCAGGAAAAGCAAAGAGAGATCGCACGTAAAGGTGGCCGCGCTGCTCACGAGCAGGGTGTTGCTCACGAGTGGAGTTCACAGGAAGCCAGGGAAGCCGGAAAGAAAGGTGGACAGGCACGTGGAAAACAAAATTCAGGAAACCAGGGCCCAATGCTTTAAAGGTACCCAGTTAACAATTGCATGTAGTCAAAAGCCACATCCCCTAGGGTGTGGCTTTACTTTTAGCACAAGGCAACCGCTAAGAACGCTAAGGTTTCGCAAAGAACCGCAGAGAAAAGGCAAGATGTATTCTTTGCGAATCTTTGCGCATTCTTTGCGCCCTTTGCGGTTAAATGTATTTCTAATTAAAAGTTTGAGGAAAACTTAATTCTTACAATAATGCAACAGCCTTGCAGCCACGTTTACAAGCTGGGTAAACTCAACCGGCTTTGTAATATATTCAACGTTCCTGCCTTCAAAATAATTTTTATCAGTATCGCTGCTTGAAGTACTCAGGATTACTACAGGTATGTTTTTCAGGATATCATCTGTACTGATACTGTTATATGCTTCCTTTCCACCCATCCCGGGCATATTGATGTCAAGGATGATCAGGCAGGGTAGCTTTCCGGTAATTTTCATATGCTGGAGCCTGGTCAGTCCTTTTCTTCCGTCTGTAGCCTCAACAATATGAAATCTGCCGTCAAGTTTTTGAATCGCTTCCTGGAGCATCTGGAAATCATCCGGATCGTCGTCTACATAAAGGATTGTATGCTGCGCCACCATATCAGTAGTTTTCAATGAATGGCAAAGGTGCATCTTGCCTTGTTACAGATATTTTAAAGGGGATTGAATAGCTTTGAACATAGTCGAATCGTACTTTCCTGCCGTTGGAAACCGGACCATTCTTGTGTAATAAAAGGTTTTGAACTAAGCTGGCTGTTGTATTTCACGCAATCCAACCATTTTGTTCTTTTCCGGAT
>DATLCB010000217.1:0-3080 GCA_035526625.1 Chitinophagaceae bacterium
GGCCACCCAATGTTCCACTATTTGAATAGCGGATGTCGGGTGCAAAGTAACCGATGGTGTTATAACCCCAATAGTTATTTAATCCCTTGTCTTTAAGTATTTTATCGATAATAAAATGATGGACGGGCATTAATTCGACCGCGGTAATACCAAGTTTTTTCAGGTATTCTATCGTAACCGGATGAGCTATTGCCGCATAAGTGCCGCGAATATTTTCTGGAATAGCGGGGTGAGTTTTTGTGAAACCCTTAATATGGGTTTCATAGATAATGGTTTTGTGATACGGTATGCGAGGCGGTTTATCGTCTTGCCAGTCGAACCGGGTATCGATTACTACCGACCGCGGGGCAAATGGGGCACTATCTTCATCGCTGAAACTCAGGTCTTCCTCCGGGTGCCCCATGATGTAACCGAAAAGTGCATCATTCCATACAACCGGTTGCGAGATGGCCTTGGCGTAGGGATCGATGAGCAATTTATTAGGATTGTAGCGGTACCCTTTCAGCGGATCGTATATGCCGTGTGC
This sequence comes from Chitinophagaceae bacterium, assembly GCA_035526625.1. Taxonomy (GTDB): domain Bacteria; phylum Bacteroidota; class Bacteroidia; order Chitinophagales; family Chitinophagaceae; genus JJ008. The sequence goes on from DATLCB010000217.1 coordinate 527, forward strand.
GCGGTATCCATAAAGCTGTCCCGGGTTTAAACCCGGAATATAAGCGTGCCACACATGATGTGACACTTCTTTAATCCGTATACGTTGTTCCTCATTCTTACTATCCGGGTTGTCGAAAAGGCATAATTCCATGCCATCAGCGTTCTCTGCAAAAACCGCAAAATTCACTCCTTCACTGTCCCAGGTGGCTCCAAGAGGAAAGGGTTCACCCGGGTAAACGTTATATTTCATCTATATGTGCTCTGTTTTTGAATCGTTTATATTCAATATCTTTGCCAGCCCTCAAAACATTTTATTTTTCATTTTTTGCCTGCATTAATATATCTTTGCGCCTCCTTAAAAGTGTATGGGTAAACAACCTCTGATTAAACAGGATGGAACTATTATAGAAGCCTTGTCGAATGCGATGTTCAAGGTTAAATTGGAAAACGGACACGAGATATTGGCGACAATATCGGGAAAGATGAGGATGAACTACATCAGGATTTTGCCCGGTGACAAAGTAGGAGTGGAAATGAGTCCATACGATCTTTCAAGGGGAAGAATAATATTCAGGTATAAATAATAATGCACAATGAAAGTTAGAGCATCAATTAAAAAAAGGAGTGTTGACTGCAAGATCGTGCGCAGGAAGGGCAGGCTTTATGTCATCAACAAAAAGAATCCCCGTTTCAAACAGAGGCAGGGGTAAGCCTGAAGATTTCAGTTAAAAGTATCAGTTAAAAAAGTTATTATACTATGGCCCGTATTGCAGGAGTGGATCTGCCAAAGAACAAAAGAGGTGAAATAGGACTTACCTATATTTTCGGTATTGGTCCGAGCACCGCTAAATATATTCTTGAGAAGTCAAATATCAGTGTTGACAAGAAAGTGAATGAATGGAATGACGATGAGTTGAATGCCATTCGTTCTACGATTACGAACGAATTTAAGGTTGAAGGACAGCTTCGTTCAGAAGTTCAGATGAGCATCAAGCGCCTTCTCGATATTGCCTGCTACCGTGGCCTCCGCCACCGTAAGGGTTTACCCGTTCGCGGCCAGCGTACACGTACCAATAGCCGTACACGCAAGGGTAAACGCAAGACAGTTGCAGGAAAGAAAAAAGCAGCTAAGAAATAAAAATTGACCGTGCGCCGTAATCGCTGAATGCGTCAGGGCACGATCGACCCGAACAGGGGATATCATAAACGTTAATTGATTACCTCCAACAGTTTTAAAAATGGCTAAAGCACAGCAAAGCGCTAAAACCGCAGCAAAAAAAAGGATCGTTAGAGTAGAGTCGTACGGCGACGCGCACATCAGTGCAACTTTCAATAACCTCATCATCAGCATCACCAACAAAGGCGGCCAGGTTATTTCCTGGAGCAGCGCCGGAAAAATGGGCTTTAAAGGTTCCAAGAAAAACACACCGTACGCAGCGCAGATGGCAGCATCCGACGCGGCGAAAACAGCTTTTGATGCGGGTGTTAAAAAAGTGGATGTGTTTGTAAAGGGTCCGGGATCAGGAAGGGAAAGTTCAATCCGCGCTCTGTCTAATTCAGGAATTGAAGTAGTTATGATCAAGGATATGACTCCGCTTCCTCACAACGGATGCAGACCTCCAAAGAAGAGAAGAGTATAATTATTTTTATAAAGGGTCTGCGATTCATTTTTATGATTTTTACCGATCGCAGGCTGTAACCTAAAAAATCAATCAACATTATGGCACGTTACATTGGTCCAAAAACAAGGATATGCCGCATCTTTGGCGAACCGATCCTTGGCAATGGTAAGTATCTTACTAAAAACAGCAATCCTCCAGGACAGCACGGTCCTACCCGTAAACGTAAGGCTCCGGGAGAATATGCACTCCAGCTGAAAGAAAAGCAGAAAGCAAAATACACGTACGGTGTATTGGAGAAACAGTTCCGCAAAACATTTGAAGAAGCGTCACGTATAAAAGGCGTAACCGGTGAAAACCTGATGAGGCTCCTTGAAGCGCGCCTCGACAACACAGTGTTTCGTCTTGGTGTAGCGCCTTCCCGTCCTGCTGCTCGCCAGCTCGTGGCACACAAACACATTACTGTTAATGGCGACGTAGTTAATATTCCGTCATTTCAGCTTAAGCCAGGAGATGTGGTGAGCCTGAAAGAAAAGGATAAAGCGAACGAGTCGTTTACCGGTGCTTTCCGTGGTAAGAATCAAAAATTCGGATGGCTCGATTGGAACGAAGGCGAAATGAAAGGAACATTTGTGGCTTATCCCGAAAGAGAGAGCGTTCCCGAAAATATCAAGGAGCAGCTGATTGTGGAATTGTATAGCAAATAAATAAGTGAAAAGGCAAAAGTGAAAAGTGAAAAGGATTTTGACTTTTCACATTTCACTTTTCACCTGAATTAAAATAATAAACACACACCCAATATGGCCATTTTAAATTTCCAGAAACCAGAAAAGATCATCTTGCAAAAGGCTACTGATTTCGAAGCTCAGTTTGAGTTTCGTCCGTTGGAGCCTGGTTTTGGCGTTACCATCGGCAACGCATTACGCAGAGTGCTTTTGAGTTCTTTGGAGGGTT
>DATLCB010000218.1:0-4357 GCA_035526625.1 Chitinophagaceae bacterium
CTGTAGATAAGTAAACTGTAATTCTGTTTGAATAAGATCTGCTATAGCTTTTTGCATCTGTTAGTTAATCCAGACAAAATAAGTTAATCTGTAAACGACAACCAAAATTTTTGAATGTTACGGCCTGTGAACACTTTACCAGTTATTAGCCTGGTCAGGATTCAATCGTTCAGATACATCTTCAGGCTGATGATCTTTCCAGTCCCTGTCAAACTTTACGAACCAGGAGATCCATAGGCTCCGGCTCAGCCGCATCAGCCAGGGTTGCAATAAAAAAAGAAGGATCGCATTAGTACCGAGCCAATAAAAAAAACGATTGTCACTGGTTGACATCCCAATTAAAAAATACCAGGCTACCAGGCTAGCCACACTAATAGCTACGGTTAGGACGTAACTCACATAACTGGTTCCATAGTAAAATCCAACTTCTATTTCCGATGGTTGTCTGCACACCAGGCATTTTTCATTCATCTCCATGTTCCTTTTGAACCGGAATGTAACAGGATTTTTAAAAAGCTTGCCTTCCCGGCATCGCGGACATCGGCAGCCCAGTGAGGAGGATAGATAGCCGCGATGTCTTCTTTGTTCACTCATGTTCGTTCGATCTGGATGCAAAGGTCGTTATTGAAGGATCTAATACCGTTCCTAATTTGGAAAACTTAATGGAGAGAAGCACACGGAATGACGCAGATGAAACTGATCATCACGGGTCATTTACTGCTATGCAGAAAATAACAGTGTAAATCCATAAACAAAGTCTGAGGGTGCAGCCAATCTATTCAATCAGTGTTATCCGTGTGCACTCTCTCACCCGATAACTTTCTCCATCTGCATACGCCGGCTGCCTTTAATAAGAAAATGAGTGTGTTGAAATGATTGTTGCTGGAACCAGTTTTTCGCTTCTTCCACATCTTTGAACTGTAGATAAGGATGCTGCACCTTTAAAAAATCACCACCTACCAATGCCACTTTTTTCCAATCATAGCGGTGAATGATATCAACGATCGCCTGGTGTTCGGCGATACTTCCGGTACCCAATTCTGCCATAGCACCCAATACCAGGATCTTTTCCGCTGCCTGGATCTTTGAAAAATTCTCTATGGCTGCTTTCATACTGCTTGGATTGGCATTATAAGCATCCAGCATAATAGTGTTGGTTCCACTGGTTACTACCTGTGAGCGGCTGTTGGAAGGCTGGTAATTCTCAATAGCAGCTTTTATTTTTTCTTCCGGCACATTGAAATGTTTGCCAATCGTTACCGCTGCCAGTACATTAGGCAGGTTATAATCTCCCGCTAATTGTGTCGCGATACCAGCTTTATTCATTCCCTGTGTGATATTCACCTGCAAATAAGGTTCTGCCTGTTGTATATTCCCGATCACATGCGCTTCTGTTGTTGTGCCATATTTGATAATGCCGCTAATACCTTTGCTCATTTCCTGCAGGTAGTCATAATCCCACATCACAAAAGCGATTCCATGTGTAAGTGTGCGCAGGTGGTCGAACAATTCCCCCTTTCCTTTTCGCACACCTTCCTCACTGCCAAAACCTTCGAGATGGGCCTTCCCGCAATTTGTGATCAGTCCATGAGTAGGTAAGGCATAGGTACAATAAGAAGCAATTTCCCCCTGATGATTGGCGCCCATTTCGATTACAGCGAGTTCAGCACCCTGCTGTATTTTCAAAATAGTAAGCGGGATGCCAATATGATTATTAAGATTACCTTCTGTTGACCAGGTCTTGAAAGAAGAGGACAATACTGCATGCACCAGTTCTTTGGTAGTGGTTTTTCCATTGCTGCCCGTGATCGCTATAAAAGGAATGGTGAACTGCTCGCGGTGATATTTTGCCAGTTGCTGCAATGATCCAAGCGCATCGGGTACTAAAATGGTCTTACCTTTTATCTCGTATTGCTTATCATCTATGATCGCATAAGCTGCCCCCGCATCGATCGCTTGCCGGGCAAATGCGTTTCCATTAAAATTTTCTCCTTTCAGGGCGAAAAAAATGTCATCCTTTTTTAGTTTGCGGGTATCGGTTTGTACGGAAGGATATTCTTTATAGAGTTGATATAGTTCTTCGATCTGCATGGTGCAAAGTTAGTTTTTAATACAGGTGTCACACACCCTTGGATATGTGTCAGACGCCCTTCCTTCGGCTACGCCCAGGAGGCGCCAGACACAAAAAACCCGTCTTGTTGGAACGAGACGGGTCTTAATATTGAAAAGAAATTATCTTTTTTGTCGGCGTGTTTTATAGTGCTGGCCAGTTTTACGCTTATTACCTTCAGGGCTTCCCATGCGGTTCATAGCGCAACGGAAACCAAGAGTGCTGAGGGATTGATCTTCTTCGAGGAAACGACGGCTGCCCGGTGTAAGCCAGTAAGGACGATCGTTCCAGCTACCACCTTTGTACACTTTTGATTTTTCTGTATGGATAAGCGTTGTCACACCATATCCATAAGAAGATTGTGATAAAGAGTCACCATCAAGGAAGTCGATCACATTACCACGCTGGTAGTTCCTGCGGTTCTTGCTTTCTGCTTCTGTAACATCAGCCATTCTTACACGACCGGTACTGTCTTTCTCGTAACGTGTAGAAGGATCCATAGAAGATGAATCAGCTACATACAATTTTTTGTATTTGTTACCGCGGAAAGGAGCGGGCATATCATCGAAGTCTAGCGTTGATAAAGGACGGTAAGTATCTTCCACCCACTCGTTCACATTACCCGCCATATTATAGATACCGAAACCATTGGGGAAGAAAGACTCAACAGGTGCTGTGTAAAAAGCACGGTCGTTCAAACCTCCGGCCACACCGGCGTTGTCACCCGAACCTCTTTTGAAGTTGGCGAGGAAAGTACCCTGCCAGCTTCCGCGACGTGTATCGCGAAGACCATTGATATTTTGTGCCCAGGGGTATAATTGTTTATTGGATTGTAACTCTTCACCTCTTTTTCCTTCTTTGGTGCTAGGACGAGGGTTTTGGTTGATAAGACCATAGGCCGCGTATTCCCACTCCGCTTCAAAAGGAAGACGGTAGTCTGGCAATAGAACGCCTGATTCCATACTGGCAACAGTTGTTTTAGGCTCTCCTTTTTTTGCTTTTGGTAATTTACCGGGAGGCGCTGTATAAAGGCCAAGCAGGTAAGACTTAGTGGTAAAGTTATTATCACCCTGCTGTGCGCCGGGTTTCAGGTTATTCTTGTTTACAAAACCCTCCTTCATCAAGGCTTTTTCATTTACCCTGTCGCTTCTCCAAAGACAAAAGTCTTTGGCTTGTCTCCAGGTAACGCCCACCACAGGATAGTCGTTGAAGCCCGGGTGACGGAAATAGAATTCCACCATCGGCTCATTATAACTCAGTTCACTTCTCCAGGCTAACGTATCCGGAAGTGCGCCTTCGATGATCTTAGCATTGGCGGGATCACTTGGATCAAAAACACCATATAACCAGTGGAGGTATTCCCTGTAGTGTACATTGGCTACTTCAGTACGGTCGAGATAAAAGGAGGGGACCGATACACGGCGGGGAATATTATTCCAATCGCCCATCACATCTTCCTCCGTTTGACCCATGGTAAAGGTACCGCCCTGGACAAAAACAAGACCGGGGCCAAGACCCTGTTCCTTAGCTTTGGAAACACGGTATCCCCCCTGGTTCTTATCGTTGTAATTCCAGCCTGTTACACTTGATTTATCTTGTTTTTTCTTGAAAAGGCCCCCATTTTTACAGGATGCCAGCAGTACTATACAGGATAAAAGGATAGTTAAGTTTTTCACGCTCATTGTTTTTTGCATAAACCTATGAATTGGAATATTTTTAACGCCGGTTGAGGGTAAAATATTGCACCTGTGATAAGTTTTACCTGCCGGGTTTGCGAATATATGCACTTTCGGGAATAAGGCTTGCGCAGAACTACTTTTTTTGAACCGAAAATCCCTCCAAACGGGGTGTAGAATGATCATGAAGGAAAGACTTTTCTTACTTGTCGGAAGCTTAATAGTCGCTTGTTTGCCAGGACTGGCACAAAGAAGTTATACGTCCAATTCGGTATTGGCTACGGGTAATTGGTATAAGCTGGGAGTTAAGGGTCCCGGAATCTATAAGGTCGATGTCCCCTTTTTGAATAGTTTGGGTGTGAATACCTCTAATCTTTCCTCGGCTTCCATCAGGCTTTACGGGAACGGAGGGCAGATGCTGAATGAAGCTAATAATGGACGGGTAACGGATGACCTTTTGGAAAACCCTCTTGCTGTTGTGGATGGTGGAGATGGAACCATCAGCGGTTCTGATTATATCCTTTTTTATGCAAATGGACCAGATGAATGGATAAAGGATTCATTGAATCAA
>DATLCB010000219.1:0-20054 GCA_035526625.1 Chitinophagaceae bacterium
CATCATAGTGGGTGGAGGGCCTGCGGGACTCTTTGCCGCATTGAAATTGATCGAAGCGGGTATAAAACCCGTCATTATCGAGAGGGGAAAAGATGTTAAGGCACGCCGGCGTGATCTTGCTGCTTTGAATAAAGAAGGACAAGTGAACCCTGAAAGCAATTATTGCTTTGGTGAAGGGGGAGCCGGCACCTACAGCGATGGTAAACTTTATACCAGGAGCAGTAAAAGAGGTGACATCAACCGTATCCTTAACCTGTTCGTGCATTTTGGCGCTGAAGAAAAGATATTATATGAAGCGCATCCGCATATCGGCACCAACAAACTACCCCAGATCATTACGGCAATGCGGAGATCAATCATCGGACATGGCGGTGAATTTCACTTTGAAAAAAAATTGACCGGCCTTGTTTTAAAAGATAATAAGATCAAAGCCGTGAGAACAGCAGATGGCGATTCCATAGAAGCCAGGTCAGTCATTCTTGCTACCGGGCATTCGGCCCGGGATATTTTTGAGTTATTGCATACAAATAATATTCTCATCGAAGCCAAGTCCTTTGCGTTGGGTGTCCGCGTAGAGCATCCACAGTCTTTGATCGACAGCTCTCAATATCACGGCTCTGCTTTGCTCCAGGCTACATGCAGCAGAGATCCTTTTTTGCCACCCGCTGCTTATAGCTGGGTAGAGCAGGTGGATGGGAAAGCTGTTTTTTCCTTTTGCATGTGCCCGGGTGGTATCATTGCCCCCGCCGCAACATCTCCCGGCGAGCTGGTGGTAAATGGCTGGAGCCCTTCAAAAAGAAATAACCCTTTTGCTAATAGCGGTATCGTGGTAGCTGTAGAAGAAAAAGACTGGCAGCACTATAATGAATGGGGGCCTTTGGCTGCCCTGGAATTCCAACGATCGGTAGAACAAAAATCATTTAAAGCCGGAGGAGGGAACTTCGTCGCCCCTGCTCAACGGCTGGTTGATTTTGCGGAAAATAAGATCTCAAGTACCGTTCCCGGTTGCTCCTATCTTCCCGGGATCCGGTCATCTTCATTAAAAGAGGTCTTACCATCTTTTATTCATAAAAGATTGCAGCAGGCTTTTAAAGAATATGGCAAAAAGATGAAAGGATATTTTACTAATGAAGCGGTGCTGGTAGCTACGGAATCACGGACCTCGTCGCCTGTGCGGATACCTCGGGATGTCAAAACCCTGCAGCATCCCCAGCTTGAAAATCTTTATCCATGTGGAGAAGGGGCCGGTTATGCAGGTGGTATCGTTAGCGCTGCTATGGATGGAGAAAGAGTGGCGCAGGCCATCGTTGATCACTGCTTCAAGAGTTGATATGCCTTTATGAATAACATGGCAATTTACGTATAGGAAAGAGAACACATTCCATTAGGTATTCACTGTTTAAGAATTTTACCCGTGCTTCAGGCAGTTCATACCCCTGTATGACCAGTTTACCTAATTTCCTCCCCTATTCACGAAGGACAAGTATTTTTGCGGACAAACCATCTGTATGCCCATCCTGGAACTCAAGCACCTGAAAAAGCATTTTTCTTCGCAAAAGGCAGTGGATGATATAAGCCTGTCAGTGGATCGCGGGCAAATATTCGGTTTACTGGGACCCAATGGCGCAGGTAAAACGACACTGATAAGGATGATCACCGGTATATTTTATCCTGATGAAGGCGAGATCATTTTTGATGGTAAGAAGTTCGACCCGATCAATGATGTTTCGCAGATAGGCTATATGCCGGAAGAAAGGGGATTATATAAGAAGATGAAGATCGGTGAGCAGACCATGTACCTGGCACAATTAAAAGGGCTGAGCAAAGCCGATGCTCTTTCAAAGATCAAGGAGTGGTTCGTTAAATTTGAAATGGAGACCTGGTGGAATAAAAAGGTAGAAGATCTTTCAAAGGGAATGAGCCAGAAGCTGCAATTTGTTACTACGATACTGCACAATCCTAAATTAGTGATCCTGGATGAACCTTTCAGTGGTTTGGACCCGGTGAACAGCAACCTTATTAAAGATGAGATATTCAACCTGGCGCAAAACGGGACTACTATCATCTTCAGTACGCACCGGATGGAACAGGTAGAAGAGATCTGCGACCAGATCGTATTGGTGAATAAAGGGAAGAAGATACTGGATGGTACTGTTAAACAGGTGAAGCAGGATTTTAAAGAGAATCTTTATAGTATAGGAGCTGAAAATATCCTTACGGCTGATCCCTTTGCTCCTTTTGAGATCATGAGTATGAAGAAGGGTCAACAGGTCGTAAGAATACGAGAAGGAAAAAGTCCCAACGAGGTGTTGCAGTATTTGCTCAGCAACAACATAACCGTTTATTCATTCAACGAAATATTGCCAACGCTCAACGATATTTTTATCCGGCTGGTGGAAGGAACTCCTTCGACACGGCAGTTCCAATCCATTTAAACAACCTTAATCTATTGTCATGCATAAGATATGGCTCATCATAAAAAGGGAATACCTTACCAAGGTCAGAAAAAAAACATTTATCCTGAGCACCATATTGTTCCCCTTATTATATGTGCTGCTCATTTTCGGATCCACTTATTTGGCCAACAGTTCCGGCAAGAAATTAAATGTAGCAGTGGTGGATTCTTCCGGCTATTTTGATGCGGGCCGTATTGCCAGGGAGAACCGGCTTGACAGTAGTGCTGTATTATACTATGTCACTACAGCTCCCGCCATTTTGCGTTCAACACTCGACAAAACGGAATACGATGGGTTTGTGGTGATCCCTGCGAATGCCAATTGGGAAACAGGTCTGAAAGATCTTTCCCTCGAGACCAAACGCACCATGGGTCTCGAAAGCAGTTACATGATCCAGAAAAAACTGAACAGTATCTGGAGCGAGGTAAAGAATGAAAAGTTGGGTATCGACGAGAACAAGAAAAAAGTGATGGAGACAAGCCTGGTAACCATTTCTCCCATCAATATCAAAGATAAAAATGCCAATTCAGGAATAGCGAGCATTATTGGATCTGTAGCTGCCATACTCATCTATATCATTTTGATGCTCTATGGATCGCAGGTAATGATGGGTGTGATGGAAGAAAAGACCAACCGCATTGCCGAAGTGATCATTTCATCCGTCAAACCTTTCCAACTGATGTTGGGTAAGATAATCGGCATAGGGATGGTGGCTTTTACGCAGATACTGATCTGGCTTAGTTTTATCATGATCATCTATAATGTGAGCAATATCGGGAGCAGTAGTTCGATGAACAATATCATTGGTGGGGTACAGACGGTTTTCACCAGTACAAATATCCCTTTGCTTTTCTTCTTTTTTATTTTTTATTTGATGGGAGGCTTTTTCTTTTATTCCTCACTGTTTGCTGCCATGGGCAGCGCTGTTAATGAAGATATGCGGGAAGCACAATCGCTTAGTTTTCCTTTGATGATGCCCATTATCTTCTCTATGCTGATGATGGGAGCTGTAATAAAAGATCCTACGGGTCCTGTAGCTTTCTGGGGTAGTATGATACCATTTAGTTCCCCCATCATCATGATGATCCGTATCCCCTTTGGTGTTCCGGGTACCGTGCCCTGGTGGCAACTGGGCCTTTCTATGATCATCCTCGTGGCCGGATTTATTTTCACAACATGGTTTGCCGGAAAGATCTACCGTACAGGTATATTGATGTATGGTAAAAAACCAAGCTGGAAGGAAATGATACGATGGGCCTTCCGAAAAAACTGATCCTCTCCGACGCCGTCTATAGCGATGCCTTTTGTTAAAGTTTTCTTTATGCCAGGCTATGCGTCACGCAATACGAAAACAATCGTATATTTGATACGAAGTATTTCGTGAAAACAAAATCATCACTGTTTAAACCGCTAATGTATGAAACCAGCAATCGTAAAAAACCCTAACCTCCTTCTTGCTCTTTTTGCTCTTATCCTTACTGCAGGACTTGTATCATGGGATCACAAACAAAGCCCGGGGCGATATGAAGGGTCGCAAAATGATACCATACCAAATAAAAAACTATCAGATAAGGATAAAAAGGTGCGTGACCTTGATGATGTGATCGACGAGCTTAATGCAGCTGACTTTAGTGTGGACATGGAAAAATTGAGGAAGGAGCTGGAAGAAACGTTCAAAGGATTTGATGGAGAAAAATTAAAACTCGATATAGAAAAAGCGATGAAGGATGTGGACTTTGAAAAACTGAAAATAGATCTGCAGGAATCACTTGGTAAAGTGGATTGGGATAAAATGAAGATGGACCTGGATAAGGTAAAGATCGAGTTGTCTGAATCGCTGAAGGATCTTGATCTCTCCAAAATGCAGAAAGAGTTACAGGAGTCATTGGCAAAAGTGGATTGGGATAAAATAAAAGTGGATATGGATAAGGTCAAGGACGTAGATATGAAAAAACTCGAAGAGGAGATGAAAAAATTACGGGATGAAATGAAAGACCTGGGTCCGAAAATGGAAAAAGAACTCGCTAACGCTAAAGTGGAGATCGAAAAAGCAAAAGCTGATCTAAAAGAATTCAAAAATTTTGTGGATGGCCTGGAAAATGATGGTCTGATCAATAAAAAAGAGAACTATAACCTCAAACATAAAGATGGTGAGCTTTTCATCAATGGAAAGAAAGCATCCGAACAGGTATATAATAAGTATCGCAACTTCCTGGAGAAGCATAAAAAATTCAACATACAGAAAGAAGATGATGACTTTGACATGGATCTCGATTAAAGATCCGTGTTAGCTTAAACCAGCCATGAAAACAAACAGTCCCGCATCAGCGGGATTGTTTGTTTATAATACTTATACTTTACCCTAAAACGATACCTCCATTCTCCCAGTTCCGGGTTATGCTAATATCGAACAAGGAATGATGAAGTAATCACGAAACTTCGAAATTCGACATTCCTTGTTCTTCTGTTCGATATTCCGATCCTTACAAAAGAAAAGTCCTCCGGTGGAGGACTTTTACAGTAATATAATAAGATCTTATAATCCACTAAAACTACCAGGAGAAGGAATGATATCGAAATCCTTATTCTCTATCATCTCAATATTCAACTGGAAGCCTTCGTCAGTTTTTACCACCACTTTTTCTTTGGTTGATTTGCGATAACCGGCTTTTTCAAAAACAAATTTGTAGGTACCTGGCTTCAGATCATCGAAAGAAAAACTGCCATCCTCTTCTGTGATCACCACTTTCTCTTTTTTGGTCACATTATAGGCTGTGATGCTAACATCCTTTAGCGGCTTTCTTGTTTCCGCATGAATAACAAAACCATTTACATCATCCTTTTTTCCGTCACCGGGTCCCGGACCGGGACCAGGATCCTTACCAGCTGCTTTTACGGCAACGAAGCCGAGCAGGCTGAACCCCAGCAGAAGAAATTTTTGTTTCATCGTTTTTGTTTTGAACGGTTTTTAATAACCCTTCACTCAATTCACTCTCACTTTTTTCAAAATTCCGGCAATGGCGGTGGTTAAAATTAAAGCATTTTCACCGGATTTGACAAACCGTCTGTAAATTCCTGCCAAACGTTATTTACGATATCCGCCGCCGGTAAAATACTATCGAATAAAGCCCCTGCCTGACCTATCTCCAGTTCCCCTTCATCTAGATCCCCTTCAAACATTCCCTTTTTAGCCCTGGCCCTGCCTAATAACGTCTGCATCTCTTCTTTAGTTGCTCCCCTCAACTCCGCTGCCTGCACCTGGTCAAAAAATTTATTTTTTATTAACCTGACCGGTGTGAGTTGCTTCATCGTAAGCATGGTACCGCCCTCTTCCATACCCGTTACAGCTTTTTTAAAACTTATGTGTGAAGAGGCTTCTTCACTGGCAACAAACCGGCTCCCCATTTGTACTCCCTCTGCTCCCAACACCATGGCGGCCAGCATTTGACGCCCATTTACAATACCGCCCGCTGCGATCACCGGGATATTTACCGCTGCCGTTACAGCGGGTATCAATACCATAGTTGTTGTTTCTTCCCGCCCGTTATGTCCACCCGCCTCGAACCCCTCCGCTACCACCGCATCACAACCCGCTTCCTGGGACTTCTTTGCAAATTTTGAAGAACTCACCACATGGACCACTGTCACTCCCTTCTCTTTCAGGATACCTGTCAATGTTTTCGGGTTGCCTGCAGAAGTGAATACGATCTTTACATCCTCTTCCAGTATTATTTGTATATGTTTATCGATATCAGGGTAAAGCAAAGGCACATTCACTCCGAAGGGTTGAGAAGTGGTCGTCTTGCATTTACGGATATGCTCCCGCAGAACATCCGGGTACATAGACCCGCTTCCAATAATACCCAGACCCCCGGCATTACTGACAGCGCTAGCAAGACGCCAGCCGCTGGCCCAGATCATTCCGGCCTGGATGATGGGATACTTTATTCCGAAGAGTTTGGTAACACGGTTAGAGAATGCAAACATTAGTCGTTCGTCATTAGTGGTCGCAAAGATAATGATGAGCATTCATCCTGATGAAAAGGCTAATGACTAAAGACTACGGACTTTTATCCGAGGTCTATACTCGTATTGTCGCCAATATTCAGAGAACGGCTTTCACCCCGGAGATGGGTATCGCTGCCGATCACGGATTCATCAAGTACTATATCGAATAGATTGGAGAAGGACCCGACGATAGAATCTTTGATAATGGAATAATCGAGTTTAGTATTTTCTCCAATGGCAACATTGGGACCGATGATCGAATTCTTTATACTGCAACCGGTACCGATGCTGACGGGCGGAATGATGAGTGTATTTTCAAATTGCGCTGTATCGATATCCGTGGCATACTTCTTTAGCAAGGTGGCATTGGACTCCAGCAATGTTTCTTTCTTACCACAATCAAACCAGTTCTCAACTTTGAAGGATTTGAATTTGGCGCCCATCTGGATCATGCAATCCAGCGCATCAGTGAGACTGTACTCACCATGACTACGCAGTCCCTGGCGGATATTATTCTCAATACATTGAAACATCTGTGCTGATTCCTTGATCTTATAGACGCCTACGAGCGCCATATTTGATTTAGGGATCTGTGGTTTTTCGACAACATGACTGATAAATCCATCCTCTTCAATTTCCGCCACACCAAAGTCACGCGGATCATCCACTTTTCTGACACCTATCATGGAATAAGGACTACTTACCACCTCTTGTATATCATATTCGCAGATCGTATCACCTAATACAACGAAAGCTTCATCATTTCCTACTATGTTCTTTGTTAAACGGATCGCATGGCCCACACCCTGCCTGTCGACCTGGTGCACATAATGCGCCGTGATCTCCGGATACTTGCTCTTTACATAATCCTGTATTTTTTCGCCCAGGTAGCCTACAATGAATACGAATTCATTGATACCTGCCTGCTTCAACTGGTCTATAATGATACTGAGAACTGATTTTCCTGCCAGTGGTATCAAAGCTTTAGGCTGTGTGTAACTATGAGGACGCAGCTTGGTGCCTGCGCCGGCGACGGGAATAATAGCTTTCATTTATAAGCTAACTGTTTTTGTAACTAATCAAAGGCCAACGAAAGTAAGGTATTTGAGATAAACAAAAACTTCCCTGGAGATAAGTATCACATTCACAGCTCACTTACATTTGCATTGGTAATTGCTATACACGTGCATCAACCCAATAAGTATTATGCAAAAGGACAGTTTGGTCTTTGATCTCATTAAAAAAGAATTGGACCGCCAGCGTCACGGTATCGAACTGATAGCCTCTGAAAATTTTACATCGCTTGAGGTAATGCAGGCAATGGGAACGGTGCCCACCAACAAATACGCGGAAGGATATCCCGGCAAACGATATTACGGTGGTTGTGAAGTGGTGGATGAGATCGAAACGCTGGCCATTGAGCGTTTGAAAAAAATATTCAACTGCAGTTGGGCCAATGTGCAACCACATAGCGGGGCCCAGGCCAATGGTGCAGTGTTTCTCGCTGTGATGAAACCCGGTGAAAAATTTCTCGGTCTCGACCTGAGCATGGGTGGTCATCTTACTCACGGAAGTCCTGCCAATTTCAGCGGCAAAACATACCAGGCTATTCACTACGGTGTTACTAAAGAAGGTATTGTGGACTATGACCAATTGGAAGCCAAAGCAAGGGAAGAGAAACCAAAGATGATCATTTGCGGTGCATCCGCTTATAGCCGCGACTGGGATTATAAACGCATCCGTGCCATTGCTGATGAAGTAGGGGCTGTAATATTCGCAGACATTGCCCATCCTGCCGGCCTGATCGCCACAGGCTTACTTAACGATCCTTTTGATCATTGTCATATCGTAAGCTCGACTACCCATAAAACATTAAGAGGTCCCAGGGGTGGCATCATCATGCTTCGTCATGATTTTGAGAATCCATGGGGTTTGAAAGATCCCAAAGGAAATTTAAGGATGATGAGTTCCTTACTTGACCTCGCTGTTTTTCCGGGTTCACAGGGTGGACCGCTGGAGCATGTCATTGCCGCAAAAGCTGTTGCTTTTGGAGAGATCCTTTCAGAGGATTTCAGATCCTATGGCAAACAAGTGATCAGTAATGCTCAGGCTATGGCCAAAGCTTTTGTAGATCGTGGTTATAACCTGATCAGCAATGGAACCGACAATCATCTTATGCTGATCGATCTTCGCAATAAAAACCTGACGGGTAAGAAAGCACAGGAGACATTGGATAAAGCGCATATCACGCTCAATAAAAATGCGGTGCCATTTGATGATAAATCACCTTTCATTACTTCTGGCATCCGCATCGGTGTACCTGCTGTTACAACAAGAGGAATGAAAGAAGGACATATGGAAACAATAGTGGAGCTTCTGGATAAGATATTAATGAATATCGATGATGAGAAACAGATCGGCTCTGTGAAAGAAGAAGTAAAAAATTTCATGAAGCAATTCCCCCTTTATCCTGAATTAGGGTAAAGGGCCGGGCCACTGCAGCGGCCTGACCCCGAAATAAAAAAAATCAAACGGAATTATGATACAGCGTCAGCAAACACTTTGGTTACTCCTTGCCACCCTGGCAGCCCTGCTGAGTTTTATGTTTCCTTTCGTTATAGGTAAAGCAATGGAAAAGGGCATTGAAGCAGATAAGGTCATTAAAGCCGACAGTGATTTTATACTGCTGATACTTACGGGCGCCTCCCTTATACTTTCTGGCGCTGCTATTTTTTTGTATAAAGACCGGCCACTCCAGATAAAACTTTGCCTTGCCGGCTTATTGATCTCGATAGCGATCATCGTGCTATACATTCTGCAAATGAATAAACTGAGCCGACCGACCTTAGCGCTTTTCGCCATCCTTCCTTTCCTGATAACTATTGGCTATTACATGGCATACAGGAATATCCGTAAGGATCAGAAGCTGATCAAATCATTGGATAAACTCCGGTAATCAAATTATCTTACTATAGATAAGCGGCTGTGTGGCTTGACTTATTCTTTTTAAGATCGCCAGGCTTACCCGCAAATACGAGGTTACCCCCTTCATCGCCTGCTTCGGGTCCGAGGTCTATCACCCAATCGGCGCTGCGGATAACATCTGTGTTATGCTCTATCACAATGATGGAATGCCCTTGTTCGATCAATGCATTGAAAGAGGTCAATAGTTTATTGATATCATGGAAATGAAGACCAGTGGTAGGTTCATCAAAAATGAAAAGGATCTTATTGCCTGCTCTCCCTTTTCCGAGAAAGGAGGCAAGTTTCACCCGCTGTGCTTCTCCACCTGACAGCGTCCCGGATGATTGTCCAAGCTTAACATATCCCAATCCTACATCACTCAATGGCTGGATGGCTTTGGCGAGGCTTCTCTCATCATAAAAGAAATCGATCGCTTCATCCACACTCATCTCCAGCACATCGAAAATGCTTTTATCCTTATACTTTACATCCAGCACTTCTTCCTTGAATCTTTTACCGCCGCAAGATTCACAAATAAGGTGTACATCAGCGAGGAACTGCATCTCTACCACCTGCTCACCTTC
The DNA here is from genome assembly GCA_035526625.1 of Chitinophagaceae bacterium. GTDB lineage: Bacteria > Bacteroidota > Bacteroidia > Chitinophagales > Chitinophagaceae > JJ008. Next base: position 10,013 of record DATLCB010000219.1, read on the forward strand.
ACCCTTGCAAGTATCGCATCTTCCACCATCCACGTTAAAGGAAAAATGTTTTGGCTGAAAACCACGCATCTTGCTTAAAGGTTGTTTGGCAAACAGGTCCCTTATCTCATCATAAGCTTTGATATAGGTTACCGGATTGCTCCGGGATGATTTTCCTATGGGGTTCTGGTCGACCATTTCTATTTGCGCAATACTGTCCACATCACCTGTGACCTGCTTATGGTAACCGATCTTTTCACCAAACTCCCCTTTCATCTTTTGCAAGGCAGGATACAATATTTGTTTAACCAGTGTTGTCTTACCACTGCCGCTTACTCCACTCACCACGCAAAGAACGTTCAGGGGAAATTCTACCGTTATGTTCTGCAGGTTATTCTGCCGGGCTCCCTCTACCTTGATCGAACAGTTCCACTTGCGTACCTGTTTGGGTGGGTTGATGTTCAATTGATGACTTAAGTATTTACCCGTGAGACTTGCGGGGTTGGAGACGATATCATCATAATTACCTTCGGCCACTATTTCACCGCCCAGGTGCGAAGCTAATGGTCCCATATCTATGATATGATCAGCTTCCCTCATCATCATCTCATCATGTTCCACAACAACAACGGTGTTACCAAGGTCCCTCAATTCTTTCAGCACTTTAATAAGGTTGGCCGTATCCCTGGAATGCAGACCGATCGAAGGCTCATCCAGTATATATAAGGAGTTGGTAAGATTGCTGCCAAGGCTCCTCGTCAGTTGGATACGCTGACTCTCACCACCACTAAGGCTGTTGGCAAGACGACTGAGAGTAAGATAACCCAGCCCTACTTTTAATAAGGTAGCAAGACGGTTATCCAGTTCAAGCAATATCCTTTTTCCAATTTCTTTATCATGAGCGCTGAGTTTTTTATTCAACTCATCAAACCATTTTACCAGGTCCTTTACGGGCATGGCGCTTAGCTCACCTATATGTTTACCTCCTACTTTTACATAAAGAGCTTCTTTCCTCAGGCGGTACGCATTACAATCCGGGCATTCTGTTCGTCCGCGATAACGGCTCAACAACACCCGGTACTGTACCTTATATAATTGTGATTCCACATCCTTAAAGAAATCATTGATGCCATACACACCGTTACTGCCTTCCCATAGTTGCTTGTACTGTTTATCTGAAAGATCAGCAATAGCCTTATGAACGGGGAAGTCGAATTTTTTGGCACCCTTTACAAAATTTTGTCTCCACCAGTCCAATTTCTCACCTTTCCAGGGCGCAACGCCGCCATCATATACACTTAATCTCCTGTCAGGGATAACGAGGTCTGCATCTATTCCCAGTACCTGTGAAAAACCCTCGCAGGTTGGACAAGCGCCAAATGGATTATTGAAAGAAAAAAGATTGGGTTGTGGCTCTTCAAATTGCATTCCGTCCAATTCAAAACGGTTGTTGAAATGGAGTAAGTTGGAAGTCAGAAGTCCGGAGTCAGAAGAGTGGACCTCAAGATAAACGTCTCCTTCGCCTTCGTAAAAAGCCGTTCCGATCGAATCACTTATTCTGTGTTTATCATCATCGTCAAATTCCTTCACTACGATCCTGTCAACCAGTATATGCGATATTTTTTTGGACTTAAGTTCTTTATCATTTAGTTCCAGCAACTCTTCGATCCTGTGAGTGGCTCCCGTTTCTGAGGTCTTTACTCCGGTCTTCCGTCTCCCGTCTATGGTCTCTTGGCTAAAGACCCTGGAGAATCCTTTCTGCGTCAAAATATTCAGCTCTTCTTTAATATCCCTGTTCTTATGTTGCTTGAATGTAGCCAGGATAAAGATCTTATCTCCTTCTTTTAATTGAGCAATGGCATTAAGTACATCCGTTACATCATCCTTTTTTACTTCCTTACCTGAAACAGGAGATATTGTCTTTCCTATCCTCGCAAAAAGTAGACGGAGATAATCATAGATCTCGGTCATACTGCCGACCGTACTTCGCGGTGTTCTTGTACTCACTTTTTGTTCGATCGCAATGGCAGGACACAATCCTTTGATATAATCCACGTCGGGTTTATTCATCCGGTTGAGGAACTGGCGGGCATAAGCACTAAGACTTTCAGCATAGCGGCGCTGTCCCTCAGCATAGAGGGTATCGATAGTTAAAGAGGATTTACCGGAACCGGAAACACCGGTGACAACGATCAACTCATTTCGGGGAATTTGAACCTCGATGTTTTTGAGGTTATGTACCCTTGCTCCTTTAATTAGGATGTTTTCTGCGGAAATTACGGTCTTCGGTTTGACGGGATTGTTCCCTTTTATTCTGGTCTCCATTTTGCGTCACACAAATGTAACCCCTTGGAGGGCTTTGTTTTCTCTCTAAATCATTAACATTTTCTTAGCTAATAAAGTTACGTATGAGCAAAGCATTTGTTTGGAGTTTTCGCAGAAAATTCTATTTTTAAACTCCAATATCCCAAATCAATGAAAAATCAAAAACATACCCGCCTATAAGCATAACTTCTACTTCTTTTTTCCGATTTATTTTTTGAGCAACCAATATCTAATGAACCATCCTGTATTGCCATTGCATTACGGAGCAACCCAAACCTGTAGGAGTTATGAAAGCTTTATTAAAAAAGACCGACCATGAATTGATCCACCTGTTCCAGGATGGAAATCTCGATGCGCTGGAAACCCTGGTGCTGCGACATAAGGATAAACTGTACACGTCGATCCAGTTCCTGGTAAAAGACAAATACCTGGCGGAAGATATCTTCCAGGATGTATTCATCCGCATCATCGACACCATGCGGGGCGGCCGTTATACAGAAGAAGGAAAGTTCCTTCCCTGGGCCATGCGTATCGCACATAACCTTTGCGTGGATCATTTCCGCAAAGTGAAACGTTCCCCAACGATCCGCAACAGCGAAGACAAAGATATTTTTGAAGTGCTTAATTTTTCAGAAGACAGCGCCGAGACCACAATGATGCGGAGACAGAGCCACGATCGTGTTCGTGACATGTTGCAGCGTCTTCCGGAGGACCAGCGTGAAGTGATCATACTGAGACATTATGCCGATATGAGTTTTAAAGAAATTGCCGCAGCTACTAATTGCAGCATCAACACTGCCCTGGGTCGTATGCGTTATGGATTGATCAACTTGCGTAAGCTGATGACGCAGAAACAAATTGCTTTATAGTCTCACCCCTCTCCTTATGGAGAGAGATAAGTTCTTGTCATTCTGTATCTCCACCCGGAGTAAATTAAATTACTTCAAGGTTTTTTGTTTGCTTGCCATACCGGAAGGTTGCTACAGAATGACACCAAATTGAAAAAGCCCCGTTTTCCTGAAAAGGAGCGGGGCTTTTTCTTTAGTGTTATTTATTTTTTACTTTTTTCAAATGCATCCAACCCACATTCCAGCCATTGAATGAATTTTGCGGCATTAGGAGTATAAAACTTGGTTTTGGTCAGCGCCTTTTCATCAGGACTGATGATCGCATACTGTGGCTGTGAAGTTGCTCCGAAATTCTCGATCTGGAAAGTGGCCCATTTATCTCCTACTGTAACAATAGATTTCTCAGTACCATTTGAAAGCTTCTCGACAGTTTGTTCCGGGACCGGGAGTTTTTTCTTTTCATCCACGTATAAAGAAACAACAATGAACTTTGTCCGGAAAAGGCTGTCAACCGTATCATCTTTCCATACTTTATCCTCCATTCTCCTGCAATTGACACAGGCCCAGCCGGTAAAGTCGATCAATACAGGTTTGCCTTGCTCTTTCGCCAGCTGTACGGCTTTCTTATAATCATTGTGAATAGGATCATAGATACCTGCCCTGCCTGTTTTAACTGTATAAATGCTATAAGTTCTTGGTGGCGGAAACCCACTGATAAGTCTAAGATCTGCTGCTTTTGAATTAGTAAGACCCGGTACAAAATAAATAGTGATGGCAGAAAAAAGTATAATGGATGCAATTCTAACAAAAGAGAATTTTTTTATGGGCGAACTATGACCGACCTTAAGTTTTCCCAACAGGTAAAGAACAATAAGTATTCCTATCAATACCCACAGCCCGATGAATATCTCTCTTTTTAATAAACCCCATTGTTTAACAAGATCGGCATTTGAAAAGAATTTGACGGCAAGTGCCAGTTCGAGAAATCCAAGGACAACCTTTACATCGGTCATCCATCCACCAGACTTCGGTAAGGACTGCAGCCAGTGAGGGAACATAGCAAATAATGCAAAGGGTAGTCCAAGAGCTAAACCAAATCCTGCCGCGCCAACTGTCAATGGCCAGGCTCCCTGATCCGCAACACCAACCAGTAATGTTCCAAGTATAGGACCGGTACAGGAGAAAGAAACAATGGCCAGTGTGCCGGCCATAAAGAATATCCCTCCAAGGTTGCCCAATCCTGATCTGGAATCAGCCCTGTTGGCAAGTCCGGCTGGTAATCCAATTTCAAAAAGTCCAAAAAAGGACAAGGCAAAGAAAACGAAAACGCCAAAGAACAAAAGATTCAGCCACACATTCGTCGATATATTATTGAATATCTCGGGACTGATCGCCTTTCCTGCGACATGAAAGGGGAGTGTAATTAATATGTATATAAAGAAAATAAACAGGCCGTAAAGAATAGCATTTCGAATACCAGTTTTCCGGGTGCCTGATCTTTTAGTAAAAAAGGTAACGGTCACTGGTATCATAGGAAAGACGCAGGGAGTGATCAACGCGATCAAACCTCCCACCAGGCCAAGAAGAAATATAGCAATGAGACTTTTATTCTTTGTTCCTTCATCACCGCAGTTATTTACCGGGGCGGTGATGTTTATAGAGGGAATTTTTATGCTGGTGGCTTCTACTCCTCCTTCGAGTGGGACGGTGAATGTTTCTAACGTAGAAGGATAGAATTCGTCATTCTTCCCATACGTGTAGAACATTGTCACCTGGAGTTTAGCCGGCGCATCTCCTTTTATGCTGATGATGGCTTTCCATGATGTATTCGTTTCAAAGACATTTACCAAAGCCCCCTCAAAAATAGAACTCGTTATTTTCTTCGGTTCACTCAGTAATATGAAGTCACCCTCTTGTATAATACTTGAATCTGTGAATTTGAGTTCCGTTGTCTTTACATCGAGTAAAAGTTGATTGGGGGCATAAAGTTGCCAGCCATTCGAAACAGGTACGCTGAAAATTAATTCATACCTGCCCGCTCCTAGTTTCTTGCTCTCAACTGCCCAGCCTTTTATAGCAGACGAATCCTGCGCCTGTGAAATGGTCCAGAAAAATGAGATTAGTAATAACAGCAAAAGTTGCTTTGATGAGATCCGCATAGTAGTTCTGGCATTAAAAATAAACGAGTTCCTGGCGGGAACCCGTTCTATATTACTCAACAATGGTTCACTCTATTTAACAGGCACGCTAAAGCTAACTCTCCGCGGAGGTAAACATTTCTTATTATCACAGGTCTGAAATTCCACCGTACCGGTCACATTCGTTTTGGCATTACCCCGCAACTTTATTCTTTGTACAAAGGTCACAGTGTTGGAATACTGGTTGGCTGAAAAACCGAGTTTCTTATCGGTGAATTTTTCCAGCTTACCGGTTTCTATGATCTTACCGTCAAGCGTAAACAAGGGATTAGGGTTAATAATAAAGGTAGTGGGCAGGATCACGGCATCTTCCGGTTGTATCTGAGAATACAGGTGCCAATCTTCATCTATAGTGGCTTTCATTTCCACTTCGATCATTTTATCACCGGTTCTTTTGGCAGTAAAAGTCCAGTTAACAGGATTCAGCTGGGCCATAGCAGACATTCCCATCAATAATACTATTGCCATACCGAAAGATCTTTTCATATATCCTGCTTTTAAGTAAGTACGCAAAGGTCCTGCTTTTGGATAATATTATCTGTTAAAGAATTAAGAAACAAAGCTACAAATGTGAGTCATATATCTTATGGAAAAATGACGAATGCCCTATACACATGATAGATGCAGTTCTTAATGAACAAGTTGCTCGGCCATAAGCAGGGTCCGTATGATCTCCTGGCCGTCGGTATTGCCCAAAATTGGCGAGCACGCCCTTTCAGGGTGAGGCATCATACCAAAAACATTACGGGTGGCATTGCAAATACCCGCTATATTCCGGGTTGCGGCATTCGGATTGGAGGCCACGGTCCTCCGACCTTTTTCATCGCAATAATAAAAGATCACCTGCCCGTTTCTTTCCAGCTCATCCAATGTTTTGTCATCCGCATAATATCTCCCTTCACCATGTGCCACTGGTATCTTATATATCTTGCCGGTGTGATTAGTAATAAACACGTTCTTACAAACGAACTGCTGGTGACCATTTCGAAGCAGGGCACCCGGGAGTAAATGCGACTCGCATAAGATCTGGAAACCATTGCATACGCCAAACACTTTCCCGCCCGCATTGGCAAATTCGATCACACTTTGCATCATGGGGCTGAAGCGGGCAATGGCGCCGCAACGCAGGTAATCACCGTAAGAAAAACCGCCGGGAAGAATGATACAATCTTCTGTATTGAATTTGCCCAGGTCCTTGTCCTTGTGCCAAAGCATGGTAACATCCTGCTTCAGGTCATATTTCAAAGCATCATACATATCCCTGTCACAATTTGAACCGGGGAAAACGACTACGCCAAACTTCATGTGGAGAATTGAAGGACAAAGATAATCATTAGATGATAATTGATAGTTGACAACTGACAGTTATCAGTTGTCAGTTGTTTACCATCCTGGTCCATAGAACTGGTATGCAATGATGAAAGCGACAGACAACCAGAATAATAATAAAGGGAATATCCGGAGTGAGGAATATAAATAGGTACAGGCATGGAAGGCCGCGAGCGGAATGGCTGCCATGATCCAATTCTCAAAGGTTTCCGTACCATTTACAAAAGGAATAAAAAGAGCGCCGAGCAGATACAGTAGCAAAAGGCTCCAGCCCTTCCTTACCTGTATCAGCATCCTTCGAAGGCTTTCCTGAACGTAATATCCTCCTGCCAGGAAGGGGACGGTCAATAAGAACACACTGCCTGCTAACCACGCTGATTGTTTTACTGTAGGTAATTTCAAAGAAAGGTAGGGCCACAATTCATTCCAGCTCCAGCTATTGGTGACAAAAAGATAAATGGCATAAAAATAAAAAGGCGTGGTCACTCCTACCAGGCATACGATCCATTCGTTCAGCCGGAAGGGCCTCATAACGGCCAGCGCCAGCAGTATCCAGATGATGAATGTTAGCGATGGAAGGAACAGGAATGAAGCGACACCTAATGCCAGCCCGATATTAAAGACAGAACCAAGCGCCTTAGGTTGGTTATAGATCCTGAATAATTGAGTAAGCACTACCACAAGGATAAGGTTTACCAGCAGCGGAGCGGAGAAATGATTCCATTCGGGAAACAGGGAGGTGATGATCAGGTAAGCCATCCCTGGGAAATAATTGGCCTTGCTCATCATCCTTTGTGTATTGATAAAATTACTCAGCAGGATCGCCTGCAGGAACAATAAAAGGAAAGCAAGCAAAGGATAGATCATTGGGGTCGATTGGCCATAGGGCCTCAAACCATCGAGAATAAGCTGGAAAAGTATCCCATCGCCTGGCTTAGAGACTGGCGTATAGGGATGCATGAAACTGGGAAGCTTGATAAGCACCCCCAACAGCAGCAGCAAAAAAATATTTGCCGGATTTTTCTGTTTAAAGATTCCTGTCACGGATAATGGACGTCTTTGATCAGTCTAATTGTAATCTACTTTTGCAAAGCAAATATAGTTACGATAAATACAAGGAATGATCATTTGACGGGCGCTGACCTGTTTTCCGTATTTAGGCATGAATTCATGTCCCTTATCCAGGTTCTTTAGCGTAGGATTACGTGTGAGTTCCCCTCCTGGTGATACACTGAAGTCGGTTAGCAAGTTATTACGTCTTTCCTGCATATTAAAAAGGAAATGGAGTTGACCCCCGGTGTTCACCATCTGGTAAGACACCACATCATCCGATTCGTCACTGAACTGGCTTTTACCTATCACATTGCTCCACTCCAGCTGTGCCTTTCCATTGAAGGAAAATATGGCGAGATTATCTGCATGGTAACGTACCGACTGGCTGTTGCTATACCGGTTGTTCCAATAAGAACTATTGAAATATGGTGAATAATAAGTACTGGAATAAGGTGAGTAGAAGGGTGAGTTATAAAGATAGTTCCAGCGGTTCCAGTTATTGAAACGGGATGTGGTATAAAAAGATTCGCTGCCGATGATAAACCCGCCATCACGACGTGTAATGATCTGCCGTATAAAAAAATCATTGAAAGCCATCCTCATCGTCGCATCTCCCCTCGCCTCTTTTCGGAGTTCATCCGAAAAAGAATAAGTGCTTTCATAAAGCTGTTTTGTGGAGGGCTTATCCCAAACGAAAAAATAAAAGCCATCAATATTCCCTTTCTTCTCTTTGTAGAAGAGGGAAGCAAGGAAATAGCGCTTATTGGCATTATCAACTTTGATATGAAGTTCATCCAGCTGTGTTTCAGCAATACCGATCTCCTTTACCAGCAGGGCATCGGCCTGCGCATATTTTATCATCAGCGCGGCGCGGCTGATATTATCATTACTGTTGCGGAAGAATTTACAAAACACCATGTCGCCATCGTTATCGAGAGAAAAATCACCGAGGTTATCGGTCCTTTCCTCCATCGGAATTTCTAGCCGGCTTCTTTTCAGCAATTGCAGGTTGTCATCATACAAGAAGGTTGTCATCAAAAATAACTTCTTATTCCGGCTGTTTATTTTAAAGACCCCGATCCGGCCCTTGTCCTCGCTGGTGATTGCCGTGTAGATACTGTTATTCGCGGAGAACCCGATATGACTGGTATCCAACTGTATCACTTCACCTATCTTGTTTCCTTTTCCATCAACACGGGATGCCATGCAATACACGACATTCTTACGCTGGTACTGGTAGATCATGTAACAGAAATCGGCGTAAGGAAAGAAATCGATATTGATCACCTTGTCGTTATTGGGGATATAATCCTGTTCCACTTTTGCCACCTGCTGCATATCGTTATCAAACATGACTATCCAGTGCTTGTTCTTTGTATTCTTATATACCATGAAATTGCCGCTGATCTTACCGGCAACTTCAAAAGGCATACGGCGACTATCGTCTTTTTCATAATCAGAATAGACTATTCTCTGGGCAGAAAGGAAAGGAACGGAAGAAAGGGCCAGGCAAAAAACAAATACCGTACGTATGGCTAGCATATTTAGAAGATTTTCGCGTATTAAAGTTACAAGATGCGGGTCAATCGGGTCACGATTTATGTACCGATGCAGGCATTCCTCCAATTACATTAACGGGATTTTAAAATATAAGAGTTCCCGGGCATATTTTATTGCAACGGTAACCAGGAGGCAAAATTCCTGCCGGTATTGGCAGGAATAGATTTTTGCATATACCTTTGCCGGCAGTTGCTGCAGAACCCGGGATCCGTACTTGTCTTTATAAAGCTATGGCGGACTGGAAGCAAACTAAGCACAACCACTAAAAGTGAAAATACCGACTAATAGGGTTACCGCAGCGGGATTAATAATTGCTCTTGGAATTATTTATGGAGATATCGGTACTTCCCCACTCTATGTTTTTAATGCGATCATTGATGGACGGGTGGTCAGTGAAACATTGATCATTGGTTCACTCTCGTGCATCATCTGGACACTCACGCTTCAAACCACCATCAAATATGTTTTCCTGGTTTTAAAAGCCGATAACCGGGGTGAGGGCGGCACCTTTGCGCTCTATGCATTAGTGCGGCGAAGAAGAAAATGGCTGGTACTTCCTGCCATGCTGGGTGGAGCGGCTTTGCTCGCAGATGGGATCATCACACCACCCATCTCTATTACATCGGCGGTCGAGGGCTTGAAACAACTCCCGGCACTTGGAGTAGAAGACGGGAGCAATACTGTTGTTATCATTGTGCTGAGCATTCTGGTGCTCTTTTTCTTTATGCAGCAGTTCGGTACTGCTTCGAT
>DATLCB010000220.1:0-3613 GCA_035526625.1 Chitinophagaceae bacterium
GAACGGTGCCACTACACTTAGTTTTGGAGATGAGGTGATGATCGGTGGTACAAAAGTTCCTGCCGGTAAATATGGTTTGCTGACCATCCCCGATGCAAAAGAATGGACCATTATCATCACTAAGCAAACCGATGTAACAAGCGCCGATGCTTATAAAATGGACCAGGATGTTGTACGTGTCAAGGCTACACCGATGCCAATGCCTTTCCCGATAGAAACATTCACGATCAGTTTTGATGAGGTAAAGCCTAACAGCCTGACTCTGGGAATGCTTTGGGATAATCTATATGTGCCTCTTCCTATCAGCACAGACGTTGACTCAAAAGTAATGAAGCAGATCAGTGACATTATGACCAAGGATAATAAGCCTTATTATGGAGCTGCTCAATATTATTATGATGCAGGTAAGGATATGAACCAGGCGCTGATATGGATCAACAAAGCCGTTGAAGCATCTCCGAATGCTATGCCATGGGTGCATACGTTGAAAACCAGGATACTCGTGAAAATGGGGAAGAAAGAAGATGCTATGGCCGCTGCAAAGAATGCTATTCGTGTTGCGAACGAGACCAAGTTCCCTGATTTTGCCAAACAGAATGAAGATATAATGAAGACCTTGAAATAAAAGATAATACAGATGCCTCCTGCGTCGGCATGACAAAGAGACTTGAAGGAATAAGAGCCCTGCTATTTAGCAGGGTTTTCTTTTTGTCCCAGGAATTGCTTAAGAAGCACGGAGAAGAAGATCACAGCAAATGCCCCTATCGGGTTCAACCAGAGAAAACCCATTTTAAACAGGCCGGCTTTTGTAAGAATAAAGACAGTAAGCACTAACAACTCCGCCAGCACTGCTGCCCAGAAGACCACATTCCCGCTGCGAATATGCTTCATAAAAAAAGCCACCAGGAAAACGCCCAATATCACTCCATAAAATAAGGAACCCAGCACATTCACCGCTTCGATAAGGCTGTTGCCGATATTATAGGTGAACATGGCAACAATGATACAGAAGATGCCCCAGCCTAGTGTGTACCATTTCGACAACTTGTATTCATCTTCACCTGTTCCTTTGTTTTTACCGAAGCGTTTATGAAAATCCACCATTGAAGCAGAAGCAAGCGAGTTGATCGCCGCCGCAATACTTCCCCAGGAAGCGAGGAAGATGATGGCGATAAGCAATCCTACAAGCCCAACCGGGAGATTGTCTACTACGAAACGAAGAAAGATATAGTTCGTATCATTCCCATCCCCTCCTACTTCTTTTGTATTCAACCAGCCTTTTACTTTTTTACGGAGGCTGTCGGAGAAATGCTGCAGTTGCTGCATGCTTGCTAATGACCGGTCCGCCCCATCCTTATCTTTTGTGTCAGTGGCGGTGGAATAATCAAGCACTGCTTGTTGTTTTTGTAACGTAATGGCGTCATATTGCTGTCTTACCAGCGAAAATGAATCCTTGTAAACAGCAGATCGCTCCAATTTTTTTACCTGGATGTCATTAAAGAATATCGGCGCCTTATTGAATTGATAGAAAGTGAAGACAAGCGCACCTATTAAAAGGATCGCAAATTGCATCGGCACTTTCACCAACCCGTTCATGAGCAATCCCATTCGGCTTTCTTTCAGGGACCTTGCTGTAAGGTATCTTCCTACCTGGCTCTGGTCGGTACCGAAATAGGACAATGCTAAAAAGAAACCCCCGACAAGTCCGCTCAAGAGATTATACTGGTCGCTCCAGTTGAATTTGCCGTTCTCAAAACCTGTGGTGATAACATTCAACTTGCCCATCTTACCACTTACATTCAGCGCATCGGTGAAACTCACATTGTCGGGGAGCATATTCACAACCATATAAGCTGCGAGGAACATACCGGTGAAGATGATAACGAGTTGCAGTTGCTGCGTATAAGCCACTGCTTTGGCGCCGCCCGTCATGGTATAAATGATGAGCAGGCCACCCATCAATATATTGGTGTAATAGATATTCCAGCCAAATAAGGAAGAAAGAATGATGGAGGGAGCAAATACACTGATACCTGTCGATAACCCTCTTTGCAACAGGAATAGAAAAGAAGTTAATGTCCTTGTTTTATTATCAAATCGTGATTCGAGGTATTCATAAGCCGTGTACACTTTCAGCTTGCGGAAGATCGGTACAAAGAAGATACAGATGACAACCATCGCGAGTGGTATGCCAAAATAATATTGCACGAAACGCATTCCATCCGTATAGGCCTGGCCGGGTGCGGAGAGAAAAGTAATGGCGCTGGCCTGGGTGCCCATTATACTCAACAGCACCAATCCCCAGGGCAAACTCCTGTTGCTCAGAAAATATCCATCGAGGTTATGTGAAGTGCGGCTCTTATACAAGCCATAAGAGATGATGGCCAGTAAGGTAACGATCAGTACTATCCAATCGAATTGGCTCATGCGCCTAACCCTTTAAGGGGAATTTTGGTTTGCTGAATATGGAAACTCATGCTTATCATTGAAACCTCCTGGTAAAGAAGAAGAATAAAATGATAAGCAATACTAAAAAACCGATCACCAGCACGTACCATGTTGACCATGATCTGAACAAAGGCGGCCTATCGTTATCGGGTGTATGCATTTTATTTTCTTGTGAGTCTTACCCAACCTGAAAGTCCAACGACGACACATAATACCAAACCGATCATCAGCCCAATTTTTATGCGTTTGATCAGAACACCTATGATCAGTCCCAGGACAATGGCAAAAATATAAGCCACTTCTCCTTTTCGTAATCCTTTTTTTGATTGCTCTGTCATAAATATTCTTCTTGTCAGCGATCACACAAGTCCCCTCCTTTGGAGGAGATTTAGGGGAGGTTCAGAACCCTTTCTTCTTATTCAACGCAATTAAATTAGCCAAAAGCCGGTACGCTCCCGGAACACCTGCGGGCAATTCTCTGAAGAAAACAATACCTGTATAAGTGAACCAACCCTTACCGTACTTTGCTATGAGTAAACTGCCATCGTCAGATTTCTCACCCGGGTCAGCCATGGCGATCAGTTTGTCGAATTTGCCGGTCGTATCGCTGCCATGATAGATACTGCGTTCCTGTATCCATCCCTTGAAGTCATCACCTGTGATCTTATTGGGAAAATTGAATGCGGGGTGCTCTGGTTTTAATAAGGTCACAACTGCATTCTCATCGGTCACCCTTGTTCTTGTTATGTTCAATTGATAAGGGCCGATCCTTGACCTTACAGGCCCGATGTTGTTACTGGTATTATACTGTACGATCAGGTTGCCCCCATCATTAACATACTTCATCAGTTTATCGTAATATTTATTGAGCCATTCATTCGTATTATAGGCCCGGACACCAGTGATGATACAATCGAATTTATCAAGGTTGTTCCTTGTCATTTCCTTATCGGTAAGCATATTCACTTCAAAACCCATTTGCTCCAGCGCCTCAGGTATCTTATCCCCTGCTCCGGGTATATAACCGATCTTCTTGCCATAGGTTTTAATATCCAGTTTTTTGTTGGTAACATTAGCCGGTATAAAATAATTGATATAAGGTACATGGTCATACTTTATCTCCCGCATGCCCGCAAAAAAAAGATCCTCACGTCCATTGTTGGCA
>DATLCB010000221.1:0-17538 GCA_035526625.1 Chitinophagaceae bacterium
AACCCATACCAAGAATAACATCCGTATTCTCACCAGCCTGTGAAAGCAGGTAATTTTGTATGATCTCTACTTCATCCATAGTGAACTCATATTCGCCGGTAGAAGATGTTATATTAATGAGTATCCATTTAGCGCCTTGTATATCGTTGTCATTTAACAAAGGAGAATTCAACGCTTCTTCAATAGCACGTTGAGCCCTGTTCTCCCCGGCTGCTTCCGCATTGCCAAGTATCGCTACACCTCCGTTTTTCATTACGGTGCATACATCGGCAAAGTCAACATTGATCTGGCCCGTGCTGTTGATCACATCCGTGATACATTTTGCCGCGGTGGCGAGTACATTGTCTGCTTTTTCAAAAGCTTCCCGCATTTTGAGATTACCAAACTGGTGACGAAGTTTGTCATTGCTTATTACCAGCAGTGTGTCCACATATTGCTCGAGCATTTTGATACCTTCCTGCGCCTGTAGTTGTCTTTTCTTTCCTTCATAAGCAAATGGCGTGGTAACGATCCCTACCGTCAATATGCCGAGGTCCTTGCATATTTTGGCAATGATGGGAGCACCTCCTGTTCCCGTACCCCCACCCATACCGGCTGTGATAAAAGCCATTTTGGTGTTCACTTCAAGGATCCTTTTTATTTCCTCCAGTGACTCTTCAGTTGCCTGGCGGCCGATATCAGGATTTGCGCCGGCACCAAGACCCTGTGTAAGATGGGGCCCAAGCTGAACACGATTAGGTATGCCACTATTGGTCAATGCCTGCGCATCCGTATTACAGATCACAAAGTTCACACCATCGATTTGCTGGCTGAACATATAGTTCACCGCATTACCACCGCCACCACCGACACCGATCACTTTGAGGATGGATGATTTTTCTTTGGGCAGATCAAAATGGATCATAGTATTGATTTTTAATTTTAAATATTAAATGCTAAATGGGAAACGAATGTTGCCTTTGGTTTTTAATTAGCATTTAAAATTTAGCTTTTAGAATTATATTAAAGATGTTTATCCTCTTCTTCTTTGAACAGGTCGATGATCTTGTCTTTGAACTTACCCCAGAAGCCGGTAAGATTTTTTCGGTTCGCCATCTCTCTTTCACTTATCGCTTCTTCCATCGCGGTGGCTTCTTCTTGCTCTTTTCTTTTCAATGCTTCCGGTATTTCTACATTCTTGAAATCCTTTTCGAATTGCTTGCGGTTATGTTCATAATCATCATAGCCTTTCAGGATAAGACCGATACAAGTTGAATACGTTGGTTTAGCCAGCTCTTCGATATGGCCGGCAGCTAAATGCTCATTGGGGAAACCTATCCTTGCAGGCAAACCGGTCACGTATTCAGTGAGCTGGATAAGGTGTTTTAATTGTGAGCCGCCACCCGTAAGGATGATCCCCCCATTGAGCATGCGATTATCAAGACCTACCTGTTTTAAATGATAAGTAACAAAATCCATGATCTCGCTCATTCTTGCCTGTATGATATTAGCCAGGTTCTTTACACTTATTTCTTTGGCCGGCATGCCGCGCAAACCAGGGATCGTGATGTAGGCATTTGATTTTGCTTCATTGGCCAATGCGCTCCCGAATTGCACTTTCATTTGCTCGGCCTGGGTCTTCAATACGCCCAATCCCGTTTTGATATCATTGGTGATATTCTCACCTGCAAAAGGAATAACAGCGGTATGTTTTAAAATACCTTCATAGAATACTGCCAGGTCCGTGGTACCACCGCCAATATCAACGATGGCTACACCTGCTTCCAGGTCCTCCTGTCCCATGACCGCAGAGGAAGAAGCCAATGGCTGTAATACAAGGTCCTTTGTATGTAATGCAGATCTTTCTACGCTCCGGTTGATATTGCGTATCGCATTCTTATCACCTGTGATGATATGAAAGTTGGCGCCGATCTTCACACCACCATACCCGATCGGGTTGGGTATGTTCTGGAAATTATCAACGGTGAATTCCTGCGGGATCACATCAATGATCTGGTCGCCCGCCGGTATATAGGTTTTATACTGGTCATCGACAAGTTGGTCGATCTCCTTTTGTGTAATCTCTGCCTCCGTATTCTGACGCACAATATCACCACGGGTCTGAAGGCTTTTAATATGATGACCTGCTATACCCACGTACACTTCATTTACGTTGAGGCTGGGATTGGAAAGAAGGCAATTTTCCAGGGCGGCGCGGATGGCTTTGATCGTTTCGTCAATATTCAATACCTGGCCATGCTTGACACCGTTAGAACTGGCCTTGCCAAATCCAAGGATCTCCAGTTTGCCAAACTCATTTTTGCGGCCTGCAATCACCGCAATCTTGGTGGTCCCGATATCGAGCCCGACAATAATGGGTTGTTCGTTGTTCATAATTGTTGTTTTTAGTTGTTGTATTTCGAAATAGTTGTTTTTAATTTTTTTCATTTTCGCCGGATTTCATCCGGCGCTACCAACATTCCACCCCTACGGGGTTAATACATCTTCTATCATAGAGCTATTCCCTACTCACCATTCACCTTAATTATATCCTGCACTTTCTTCGTCCTTCTTTGGCATCACTGCCTTTGGTCTTTTCGGTTCCTCCTTTTTCACCTCGGATGATTTTGATCTTACAGGTTTAGGCTTGTCCTTAGTTTTTATAATTGTTTTCACTGCCTCTCCGCCATCCGCCGTTTGGCGGATAGCAGGAGTTGGATCATCCAGGCGGGGGTTGGGATCTTGTTGATTAGGGCCTACAATTATGTTTTCCGGCAATGTCGTTTTACCTGTTTCTGTTGGATCTGTTTCCAGTTTTATCACCGGGGGCAGGATTCTTACCACCGTATCGTTGGCTGCTTCCGCAGATTGTTTCAATAATTTTTCTACATTCTTTCTTAACTGCACAGAATCCACTTTTGGATCGCCGGCATATCTCGAGGCTACTACCTGTCCTTTGTACTGGACATCGATGATCTTGTACCTGTCAAACCCTGTTTTGCTTAATACCTGTTTGTAAAAGATCATCAGCCGGTTGAATTTTGCAGGAAGGTTCTCTCCATCTCCAAATCTTACGAGGTGATTGCCTATCATAGGTATCATTTCAAATTTTCTTTCCGGAGTAATATCCACCTGCGCCACCTGCGAGATCCAGAAAGGACTGGCATTGATATAATTGGCCATTCCTTTTATCTCATTCAACAATACACTGTCTCTACCGTTGAACTCTTTCTTTCCAGGGAAATTGGTAAAGACCGGCACTTTAGCGCTTAGCTTATCCGATAAAGGCATCCGGTTACCTGCACTGTCTATATAAAAGGAGTGACCGCTGGTGCTGAAAATTCTGGCAGCGGGTTCTTTTTCGGTTACGGTCACATGCAGTACATTATTATTATCGAAATAGAGTTCAGCCTTGCTGATCCAGGTGTTTTCTTTCAGCATCTTCTCCAGCTCATTCAAATGAAAAGATTCCACGGGCTGACCCTTGATGGCGCCATTCGACTCCATCAGCATCTGCTCCACATCTTTTTCATTGATAAAGAAATTGTTCCGCGGGCCTTTCAGAACGATGCGATAATCACTGCATTCCCCGTTCTTCTTACTGCTGATGGCTGCCAGCAGCAACGTGAGCATTCCACCGCCGATACACAGCCACACGGCGATGAACAGGATCTTTCTTATGGTTGTTTTAGCGTTCACTTATACCTTTTTTAGTATCTCTTTGATCGGTTCTACGAGCATGTCAATATCCCCTGCTCCTGCTGTTATCACTATCTCTCCAAAATCCTGGTTCACAGTCCTTGCAAAATCTTTCTTTATCCATTCTATCAACTCTTCTTTTCCTTTCACCGATTTATATTCTCTTTCCATTCTTGTTAAGATCATCTCGCTTCCCACACCAGCTATCGGTAGCTCCCTCGCCGGGTATATGGGTAGCAGGATCACTTCATCTGCCAGGTCCAGCGCTTCTGCAAAACCATCCGCCAGGTCCCTTGTCCTGCTGTACAGGTGCGGTTGAAAGATCACCGTGCACTTCCGCTCCCTGAATAAAGCCTTTGCTCCATTGATCAGTGCTTTCAATTCTTCGGGGTGATGAGCATAATCGTCAACAAACACCATTCGTTCGTTCCTGATCACATACTCAAATCTTCTTTTCACACCTTTGAAACTTTCAACTGAGGCTTTGATCTTTTCCTTTTCAATTCCCAAAGAACTGGCCACCGTTATGGCCGCTATCGCATTCTCCACATTATGCATCCCGCCCATATTCAATTTTACATTCCCGATCACATCGCCCTTTATCACTACATCAAACTCGTAACTCCCATTCATCATCCTGATATTGTCAGCATAAACATCAGCGCTCTCATTTTGCAGGCTGTAGGAAAGAAAGTTCTTCGTTCTTAGTTCCGTCGTTCTCTTTAATCCAAACTTTCCTATCACTAACCCATTTTCTTTTACTTTTCCCGCAAAATCCACGAATGCCTGTTCCATCGCTTCTGCCGTACCATATATATCCAGGTGGTCGGCATCCATGGCGGTGATGATGGCGATATCAGGATCGAGTTTCAAAAAACTTCTGTCGTATTCATCTGCTTCGATCACACAAACATTCTTCTTACTGCTCCAGAAGTTAGTCCCATAATTCACCGAGATACCACCGAGGAAAGCGTTACACCCAAAACCACTGTCACGCAGCAAGTGCGCTACCATGGTCGTAATGGTCGTCTTACCATGCGTCCCGGCAATACATATATTAAAAGAACTTTCCGATATCATCTGCAACACATCACTCCTCTTTACCACTTTATATCCGTTCCCCCTGTAATACTGCAGTTCTTTGTGCTCTTCCGGGATCGCCGGTGTATATACGACCAGGTCAACCTCCTTTGGGATCAACTCCGGTCTCTCATCATAATGCACCGGTATCCCGCTTGCTTCCAGTTCTTTTGTGAGCGCCGTTGCCGTTTTATCATAACCGCTCACCTTTACACCCCCTTCATGAAAAAATCTAGCTATCGCACTCATCCCGATCCCCCCGATCCCGATAAAATAAACCCCCTTCAGTTTTTCGATCCCCCGGAAGGGGGTATTCATAAGGACAGTATTAATACCTTCATTCATGACTCAGATCGCTTTCAGAATTTCTTCCGCTATTTTCTTATCAGCGTCCACTATTTTTAATCTCCCGATATTTCGTTTTAGTTCATCCTGTTTAGCTTCATCCTTTGCCAGGTCTATCGTCATAGAAACCAGTTTCTGCATCGCTTCGGTGTCCTTTACCATTAATGCTGCATTCCTTCTTACCAGTTCGAGTGCATTTACGGTTTGATGATCTTCTGAAGCAAACGGGTAAGGAACGAACAGCACGGGCTTTTGTGCTACACATAATTCAGCTACCGTCATCGCTCCTGCCCTCGCCACCACGATATCAGCTGCTGCATAGGCGAACTCCATTCCTGAAATGAATTCATTGACCCATATCTCTCTTTTCCCCTTCGCTCTTTCTTTTGCTTTATCCGCATAAGGTTTACCAGTTTGCCATATCAGCTGTAGTCCCGCATCCAGAAGTTTCTCTAGACCGGTGTCGATCGCTTCATTGATGGACCTGGCTCCCAGGCTTCCTCCGACTACCAGTACGGTTTTCTTATTTTCATCTAAAGAAAAAGATCCAAGTCCTTCTCTCCTGGAAACAAGCGTTTGGGCGATGGTTTCCCGTACAGGATTGCCCGTCATCATTATTTTTCTGGCAGGGAAAAACTTTTCCATTCCTTCGGTACCTGCGAATATTCGCGTGGCTTTTTTTCCCAGCATCGTGTTCGATTTTCCAGCAAAGGAGTTCGATTCATGAATGAATGTCTTTATTCCTTTAGCCTGGGCATATCTTAATACCGGGAAACTTGAATAACCGCCGACCCCGATCACCGCATCAGGTGTGAATTGTTTGAAGATGCGTCTTACCTGGAAAAAACTTTTTACCAGTTTAAAAGGCAAACCAATATTTTTTATCAAAGAACTCCGGTTCAATCCCGCTATATCCAACCCTTTTATTTTATATCCGGCCTGCGGCACTTTTTCCATTTCCATCCTCCCTTTCGCCCCAACGAACAGGATCTCAATATTTCTGTCTATCCTTTTTAGCGCATTGGCGATGGCTATCGCCGGGAAAATATGTCCGCCTGTCCCCCCTCCTGCTATTATGATTCGCTTGCTCATTTTATTTCGAACCCACGGTTAAAACCGTGGGCTATTCCTGATTTCTTATTCCTTATTTCTCATTCCTGATTCTGCCAAAGCAGCCTTTCCTTCCAGTTGCTCCACATTTCTCGCCACACTTAATATTATACCGATAGCAAGACAGGTAAATATGAAGCTGGTCCCTCCCATGCTTATCAATGGCAGGGTAACACCTGTTACAGGAAATAAATTCACCGTCACCGCCATATTCGCCACTGCCTGTATCGCCAGTGTAAAACTTAATCCCAATGCCAGGAATGCTCCAAAAGCATAAGGACATCTTTTATAGATCCGGATACAACGATATAAGAAGACGAGGTAAATGAACATGATAAAGGCCCCTCCTGTCAATCCATACTCTTCTATGATTATGGCATAGATGAAATCATTATACGCCTGCGGCAGGTAATCTCTCGTTGTGCTGTTACCCGGTCCGACCCCAAAAACGCCACCTTTTGAAATAGCGATCTTCGATTGATTCACCTGGTAAGCGTCATTATCCGCATCATCCTTACTTCCATACATAAAACTCTCCACTCTTCCTATCCACGTATCCACCCGCCCGGTGAGGGTAGAAGACGATCTTTTTACCACGACTGACTCCTCCTTTGTTTTCCCATGGCGAATCATGGCTGCCGCAACAAGGAATAAAAGAGGTATCATGGCAAGACCAATGGTCATGAGTATATGCTTCGTATTCACACGGCCGATAAAAAGAACGATCATGCAGCTAACACCGAGTAACAAAGCAGTGGACAGGTTAGCGGGCGCTATCAGGACGCATGTAACGACTACAGGTGCTATAATGGGTAAATAGCCTTTTTTGAAATCTTTGATCACATCCTGTTTTTTGCTCAATAACCTTGCGAGGTACATGAACAGGGCGAGCCGTGCCAGGTCAGAGGTCTGCATGGTCATATTGATCAACGGCAATTTTATCCAGCGGCTTCCTTCATTCATCTTCACCCCAAAGAACAATGTGTAGACCAATAGTGGAAGTGTTAACAGGAATACGATCTTCGCCGCTCTTGAGTAAAAGGTATAGTTTACGAGGTGTGCAAAATAAATGACTCCCATACCGGCCAGGA
This sequence comes from Chitinophagaceae bacterium, assembly GCA_035526625.1. Taxonomy (GTDB): domain Bacteria; phylum Bacteroidota; class Bacteroidia; order Chitinophagales; family Chitinophagaceae; genus JJ008. The sequence continues at coordinate 7,305 of DATLCB010000221.1, forward strand.
TAAAAGCTATCTGTTTGAAGAGATATATCTCTGTATTGCCTTTGTAATTCTTATACGCCAATGACCCGGTAGCGCTGTACACCGCCAGTAATGATACCAATGCCAGCAACACCACCAGTGCCCAGATTACTTTATCTCCTTTTGTTTTATTCAGGAGGTTACTGGCATTGAAGGAATTCCTCCACCCGGCAGTGGTCGGGTCATTGGTCCTTATCTCTCTTACTGCATCCATGTATATTATAATTCTTTTACCGCTTTTTTGAATTGATTGCCCCTGTCCTCATAGTTCTTGAACAGGTCGAAACTTGCGCAGGCGGGGCTCATCAACACGACATCTCCTTTCTCAGCAAAATGAAAAGCCGCCTGAACCGCTTCCAATGCACTTCCCGTATCCACGATCGTGTCAACCATGCTTCCGAATGCGTCATGAATTTTTTTATTGTCTTTACCTAAACAAATAATGGCTCTCACTTTTTCTTTTACGAGTTCTTCCAGTAATGAGTAATCATTTCCTTTATCAACTCCACCCAGCACAAGCACGGTTTTCTTTGTCATGCTTTCCAATGCATACCATGTAGAGTTCACGTTAGTGGCTTTGCTGTCGTTGATGAACTCGATGCCTCTTACTGTTGCGACATGTTCCATCCGGTGTTCCAGCGCCTGGAAATTCTGCACGGCGTCGCGGATCTTGTCCTTTCGTATATCCAGGGTAGTGGCTGCCACGCATGCGGCCATGGTATTATACTGGTTGTGTTTGCCTTTCAGGGCAAAATCAAAAACACTCATAGCAGCAAAGTCTTGTCCTGTTCTTATATACATATCTCCGTCTTTTATAAAAGCTCCGTTGGGTAGTTCTCTTTTCATACTTATTGGCAGTTGGTTAGATCGAATATTGATCCCGAAAAATTCCGGGTGGTTCAGATATTTCATAGTTACTTCATCATCGGCGCAGTAAATGAATGTATCACCGGGTTGCTGGTTCATGGCGATGCGAAATTTGCTGCGTATATATTTTTCAAAACTGTAATCATAACGGTCCAGGTGATCTTCAGTGATATTGGTCAGTATGGCGATATCCGGTCTGAATCTTTTTATATCATCCAACTGGAAGCTGCTGACCTCTACCACATATAAAGCTTTAGGGTCCTGTGCCACCTGCATCGCAAAGGAGTCGCCGATATTCCCCACCAGTGCACAATCCAACCCGGCTTCTTTGCAGATATGGTATGTCAGCGCTGTCGTAGTTGTCTTGCCATTACTCCCGGTAATGGCAACTATCCTACTGTTGCCTTTGAACCGGTAGGCCAGTTCCACTTCGCTGATCACATCGATACCTTTTTCCCGGATCTTCTTCACGATCCCGGCTTTTTCAGGAATGCCGGGGCTTTTCATCACTTCATCTGCGGCAAGGATCATCTCATCGGTGTGTTTTCCTTCTTCAAAGGATATCCCTGCTTCCTGCAACACGTTACGATATTCTTTTTTCAAAGAGCTTCCATCCGAAACAAATACATCATACCCTTGTTTCTCTGCGAGCAGTGCGGCTCCCACACCACTTTCACCGCCCCCAAGTATGACAAACCTTTTTCTCATCGTCAAGAGTGAGTGTACGGAACCTGGTTCTTCATAAGTATTAGTTTTCAATACAACTGCACCACAATAGAATGTTCAAAGCATCATAGTTATTGGTCTGTTCATCTTCAATGGGTCGGGATCTGGGTTTTTCAGTAAGGAGTTAATGTTTTTATTCCTCCTGATATATTACTATCTTAATTTCAATGTTACTACGCTCAAAACCACCAACAAAACCGTCACAATCCAAAATCTCGTTACGATCTTCACCTCATGGTATCCTTTTACCTGGTAATGATGGTGAAGTGGCGCTTTTAAAAAAACCCTCCTGCCTTCGCCATATTTCCGTCTCGTGTATTTGAAATAGCCGACCTGCATCATCACACTCACAGTTTCTGTGAAGAACACACCACAGAAGATCGGTATCAGCAATTCTTTGTGCACAATGATCGCCAGGGCAGCAATGATCCCTCCCAATGTCAGGCTCCCCGTATCTCCCATGAATATCTGTGCCGGGTAAGAGTTGTACCACAAGAACCCGATACAGGCCCCGATCATCGCCGCAATGAAAATGGACAACTCGTTCAATCCGGGTATGTACATGATGTTGAGATAATTCGCAAATACCAGGTTGCCGCTCGCATAGGCGAATATGCCCAGCAGTGTTCCTATTATCGCTGATGTACCCGTGGCTAAACCATCTAATCCATCTGTGAGGTTTGAACCGTTGGAGACCGCAGTGATAATGAATATCACGATCAGTATGTAAAGAACCCAGGTATAATCTCTCCACGATGCTGGTAACAACTTTGAATAATTGAACTCATGATCTTTTACAAAGGGGATCGTTGTTATCGGCGACTTGGATTCAACGAAATAAGCAGTATCACCATTCACTTCTTTTCCAAATGCGGTTGAATCTTTTTTCGCATCTTCCACTGTACCCACATATTCTCTCCAGATCTTTACTTCCTTGTTGTAATAAAGTGTAGATCCGACGAGTATCCCCAATCCTACCTGTCCAAGAATTTTAAACCACCCCGCCAAACCATCCTTACCCGTTTTCCTATATACTTCCCCTTTTTGCTGAGCCAGTCTTTTTCCTCTTAGCTTCAGGTAATCATCGATGAAACCGATGATACCCATCCACACTGCGCTGATCAGCATTAACTGCACATAAACATTGGCTAGATTGGCCAATAGCAAGGTGGGTATCACAATAGCAAGAATGATAATGATGCCTCCCATCGTAGGAGTACCCCTTTTACTTTCCTGTCCCGCCAATCCTTCATCCCGGATACTTTCACCTATCTGTTTTTTTTGTAAGAACTTAATTAGCTTCTTGCCATAGAATGTCGTGATGAATAAGGAAAGCAATACACCCATCAGCACACGGAACGTCGTATACTCAAATAAACGGCTGCCCGGGAACTGGAAGCCCTCTTTGTTCAACCAATGAAATAAATGATACAGCATTCTTGATCCTGGTTTCTCGGTAGTGGTTCCTGGTTTAATTCACCTTCCAAACATTCTATCATCACATCCTGCCTTATTTATCTGCCTAACAATTCAAACATTTCCTTTACTATTTCTTTATCATCAAAGTGATTTCTCACTCCTTTTATCTCCTGGTACTTCTCATGACCCTTTCCCGCTATCAGTACGATGTCATCTGCTTTTGCAAGGTTTATCGCCGTCTTTATTGCTTCCTTTCTGTCAACAATTGAGATATACTTTCTTTTATATGCCGGGGCTAACCCGTCTTCCATATCTTTTATTATTTGAACCGGCTCTTCTGTTCTTGGATTATCACTCGTAAAAATGACCTTATCGCTATGTTCACAGGCAGCTTCGGCCATCACGGGTCTTTTTGTTTTATCCCTGTCACCGCCGCAGCCTACTACCGTTATCACTTGTTCATACCCTTTTTTCAACTTCTTTATCGCCGCCAGCACGTTCAGCAAAGCATCCGGTGTATGTGCATAATCCACGATCGCCATTACTTTATCTTTTGCCGAAATGATATAATCAAATCTTCCCTCGGCACCACTCAGTTCACTCAAGGCTGTGAGCACTTCCTGTTTATCCTCGCCCAGGCTGACCGCTGCTCCGTATACTGCCAGCAGGTTGTAGGCATTGAACTCCCCGATCAGCCTGAAATGCACTTCCACCTCATTCACCGTCATCAGTAAGCCGTTCAGACTGTTGTCAAGGATCTTTCCTTTGAAATCAGCGACTGTCTTCAGGCTGTAGAAATACTTTTTGGCATTCGTATTCTGCAGCATCACCGCCCCCCGTTTATCATCTGCATTGCTTATCGCAAAGGCCGATGAGGGTAATGCATCAAAGAAGGACTTCTTCACCCGGATATATTCATCGAACGTTTTGTGATAATCCAGGTGATCATGCGTGATATTGCTGAATATCCCTCCTGCATACGAAAGACCTGTGACCCGGTGCTGGTACAACGCATGTGAACTTGTTTCCATGAACACATGACTGCAGCCTGCATCCACCATTTCTTTCAGCAGTTTGTTAAGGCTAACTGCATCGGGTGTGGTGTGTGTGGCAGGCACTGTCCTGTTACCCACCTGGTTCTCTACGGTGCTTAATAATCCGCAGGTATATCCCAATCTTGTAAAGAGCTTATATAATAATGTTGCAATAGTTGTCTTGCCATTTGTTCCCGTCACCCCCACCAGCTTTAATTTCTCAGATGGTTTGCCGAAGAGATTATGGGCTATCATTCCTGCTGCTGCTGCACTGTTTTCTACTTGTACCCACACCAATTCAGAATGCTGAATGCTGAATGCTGAATTTTCGTACACGATGACTGCTGCGCCGTTCGCTATTGCTTTGTCAATGAACTGGTGGCCATCTGCTGTTGTTCCTCTCACCGCTACGAAAACATCTCCCTTCTTTATCTTCCTCGAATCAGTCTGTATATCCTTCACTTCAATGGATGTACTTCCCGCCACCGACCTGATCGCCACTTTATATAGTACATCTTGTAAAAACATTATTGATCCCGTTCTTTACATCAGCTCAGGTCCAGTATCACGGTTATTCCCTTTGCTAATGTCGATCCGGGTGATACTGACTGCGCAATCACTTTTCCTTTTCCCCTGACCGACACTTTCACTCCCCTGTTCTCCAGCAGGTATAAAGCATCTTTCAATCCCATCCCTCTTACATTCGGCATTGTCTCTTTAGATATGCCCACTGCTTTTACTACCGGCTGAAAATTGTATGCTTGTACACTGCTCCATTTGTTTTGCGCCGCCGAATCGGTGTAGGCTACATTCAATGATCTTAACACGTTCCTGATATCTTCTGCCGCCCCCGCATAGTAATAAGCTGAACTGTCTTTCACCGCTGCATATAATGAAGGGGTCTTTTTCTCTACGTACATAGCATGGAGCTTGGTAGCTATCTCCCTGAAAACCGGCGCTGCCAGTGTTCCGCCAAAATGTGATGCTGCATGGGGTTTGGTACGGATGACAACGATGCAGGTATATTGAGGTTTGTCAGCAGGGAAATAACCCACAAAAGTTGCCTGGTAAACTCCATGTGCATATTTAATAGCGCCATCCGATACATGGGCCGTTCCTGTTTTGCCGGCAATGGTAAAAGGCACTCCTTTGAAAGCTCTTGTAGCTGTGCCATCGATCACGGTTGCTTCCATCGCTGATCGTGCAGCTTGTATTACTTCCGGCTTGCAAATATTTTTTTCCATTATTGTTGGCTGGAATTCTTTCATCGTAATACCGCTGCGTTGCACATTATTGACAAGAAAAGGTTTCATCATCTTGCCATTATTAGCAATAGCATTATATAATGTAAGCGTGTGAAGGGGGCTTACCTGTAAACCATAACCAAAACTCATCCAGAGCATATTCCCTTCAGCGCTTCCTTTTTGATCAAGCGGCGCCATTGTAGGTTTGGGTACATTGGAAAGATCGATAGGTGATCTGGTATCCAGGTGAAAGCGATGCAGGTATTCTTTTAATTCAGCAGGACGTTGTACGAATGCTTTATAGGCCAGTTTGCTCATGCCCACATTGGAGCTATGCGCAAAACATTCTTTCACGGATAATACAGGTCTTGGAGAACGTTCGGCATCCGTTACTATTTTATTTCCTACCTGTGCCCTGCCAGCGCCACCCACTTCTACCATATCATCTATTTTGCTACTGCCTTTTTCAAGTACAGATAATAAGGTGGCGAGTTTGATCGTAGACCCAGGCTCTGTCGCCCGTAATGCATAGTTGTCATCTTCCCAATACGTGCCATCTTCCCTGCGTCCCAAATTGGCCATCGCTTTTATTTTACCGGTACTCGTCTCCATGACTATTGCTGTACCGTAAGGACCTTCGCACTGGAGCATCATCCGCATCAAAGCCGTTTCGGTGATGTCCTGGATCTTTACATCAATAGTCGTAAAAATATCTTTGCCGTTCTCGGGATCGGTCTGCGTTCCTTCTACCGGGATAGCGGTGCCGCCCGCGATATAGCGCACGAGTTTTTGACCGTCACGGCCGCTGAGTAGCGTGTCATAACTTCTTTCAAGTCCTACGTTCTGCTTTTTTACTTTGCCGTTACTACTTACATGTTCGCGGGAAAGTCCAATGGTCCTGTTGGCCAGTAAACCAAATGGAGAAAGACGCCTGCTGTCAACTTCCACGATAACGCCACTTTTATTGCGGCCAAGGCGGGCAAGGGGAAACTCCCGGAAAGCTTTGTAATCCTCAAAGCTCAATTTCTTTTTAAGGGAATAATAGCGATCTCCTTTGTTAAAGGCAAGTGTGATCTCCTTTTTATACTGAGATGCTTTTTTATCTCCAAAATAATCTGATAATGCCGTTGCGAAGGAATCAATGTTCTCTTTGAAACGCTTACCTTTTTTCTCCGTTAGGCCATCCGCCTCAAGATCCATGTAGATATCAAAAGTGGGAATGGAAGTGCTGAGCATTTGGCCGTCTTCGCTATAGATCGTTCCCCGCTCTGCTGTTAATGGGATGAATTTCCTGTGCAGGCTATCACTCATACTGCGCCAATGGCTGCCCTGGAAACGCTGTATGTAGAAAGCCCTGCCGAGTACTATCAGGCTCAGCACCGTGATGCCAAGAAAGCTAACGTACACTCTCCACAATATGTCCTTTTTTACGTCCACTGTCTCTTATCTGCCACCGTCCGGAGTGTCAGATTATTTTAGTTGTTGTTCGGTTCCTTATTCGTCCAGCCGTCTAATTAACGGCAATTGTATCCTTCAGTACTATGGGTGATGTGGTCAGTTCTTTTAAACCCAGTGGCTCGACGGTTTTCACCAGCTCGCTTTGTTTACTTTGACCCATCACTTTACTTTTTACATCTATATACTCGTATTGCAATTCTTTTACTTCTTTACTGGTACGGTTGATTTGCCGGATCGTTTTATCGGCATAATGGCCGTTGTAGATATACAGCACCGCGAGCAGTGCGAGGAACAAAAAGAACGGCACCTGTTTTACGACCGACTGATAATTCAGCCATCGTTTCCAGCCGGTGGGTGTATTCCCATTGGCTGAGGGGTTCCGTTCATTTGGGTTTGGTTGTTCCTGCGTCATTCTTTGTTAAGTAATTCTTGTGAGTTGGTTTTTCGATCGGTGATCTGTGGTTTAAATCAAAGGATATAGACTTTCCGTTTTATGCTCTCTGTTTACAAAAAGGGTTCTCTATTATATCACTAAACGTCTTCGTCCAAGCTTCGGCGGTCAAGCTTTCTCTGCTACTCTCAGTTTCGCACTTCTTGATCTTGGATTTTGTTTCATTTCCTTATCGGCGGGTACGACCGGCTTTTTAGTTATTACTTTTAATTCCTTCACCGTTCCGGTATTGATAAAGGGGTTCTCTTCCGGCTCATCAAATGAACCACGGCGAAAAAAATTCTTTACCAGTCTGTCCTCAAGGGAATGAAACGTAATAATGGCGACTCTGCCACCGGGTTTTAACAAGGATGGGACTTGCTGCAGCATCTCTTTCAATGCGCCTAATTCATCGTTCACTTCAATTCTCAAAGCCTGGAAAACCTGGGCGAAGTACTTGTTGGGATTTCCTTTTACTATTTCCCGGATCGCATTTTTGAAGCTATCGATGGTTTTAAGCGATGCTGTGCTGCGTACTTGTACAATGGTCCTGGCCAGCGTCTTTGCATTGGTCACTTCCCCATACTCCTCAAATAGTTTGTGCAATCGTTGCTCCGTGCATGTATTCAGCACTTCAAAAGCGGTAAGCGACTGGCGTTGATCCATCCGCATATCCATTGTTGCATCGAACCGGGTAGAGAAACCTCTTCCTGCTTCATCAAACTGGTGACTGCTTACTCCGAGGTCAGCCATGATACCATCAACAGCTGTAATGTTGTTGAGGCGGAGGAAGCGCTGCAGGTGACGAAAGTTTTGAGGAATAAAAATTATCCTTTCATCTTCTGGCAGATTCTTCCTGGCGTCATCGTCCTGGTCAAAAGCAAACAGCTTTCCTGTTTCACTTAATTGCTGAAGAATGGCTTTGGAATGTCCCCCACCACCAAATGTGCAATCCACATAGATACCGCCGGGCTGAATGCTTAAACCGTTTATGACTTCATCGAGCAGAACCGGAGTATGATAGGTATTGGTTAATTGGTCAATTGATTGATCAGGCTGTACAGTTTCGGGTTTTCTTTTTTTCTTTTGGTCTTTCATCCCAATACCTAATTAACCAGTTAACTAATTAACTCTCCGGTTTACCACCTCCGAGCACATCTTTACCCAGGTCACTTAATGCATCCGAAGAAATTGAATCAAAGAACTGTTTGTACTTATTACTATCCCAGATTTCTATTTTATCTCCTGTTGCCATCAGCACGATGTCCTTCTGCAGGTCCGCATACACTTTCAAACTTGGCGGCAACAGTATCCGGCCGGCCGTATCAGGCTCCACATAAGTAGCGCCGTTGAGAAAGGCCCGTCTGAACTCCCTTTGTTTGGGATCAAACTCATTGAGACCGGTAATCTTTGCAAAGAGCGGCTCCCATGTCCTCATCGGGTAGAGAGCTAAACATTTTTCAAAACCCCTGTTGATAACGAAACGGCTTGTCTCCGCTTCCGGCAGCTGTTTTTTGAACCCTGCCGGGAGGAGGAACCGCCCCTTGGCGTCTAAAGTAGCCTCGAATTCTCCGAGAAAGCCTGTCATTATCAGTAGGTTGAGTCAATTTTGAATTAATTGACACAAAATAACACTTTTTCCCACTTAACTACCAAATTTTTCTTATTTTCTTTTATCCCCACCTGTTTTTGGTTTGAAATCCTTGTCCAGTCAAGATTTCAACGATATTCATTTCGTTCCCATAATAAAGCCAGTTAGTTGTATGTGAATAGTAGTGGGTAAGCTGTGAATTGAGTAGTCTTAAAGTCGGAAGACGGAAAGTCCGGAAGAAGTTTACATTCGCTTCAAAGCCTTCACCAATGGCCACTGCAGGATATTCGGGAACCCCACTATTGAAGAAACTTGGAATAAAACCGGAGACAAAATTGTTGTTGATAAACCAGCCAAACGATTATAATTCATTGCTGGAAACAAATGTGAGCGAGCAATTATGCAAGAAAAATCAAACTCCCGATCTTGTTCATCTCTTTGTAAAGAACACTAAGGAGTTTGAGAGTGAAATGAAAAAGCTAAAACCAATTTGCAAGAAGAACCCTGCAATTACTATCTGGGTTTCCTGGTATAAGAAGTCGGCTAAGATCCCTACTGACCTTACAGAAGATGTAATACGCAATTATGCATTGAAGAATGACCTTGTGGATGTGAAGGTTTGTGCTGTAAACGATATATGGAGTGGGTTGAAATTGGTTGTCCCTTTGAAAAAACGATGATATCTTCGCCCTTTATCAAATACAACAGTTAGTTGTGTATGAAAGATCCCCGCACTATCTCCATACTGGATTACACCTATTCCCTTCCGGAAGAAAGAATTGCCAAATATCCATTGGCGGAAAGAGATGCTTCCAAACTGCTAATTTATAAAGAAGGAAAAATAGCAGAAGATCATTACAGGAATATTGCTGATCACCTTCCCGAAAATTCCTTGTTGCTCTTTAACAACACGAAAGTGGTGGAAGCAAGATTGTTATTCCAAAAACCAACGGGTGGTATGATCGAGATATTTTGCCTTGAGCCTCATGAACAATACCCTGATATCACAACGGCCATGCTGCAAAAAGAAAAAGTGCTTTGGCATTGCCTGGTCGGTGGTGCTTCTAAATGGAAAGCCGGGCAAATACTGGAAAAGAAAATAAAACAGCAGGACAAAGAGATAACGCTGTATGCAAAATACAGGGAAAAGAGAAGCGGTTCTTTTATCATTGAGCTTTCCTGGTCGCCGGGCGAATGGAGTTTTGCGGAAGTATTGCATTTAACCGGCGCTATCCCCCTTCCTCCCTATATTAAAAGATCAGTTGAAGAATCGGATAAGGAAAGATATCAAACAGTGTATGCCGAGGCGGATGGTTCCGTGGCAGCACCCACGGCAGGTTTGCATTTCACTGAAAATATTTTAAACCAACTGAAAGAAAAGAACATACAAACCGGTTTCGTTACCCTCCATGTGGGGGCAGGTACCTTTCAACCCGTGAAAGCGGGA
>DATLCB010000222.1:0-2778 GCA_035526625.1 Chitinophagaceae bacterium
AGGTGATGAGAACACCAGGCCTTGAGTTAGCATATGTGCTCGTCTGGCGCAACGACTCTAGAAGTCCGACCCATTATTATGCACCTTACCCCGGCCATAAAAGCGTACCTGACTTTCTACGATTTTATAATGATCCTTACACATTGTTCGAGAAAGATCTGAAAAAGATATATCGATGAAATATACTTTCCTTAACCTATTATATCTCCCGAAATGAAACACCTCCATGTATGGAATTTCATTTGCACACTATTTATTGTATCGTGTGCAACAACTATTGCCAGTAAACGATCCTACATTCAGAAAAGATTTTCCGAATCCGCAAGTATGGATTCGGCGTTGAATTTTCAATTGACGGGGAGAAATATTTTATCATTTTCCGATGAAGAACTTGATAAAATTTCAATGAAGGAGCTAACCAAAAAAATGGATACAATGATGCATGATATCGGGCTTTCACCCGATTCAATTAATGTCAACACATCCAAACCAAACTCCATTGATTCTTTTTATTATGCAAAGTATAAGATCACTTATATAAAAAAACACAGAATCAAATCTGCCAATATCCATATACTGGAAGGGGAATATCCATATAGACCTTATAAATAAATAGAATCGAGCGCATTGGAAAGTGATTGTATGTCATATAAAAACTAACACATAGATACATAGTCTCATAGGATCACATAGGAAGTTTCTCCTTGCGTCTTTATGTCCTTGCATAATTCAACAGCAACTCGTCGCATTCAGCCCCCTGAATTGCCGTATTCACCCCTAAAGAATCCAGAAAACTATCTCAACTTTGGCTTTCTAAAAACTTCATTTCACTTTTATTCTTTAATTATGGAAGCAACAATCATAAAAGCCGGCAGGTTATCTTCTCTTCTTTATTTGTATGACATGCATACAGATTATTACCATCGGGTTCTCGATGGAATTTCCGACGGAGACACGCACAATCGCCTCGATACAAAAGCAAACCACATTTCATGGATAGCCGGGAGCCTGGTGCAGGAAAGATTTGAACTGGCTAATGCATTGGGAAAAAAACTGACTTCTGCAGCGCATGAATTTTTTCGTGATCACAAAGGAATTCAGGACGGACTAACCTACCCTTCCCTCGATGTTTATAAAAGAGACTGGGATACGATCAGTCCTGTGTTGAAAGAAGTGCTTGAAGAAACAACCGATGAACAACTCGATAAACCATTTCCTATGCCTGAGATGCAAATGAGTTATTTTGATCTCATTGCATTTATGACGTATCGTGAAGCTAATTGCATCGGACAGATTGCTTTATGGCGCCGGCTTCTGGGATATGAAGCCATGAAGTACATGTAACAATCATGTACAACCGCAGCGGTACTCAAATCGAATATTGTCCCTTACTTAAATTGATACTTATATGAATATTCTTCTGACAATCGGTATCGTCATTGTTGGCATTATTGTCCTACTCCTCATCATCGCCCTCTTTGTTAAAAAAGATTGTACCATTATAAGAGAAATTTCCATTAACAAACCGAAGCAGGAGGTTTTCAATTATATTAAATACGTTAAGAACCAGGACAACTATAGTAAATGGAATATGCAAGATCCGCAAATGAAAAAAGAATATGTGGGGAATGATGGCGCGGTGGGTTTTATTTATAAATGGGATAGCAATGATAAGCACGTCGGCAAGGGCGAACAAACCATTAATGCTATTACGGAAGGACAAAAGATCGATATGGGCTTGCTTTTTATTAAACCATTTGCCGGAATAGCAGATGCATCGATGACCACTGAAAATGTATCAGGGAATCAGACGCGGGTTAAATGGAGTTTTACGAGTCATATGAAATACCCGATGAATCTGATGAGCCTTTTTATGAATATGGAAAAAATGATGGGAAATGATTTGCAGGCAGGACTGAGTCGTTTGAAGGACTTGCTGGAAAAGCGATAGTTTGGTGAGTTTGGTAGTCTTGAAGTTTGGCCCAAACTCCCAAACCTTCTAACTCCCAAATTTCTCTAATTCGGATGCATGATCACCTCATGATATTCATTCAAAGAAAAATTGATAATTGAACCGGCAGGGTATTCAAAATTTACAGAACCGCCCAGTTGGCCAAGGAATTCACGGATATGGTGATAGGCCTGTTCATTTTCTTTGGTCAGTGCAGTTATCGTCTGATCCAGTGCTTTGACTTTCGCCATTAGAGCTAGCACCTGGTCGGCATCTTCAACCGAATACACATCATCTCTTTTTGTTCCGGCCATTGCCCGGTTTACTTCTTTCTCTGCATTATTCCGGTCTTTATCCGCTAACCGCAGTTTCTCAGTTGTTTCCAGGTAGCGGGATATTGCGGTTGAAATTTTTTCCATAGTGGTTGTTGTAGTACTATAAGCGTTAAAAGGGATGTTTTTAGTATGTAAAGAAGGGTGTGAGCTTTGAGTATTAACCTATGAGCTTGAACAAGGAGTTTGAGCCAATAAATACGAAAACCGTTCTCTTGCAAGAACGGTTTGTTGTTGGTAAGCCGAAAAAAGGTCCTGATTTTATTCAAATCAGGGCTGCTACCCAGGCAGTAGGGTAACCTGAGAAATAGCAGCTAAAAGAGTTTGGGTTTTGAGGCTCTCACGCTAAGCGTTAGGAAGCAAAGACGCAAAAGTGAAACAGGAATGATAAGAACTTAAGGTAACAGGGAAACAGGTTCGGGTGCGAAAGCTGACAGCTGATCGCTGACAGCCCAAAGCTCAGAGCTCACGGCTCACAGCTCTTATGCGAACCAG
>DATLCB010000223.1:0-4456 GCA_035526625.1 Chitinophagaceae bacterium
TTCAAAAACTTTGTTCTTTTTCATGACTGTTGCTGTCATTGCAGTGGCATCGCTTTCATAGATATTCAGAAGCTGGTTAGCCTTTATATTATTTAGTGTAAGCTTTTTGCCTGAAGGAAAAATGATCTCTGCTGCAGGGATAACCGTGTTGCTGCCAATACCAAAATGCATCGTATGTTCGTGGCTTGACATAAAGCCACGCTGGGGGTCGTAATGCTGCAATTGTATTCCGCCTTTACTATCATACAATTTTACTATTGTACCATATAGTTCCTGGCTTGATCCTTTGTCTTTATAGAACTGGAAACGAATAAAATTCCTGGGATTTGTTTCCTCCAGGTTATTACGCAACACAAAGGCTTCCTGGTCCAGGTTATTTACAACGATATCGAGATCCCCATCATTGTCAAGGTCGGCATAAGCAGCCCCGTTGGAGAAAGAGGCGGGAGCATCACTCCATTTTTCGGAATAATTTTCAAAACGCATTGTCCCGTTATTATGGTAGAAATAGTTGGACATTGGCTGTGAAGGGATCTTACTGTACAACTCAGTCAACGCTACTTTTTGTCCTTTCACCAATCTTGTATTAATAGAGTCCACAAAAAATGCTTTGTAATCCCAGTCGGTCAGGTCGCGACGGTAGCCATTGGTGATATACATATCTTTCCAGCCATCATTGTCAAAATCTGCAATAAGCGGCGCCCAGCTCCAGTCCGTTTCAGCCAAACCGGCATAATAAGCCACCTCGCTGTATGCTCCGTTGCCGTTGTTCAATTGAAGCACATTGTGCGGGTACTGGTAATAGAGTTCAAAGCGGACCATCTGGGTGAACTTATCATAATTCATGTTCTGCACAAATAACCGCTTTTGCCGTGCCGGTTCTTCAATAGCCATATCTACAACAAATACATCTTCGAGACCATCATTATTGAGGTCGGTAATGTCCATACCCATGGAGGATAGCGAGATATGCCGGAAATAGGTTGATAGTTTCTCAGAAAAACTGCCGTTTCGATTATTGATATAGACATGATCCGGTTTTCTGAAATCATGAGCGATATAAATATCCGGCCACCCGTCGTTATTTATATCTGCAATGGCTGCGCTTAATCCAAATGCATAAGTGCTGATGCCAGCCTTCTTGCTTATATCTGTGTATTTACCGTTCCGGTTCTCATAGAGGCGGTGGCTTACATAGGTACGGGCTGTATCATCTATTACTACCAATTTGCCATTGACCATTTTTCCGTTAAGCACCATGGTATTGGTGAACTCCGTAGGATGATTAATAAATAATGCGTCCATGTCACCATCCTTATCAAAATCAAAAAAATAAGTTTGTGTTGTAAAGCTGGGGTCATCGAGACCCATTTCTTTGGCCTTGTTGGTGAATGTAAGGTTGCCGTTATTGATATATACTATTTTTCTCCGGTACTGCGCTTCAAATGGGCCTGACCGTGATGCGACTATATCCAGCCAGCCATCATTATTAAGATCGATCATGTTAACACCCGCTTTTATACCCATTTCACCTGTTACGCCAGCAGCTTCTGTAATATCACGGAACTGGAGATTGCCGAGGTTCAGGTATAGCTTATTCAAACCCGTGGTCGAAGAAAAATATATATCGATCAATCCATCATTATTGATATCGCCTGTTGCAACGCCACCACCATTATAGAGATAACCATAGGTATAAAAATTTATCCGCTCGCTCTCCTGGAGATAATTTCCAAATTCGATCCCCGTATGCGAAGAAGGCATGGTGCTGAACAATTTTTTCGTGTCCTGCCCCTGTAAATAGAGATAAGTAATGAAAAGAGAGAAGATGCTCAGCAGGATATTTTTTTTCATTATTTGCTATTAATTTCTGAAGACAAACAGTATTTAATAACATAGCGGCCGATAGCGATCCCCTGTTGTATACTGATACGGGCCGTTTCCGGGTAATGAATTCCGCCATATACACGGCTCCAGGCACTTTCTTCTGATGCTTCTAAAAATGAAGGAAAGGTCCGGGCAGGTATACCAAATGGCACTTCGGTATTGTCGGTAAAGGAATAATTATCACCGAAGAGATGAGTGAGTACGGTAGCTGCTGCATTTGAAATAACCGCATGCCCACTGGTGAATTCAGGAAAAGGAGGTGTTTGTATCAGCGGCTCCCATTTTTCATCAATACTACGCTTGATCACAGTCACTGGTCTTACCAGGTTTACGGCATATTTTTCATCCCAGCAAGCAATAAAACCATCGAACATACTGATAGCAGCAAGAGTATATGCCTGTGATGCCCTTATCACAGGAATGTTTTTGTCAACACAGGCTTGCCGCACGATCATCATCCAGTGCCCGGCCGGGGATATTTTATGAATGAAATAAGTGAAATGCCCTTGTTCGACTGAAATACTTGGATTATCATCCCAGTAATAGGCGGTGGCTTGCCGAAGGCTGTCTTTCTTGTTACATATTTTATATACTTCCATTAAATTCTTATAAAAAACCGACCGCTTAGACATGCTGTATTGCAGTTTTTTGGAAGGAGAGAACTGTGCAGCACTTTTTATGTGATCGGACGGATCATTCTCCAATGAGGTTCCAGCCCCTGGGCAAAATCAACTGGTGTGGGTTGCCAATGCTGGGGCTTATTTGAAGTGACAAATCGCATCATGGCTCTTGTCTCACCATAATTATCCTTTTTGATCCAGGCGATCACCGCGTTGGCTATTTCAAATCCATAGTCAGCTGAAGCGTAAACCAGCGCCGTATCAGTTATTTTTTTAAGTGAATCAAGATAATTTTTGCGCCAACCTGCGAATTTGTATTCCGAGCCAACCAGCGTTTCTGCTGTCCGCGAAAAGGCAATAGCCGCAGCAATGGGAAGATCAACGGTTGTATTTTTTCCAGGTTCGGGAAGTGCGGTCAATCCATTTAGTTTTCCACCCAATGACGCATAAGAAGGCTCTTGCTGTCGGATACATTCATAAAAAGCGATGTTGGGATAAGTATAAATGCGGCAGGCCACCATCGGGGTAAAGGCATCATCCATTACGGTGTTGATCAAAAGCTGGTTTAGCTCATGCAGGGTTTGCTCCCTTATTTGCGCGGTGCTCCTGGCGCTGATGGTAGTGAAAAAAAATGTCCATACCACGAAATGAAATGATTTCAATTTCCTCATGATACAACAGTAGATTTGATCTATGAATTTACATTAATTAGAGGAAGAAACATATTCCTCTTCCCTCATGCAGATACACCCTTCTTTTCAGTGAAAACCTCTTAATTTTAATAAAACATGGGTATGAGGAAATGGGGCATTTTATTTTTTCTTTTACTACCCGCTGTTGTATCGGCACAACATTGCCCCTGGGATTGCAGCGGCCTGTTGATGATCCAAACAAATGCTTCTCCTGCCGAACTTAAGAAAATCGATCCTCTGGTAGTGGATGGCAATAAAGAAGTACTGGTCGATAGTATCTACGGGACAGGGAAAGAGACCGCCGATAGTTGCCGCATTTTATTTTACGATGATTTTTTAGCCTACAGGACGGAACGCACGAAAATTCATCACTGGTATGGATATGATACACTATTCTATTTTGCAAAAGATCATTTTGTTGCCCGGTTCAATTTTTGCCGGTATGACAATAAGCAATTGTTCATCCGGTTCAATGATCTATCCGTTCCGGGAGGATATAGTTATATAGAGATACCCGATGATCGCCGTATCCACCTGCATGAATACAATACACAGATCCGTGAGCGCAGAACAGGAGAATTACTCACAGTAGTGCAACCTTTTATAATGAAATTGAGCCGGTATGATTGGAAATTACCGGATAAATAGCAGCTCCCTGCATAAATCTATGCCGAATGAGAACAAGCGCAATTAAAGCAGGGATACCCGGTCTCATTTTTATTCTTTCTCTTTTATCAGCGACAGCACAGGATGAACGTATGCAATACCCCCCGGGGCTTAAGAATGCTTATTTCGGCGTCAATATAGGGTCCATCAACTACTCTTTTTCTCCGCGGCAACTTGAACAGGGCTATACTGTTCAATCAGTATATATTCCTCATGCAGCTGTAAGGATCACGCTGTATGGTTGTCGCATCAATAACTATTTATCCGGACGTGTTACCTATATGCGACCTGTGAAATGGGTGCAATACAGGAATATCAATGGTGACCTGCAAAACCATTCTGTATGGATGAATATTGCGGGGCTTACATTCAATGGAGAACTGCCTCTGAGTAAAAAATTCTCTCTTTCAGCAGAAGCCGGGCTTGCCATCATCACCCGCAATGGATTTGAAAATGATATCCCGGTAGTGAAGAATGCCAATTATGGTACAGGACTATTCGGGGCTGCGGTTCAGTATCATGTTGGAAAGAAATGGGATCTTCAGGTATCAGCAGTTTTGTCACCGGCGAACAAAAAAGCAGAACAGCCGC
>DATLCB010000224.1:0-3043 GCA_035526625.1 Chitinophagaceae bacterium
GTCTGGATCAATACAGCAACACCTGTACTCTTTGACAGGCTGGTAAAAGAAAAAGAAAAACGTCCGCTGATCCGGGATCTTTCCGATGAACAGTTGCATGGTTATATTTCACGAAAATTCGCCGACCGTAAAATTTATTACGAACAAGCGTCCATTAAGATCGATGAAGAACCGGTTCAATTGGAAAAGCTGATCGAAAAAATATTTCATGCATAAGACAGCACTTATAACGGGAACTATATTTGCCGGCGTGGCTGTCGCACTCGGCGCTTTCGGCGCTCATGGATTACAAAAGATCACCAGTGATGAAAAAATAATACAGGGATTTAAAACGGCGGTGGAATATCAACTATGGCATGCGCTGGCGTTGATAATTACGGGGATCCTGGCAGAGCGTTTTGATAAAGTGTTATTGAAATGGGCGACCCGTTGTTTTATAGCAGGAATAATTTTTTTCTCCGGTTCCTTATACCTGCTAAGCTTTTTGAAGATACAGGGAAGCTCTCTTGTAAAAATAGCCGGACCCCTGACACCGCTGGGTGGCCTGCTATTCATTGTCGGTTGGGTAATAGTGCTGGTGGCATTGCTGTCTGCCAGGAATACTCCGGAGAAAAAAAGATAATGTTGCTATTAAAACTTCTGTCTCCGGACTTCGGACTCAGACTTTGTTCTTAAAAAGGTAAACTAAGCGTCGTTACCGTTCCATTATTATTCCTGATTGCAAAGCTTCCTTCAATACCTTCCATGCGCCTTGTAATATTCTTGAGACCATTTCCAAATTGCCGGAGATTATCCATGTCGATCCCTTTTCCATTATCGGCAATACATATCACTAATTTGTCGTTGACCTCGATCTCGATATTGACTTCGGAAGCGGCTGCATGTTTCAGTACGTTATTCAAAGTTTCCTTTACGGATAAGAATATATTTCTTCTTTTTTCACCCGTGAGTTCCCTTTCCGGTATCTGTTCAGGTGTTTTCACTTTGCAAACTACCGGGGTGTTCTCGAAATATTCCAGCGACCAGGCCCTGATATAAGAAATAAGGTTGTCGAGTGTATCGTTACTGCTGTTCATGCTCCAGATGATCGCATTCATTTTGTTCAGCACATCATCCGCTGAACGGGAGATCTTCTCGATTTCTACTGGTGTATTCTCTTTCATCTTATTCCGGGCTATCTCGCTCATCAACCTGATGGCGGTCATACCCGAACCCAGCTCATCGTGCATATCTGTTGAAATGCGTTGTCTTTCTTCCTGCTGTGCTTTATACACGGCGATCTCTTTTTCATATTCTTTTAAAAGGTTCTGCGCTTTCAGTGATTCTCTTTCCTTGGTTTGTTTGATAAGACTGCGGCGGTTCTTATAGTTGAGCCCTGCCATGAAGAAGACCAACTCAAAGAAAAGCCCTGCCTCATAATATATCAGCGAATTGGCGGCCAACCCGTCCAGGTTGAATAAATGGGGGACGAGGATTAGCGCCATTGACATCAACGCAAAAAGCAAATAGACAAGGTTGCCCCAAAACAGGTATCGCAGCAGTTTATCCTTCCATCGCTGCAGGCTGTGCACGAGAAAGATGATGACCATTACTAACAACAATACTTTGATCCCATTCTCCTGCATATTTTCCAAGGGATAATTATCCGTGCCGTAATGCAGGAAAGTGAAAGCAATGATGGCAAAGGAAAGGAGGAATATTCCCGCGTTGTATAATTTATGAAGGAATTTGTAGCGTTTCCGGGTGTTGAGGAATCGCTGCATGAATATCATGTAAAATACAATGCCAAGACATTGGAGTACGAAATCCAGGTATCCTTCCAGGAAATAATTGAGTGGCGTGGTCTGGTAAGCAAAAAAAGCTTTAGTGAATAACATGCTTCCTAAAAAGAATGCATAACCGGAGTAATACAGGAATTCACGGTTGGCGCCCTGCAGGAAAAGTGCCAGCGAGTAAAGGATCATCATCAGCAGGAGACCGCAAAAAATGTAGGTGACCAGGTCGCTTTCACCACCAATATTATGCAGACTAATGGCAAAGGCAGGCATGTATTGAGGATGGATCAGTCTCGGTCTTATCTTATTTACATAGGTCTTTAAAAATGTCAGCTCCGCAACGATAGTCAGCGATTCTTTTTCATTTAACCTGATCAGTCGATAACCGGAACCGCCTTTCATATTGGCCTCTATTGAAGGGAGAGCGATCAATGACGAACCCCTGACGGTAAATAAGCGGATATCTGTATAAAAGAAGCCGGGGAAGAAATAAATCTCAGCAGCCGTATCGGCTGTATTGCAAACCGTAAATTTCAGCAATGCTTTTTTTATGACATAATTATCCGGCACTGTACCATTGTGTATGCTACCCGATCGGAAAGAAAGAGAAGCATACACAGCTTCAGGTCTGTCTGCCTTGCTTATATAAGCCATGCCGATACTTGACCTGATCTCCTGCAGCATTATTATTTTACTGATATCAATACAATTGGCAGGCAGGCTGTCCTGGGAAGCAGCATTCTTGGAAAAAAATAACGAACCCGCCAGTGAGAAAAGCAGGAGGATGTTTTGGTATATCTTAATATTACGGGTGGAAGCCAAGCGCTCAAATGTAATCAATAGCTCCTGTTTTTTATAGTGAGCTCCCTACCACTTTCAGGTAATCTTTTCGTACTAAACTGTTTATCTTTGCGCCCATGGCTACCAGGCTGAAAAAGAAAAACAACCCTGCGAAAAAAACCAAACCCTCCCAATCGAAAGCCTTTACTGCGGAAAAGGAAGAGAAGATCGATTGGAAACAACTGGCACGTGACGAACGTACCTGGAAGATCGTCGGTTCCATTTTTCTTGTTATAGCTGTTTTTCTTTTTGTCTCTTTTATCTCCTACCTGTTTACCTGGGAAGAGGACCAGGACGTAGCCAAAAAAGGTCTCTCTGCACTTTTTGATAACACACTGACCGCGCAAAATCTCCTGGGTCGTTTAGGGGCCCTCGTCTCTCATTTTTTTATCAGTTATGGTTTTGGACTGGCTTCCTTTCTTATATGT
>DATLCB010000225.1:0-8945 GCA_035526625.1 Chitinophagaceae bacterium
ACCTTGCTGAGGGAGGCACTACAGCTTCTTATGGTACGATCAAACAGTGCCGTGAATCTTTTGATGTATTGTTGTATCCTATTATCCGGCCAAGGGGTGGCGACTTCCTTTATACAACAGACGAAGTTGAGATCATGAAGCTGGATATCCGTCTTTGTAAAGAATTAGGATGCGATGGGATAGTCATTGGTTTATTAAATAAAGAAGGGGATATCGATTTGGTGAGGACCGCAGCACTTGTTGAGCTTGCTTATCCGATGGGTGTTACTTTCCACCGGGCATTCGACAGGTGCAAAGAACCATTTGAAGCATTGGAACAATTGATAGAAGTTGGTTGTGAAAGAATTCTTACTTCAGGGCAAAAGCCTTCGATAGGGGACGGCGTGGACCTGGTAGCAAAGCTGAATAAAATAGCTGACGAAAGGATCATCATTATGCCGGGAAGCGGGTTGAGAAAGGAGAATATAAAGATGATCGCAAAAAAAACAGGCTGTGTTGAATTTCACTCTTCGTTACGGGGTAAGGGAAAAAGCAATATGCAATTCGTTCATCCCGCTTTTGCAACTTCGGAGGAGAGTTATATGAATAATGCGATCGATCCGCACGAGGTGAGGCTTTTACGGGATGCACTCGGTTAAGTTATACCGCAGAGAACACGAGAGCAGAGATGCGCTGAGTCTCTGCGAAAACTCCCCGCTCTCTTTTCTCTGCGGTGAAATAAAATATTATGAGACTTGTTCTGTTATTCATATTCTTTACGTATCAACTTTCTGCCCAATCTATTTCTATCCCTTTTAATTCCTCCTGGGAATTCAGAAAAACCACCGACCCTAAATGGTATAATGCCGAAGTCCCCGGTACAGTTCACACCGATCTCCTGACTAATAAACTCATCCCTGATCCTTTTTACCGCGACAATGAGAAGTTGGTTCAATGGGTAGAGAAAGAGGATTGGGAATATAAAACAAGGTTCACTCCACCTCCAACAATCTTTTCAAAAAAAAACATAGAGCTCGTCTTTGACGGCCTGGATACTTATGCTAAGATTTACCTCAACGGTCTGCAAATACTCGAAGCGGATAATATGTTTCGCCAATGGCGGGTAGATGTAAGGTCTTTATTGAAGAAAGACCAAAACGAACTGAGAATTGTTTTTTCTTCTGCTGTTAAGCACGATGATTCGCTTGGAGCATTGAATCCTTTAAAACTTGCAGGAGAGAACAACCGTATGTACAGCCGCAAAGCACAGTACCAATACGGCTGGGACTGGGGACCAAGATTGGTTACCTGTGGTATTTACAAAACTATCCGTTGGGAAGCCTGGGATACCCGCAGGACAACAGGAAAAAAGGAAGATCAGCGTTGGGATGTGCAACTAGTTGATAAACCTGACTCTATTGGCCGGACATTTTATTTTAACGTCAATGGTAAACCCACCTTTATTAAAGGAGCCAACTGGATACCCTGTGAAAGTTTTTTACCAAGAGCAAGAAAACTGGACCTGTACAGGAAACTGATCAAGGCTGCTAAAGAAGCTAATATCAATATGCTCCGCGTTTGGGGCGGTGGTGTGTATGAAGATGATATGTTCTATGATCTCTGCGATGAATATGGTATCATGGTCTGGCAGGATTTTATGTTTGCCGGCGCTTTATACCCCGGCGATGAAAAATTTTTAGAGAATGTGGAAGAAGAGGTCCGTTACCAGGTAAAGAGGTTAAAGCATCATCCCTGCATAGTGATATGGTGCGGCAATAATGAAATAGAAGAAGCCTGGAACAACTGGGGCTGGCAATCACAATTTAATTATTCAGCAAGTGATTCAACCAAACTCTGGAGCGATTATAAAAAGATATTTCATCAGCTCATTCCTTCTGTATTAAAAGAGCTAGATCCCGGGCGGCCATACTGGCCATCTTCTCCTTCATTAGGATGGGGTAGGGAACAGGCATACAAGCAGGGAGATGTTCATTACTGGGGTGTTTGGTGGGGAAAGGAACCTGTAGAAAAATACAACGATAAGGTCGGCCGCTTCAACAGTGAATACGGTATGCAGGCTTTCCCGGATATGAAGACGATACGGCAGTTTGCTTTACTAACAGAAATGGATACAGCATCCTCTTCAATGAGAGCGCATCAAAAACATCCTTTTGGTTACCCGAATATCAAAATGTACATCGAAAACAGATTCAGGACACCAAAAAATTTTGAGGACCTTGTCTACGTTTCGCAATTGATGCAGGCAGATGCGATCAAAACAGCGATCGAAGCACACAGAAGGGCAATGCCTTTCAACATGGGTACAATGTTCTGGCAATGGAATGATTGCTGGCCGGTGGTAAGCTGGAGTGCGGTGGACTATTATGGACGAAAGAAAGCGATGTATTATGAAGTAAAGAGAAGTTTTAAGGAAACTGTTTTTCTTCCTTATTATGATGAGAACTCAACAAAATACTATCTGAAGGGAGCAAATGATCTTGATACAGTGGTGCAGGTAAAAGGAGAGTTCTATGATTTTATCAAGGGCGATCTTTTTGACGGAAATGACTATACAGGTATGATCTACCCGGTGAAGGACCCGCAATATTTCACTATCTCCAGCCTGACACAGCAGCAGAAGAAGAGGGGTGTCTATTGTTTCCGGGTTATCCATAAGGGAAAGGAACTATCGAGGAATTACCTGTTCGCTTATCCGCCAAAACAATTGGAACTGCCTCAAGCAAAGATCAATTATCAACTACTGCCACGATCGATTATATTGAGTTCCGATAAATTTGCCTATGGAGTTTATATAGATGTACCGGATGGAGTGGAGCTGGAGGATAATTACTTTCATCTTTTGCCAAAAGAAAGGAAGATCATCAAGTTTAGTTCAACCATCCCCCTGGAATCAATAAGGAAACAAATAAAGATCAAATCACTCGTAGATACTTACTGATATGAAAAGATCATTCTTGCATCTCGCGTTTTTAATTTTGACTTTTGATTTGGCCGCTCAGAAAGATTATAGTGGTCTTGTCAACACCTTCATCGGCACCGGCGGCCACGGTCACACTTATCCTGGCGCCAGCATGCCCTTTGGCATGATGCAACTAAGTCCGGACACCAGGCTCGAAGGCTGGGATGGATGCGGCGGCTATCATTATAGTGATAATAAGATATATGGATTCTCTCACACCCATCTGAGCGGAACAGGTATCCCGGATTACTGCGATATCCTGTTCATGCCTTTTACCGGTAATGTGCAGTGGGATAACAAAGATTACGCATCGACTTTTTCGCATGCTAATGAAAAAGCCAGCCCGGGTTATTATGAAGTATTGCTGGATAAACATAATATCAAAGCCCAGCTTGCTGTTTCTTATCGTTCAGGTATGCATCAATATACTTTCCCTTCCAGCGCATCAACAGGAAGTATTCTTATTGACCTCAGGCACCGGGACCAGGTACTCGAAGCTCATTGGGAAAAAGTAAGCGATACGGAGATCAAAGGTTATCGTAAAAGCAGGTCCTGGGCGCGGGAGCAGACGGTTTATTTCTACGTTCAATTTGAAAAGCCGGTAACATTCTCAATGGATGGTGGGTATTCATCGGGTTCGCCCATTACCAGCGCCACCGGGAAAGATATCCATGTCTATTTCAGTTTCGACCTGGATAAAGAAAAGACCATACGGACAAAAGTGGGTATATCAGGGGTAAGCATGGAAGGGGCTAAACTTAATCTTGATATGGAGATAAAGGATTGGGATTTCGAAAAACTCCGTAGCAATGCTACAACAGCATGGAATAAAGAACTGAGCAAGATCGAAGTAAAAGGCGGAACAGAGGACCAGCAAACTGTTTTTTATTCGGCATTGTATCACACAATGCTTAGTCCGAATATTTATACAGATGTGGATGGAAGATACCGTGGCACCGATCTGAAAGTTCATAAAGCAGAGAATTTTACCAACTATACTGTTTTCTCATTGTGGGATACTTACCGTGCCTTTCACCCGCTGATGACCATAATTGATCAAAAAAGAACCACGGATTGGATCAATACTTTTTTAGCCCAGTATAAAAATGGAGGCATGTTGCCTGTATGGGAGCTCAGCGGTAACGAGACCTTTTGTATGATCGGGTATCATTCTGTCCCGGGTATCGCTGATGCTTATCAAAAAGGGATCAGGGGTTTCGATAGCAAACTGGCGCTGGAAGCGATGCTGTCCTATGCAGAAAGCGAACGTTATGGTCTGCATCATTATGCAGCCAATGGATTTTTATCGAATGAAAAAGAGCATGAGAGTGTTTCCAAGACGATGGAGTATGCTTACGATGATTGGTGCATTGCGCAGTTTGCTAAGATGACAGGAGAGAATGAAACGTATAAAAAATATATTGAGAGAGCCCAGTTCTATAAGAATTTATATGATCCCTCCACTTCTCATATGCGCGGAAAAGTACAGGCGATGTGGTACACTCCATTCGATGCAAAGGAGATAAATAATTTTTATACCGAAGGCAATAGCTGGCATTACAGTTTTGCAGCGCCACAGGATATTGAAGGATTAATAAAACTGATGGGAGGAAAACAAAAATTTGGTGCCAAATTGAATCAATTATTTACAACCACATCAAAACTTACCGGGCGGGATCAGTCTGATGTAACCGGTTTGATCGGCCAGTATGCACAGGGAAATGAACCCAGTCACCATATGGCCTATCTTTTCAGTTATGCAGGTATGCCATGGCGCACAGAAGAGCTGGTCAATAAGATATGCACCGAGTTCTATACTAATTCACCCGATGGCCTGATCGGCAACGAGGACTGCGGACAAATGAGCGCCTGGTTCGTATTAAGCTCCATGGGTTTCTATCCTGTTTGTCCCGGCGATGGCAAATATATTCTGGGAACTCCTTTGTTTGATGAAGTGAAGATCAATCTTGAGAATGGAAGAACATTTACCATCAACGCTGATAAAAAAGGCACTAAGAATTTTTATGTGCGAGATCTGAAGTTGAATGGCAGGCCGTATTCTCCTTTGTTCCTCCAGCATTCGGATATAATGACCGGTGGCTCTTTGAGTTTTAGGATGGGCGCACTGCCTGTTAAAACAAGAGGTATTAATAAAGCAGATATTCCTGTATCTGCTATCAGTGAGGATAAGATCGTTCCGGTTCCTTATTTTGATATAAGCTCGAACAAATTCAAGAAACAAGTTTCTATAAGGTTAAGATCAGTGGAGCCCGGTGCCCAGATCTATTACCGGATCATGCGACCAAATATCCGTTCGGTTTTTGTTCCTTATAAAGGTCCGTTTGTTATTGCTGAAAATACCCAGATCGATGCGTATGCAGAGAAGGCAGGAGTACAAAGCAAGACCGTTTCGCAACAGTTCTACCGCATCGCCGGTGATAAAAGCATCAAAGTGTTATCCAAAGTACATCCCATGTACACAGCAGGAGGTCCGGAAGCATTGATCGATGGTCTCACCGGGACTACCAATTGGCGAACGGGTGAATGGCAAAGCTATTTCGATACCGATTTTGAAGCGGTCATCGATCTGCAGACCATCAAACCAATTAGCTATCTTGGCGTGCATGTATTGCAGGATGTAAGTCCCTGGATCGTTTATCCCAAAGAGATCATCTTTGAAGCAAGTAATGACGGCAAAAGGTTTACGGAAATAGCCAGAGTAAAAAATATAGTCGGAGCGGAAGAGAATAAGGTCATGTTGCAGGAATTAGGTACCGCTGTAAATACCAAAGCGAGATACATAAAAGTAAAAGCCATTAATGGTGGCAAACTCCCCGCCTGGCATGAAAGCGCCGGCAACCCCTCACATTTATTTATTGATGAAATAATTTTAAAGTAAACCCTGTGAGAAAGATCTTACTAGCTGCAATGGCAGCATCGCTTACCGTAAACAGCTGTGCCGATACGGATAAAAAAGCAAAAAATGAAAAGGAACAAAAAGCGAAGGAAATGCTTTCAACGAACAGGTGTCTTACCTGTCATAGTTATAGTGAAGTGATCAACGGGCCCTCCTACAAAGACATTGCAACAAGATATGCCGGTAGGCCGGATACCATTGTATCGCATTTGGTAAGAAAAGTAATTAAAGGTGGCGGCGGCGAATGGGGCGAGATATATATGACGCCTCAATCGCATGTCTCGCAAGCCGATGCAGAAGTAATGGTGCGGTATATCCTCTCACTCAAAAATCGATGACCCTTCTTTTTCTCCGACTTTGGTGATCTTGATCACATTGGTAGGAAGGTGCAGGTGGATGGGAGTGCTGCCTGTACTTACCAGCACATCGCCTTCTTTGGCAAATCCCCGTTGCTTCAATATTTCGATCTGGTCAGAAAAAATATCATCAAGGCTTTCTTCCTCATCATAAAAGAAAGCTCTTACGCCCCAGCTAAGACTCAACTGGTTCACCAATGATCTTTCTTTAGTGAAAATATAAAGCAAAGCTTCGGGGCGATAACTGCTGAGCATAAAACCTGTGTAGCCGCTTTGCGTCATACCAATGATGCAATTGGCTTCCACATCTTCAGCAAGTTTGCAAGCGTTGTAGCAAATAGCATCACTTAAGAACGAAGGAGACTTAGGTTGCGGGCGAAGCATTTCATCCCTGTTATAGTCGTATGCCTTCTCTTCTATTTCCATGATGATCTTTGTCATGGTCTCTACTACCAGCCTGGGGTACTTACCTGTGGCAGTTTCCCCGCTCAGCATCACCGCGTCAGCGCCTTCGAGTACGGCATTGGCCACATCCGTGATCTCGCTTCGGTTAGGTTTGGTACGTTCGATCATGCTTTCCATCATCTGCGTAGCAACGATCACCGGCTTTGCGCGGTGCAGGCATTTCTTAATAATATCTTTTTGGATCAGCGGTACTTCTTCGATAGGAAGTTCAACACCCAGATCCCCGCGGGCGATCATCACACCATCGCTTTCGATAATGATATCACGGAGATTCCGAAGCGCTTCGGGCATTTCTATTTTAGCTATCACCTTAGCCTTGCTTCCCGCATCTTTTAACCTCTTTTTCAGATCGATGATATCCTGTGTTTTCCTTACAAATGAAAGCGCTACCCAATCCACTTGATTGGCGATCATAAATTCAAGATCAGCAAGGTCCTTTTCAGTAAGCGAGGGTAAAGAGATATTGGTATCCGGGAGATTCAATCCTTTCTTCGGTAAAAGCATGCCACCTAAAACCACTTCTACTTTTACATCATTATTCGTTGCAATTTCTTTAACGATCACTTCCAGTTTGCCATCATCGATCAGTATCTTTTCACCAACCTGTACATCACTGTGCAGGTCAGGATAGGAAACATAGATCTTTTCCATCGTACCCATTACTTTCTCATTGGTGAAAGTCAATACGTCTCCTTCTTTTATCTGCAGAAAGCCACCTTCGATGTCACCCACTCTCAATTTAGGCCCCTGCAGGTCGGCAAGGATAGCAATATTGTAAGGCTCCTTTTTATTGATCACCCTTATGTTCTCGATGGTTTTCTTTTTATCTTCATAAATGCCATGCGAAAAATTGAGGCGAAATACATTGACACCCGCTTTCACCAGGTCCAGTAACTGGTCATATGAATCACAGGAGGGTCCTACAGTGGCTACTATCTTGGTCCTTTTATAAGCATGTTGACGGCCGGCTTCATTGTCGAAATCTTTATGGAGGTACTTTTCAAGGTTCTTACTCATGAGTTTGTGTCTTGCACTTATTTTAGGAGGCTAATATCTTCACGATCTTCATCCATTCATCACTGATCTTGCCCTTGTTCTTTACGGCATTCTCCAACGGCAGGTAGTGCATCTTATTGTTCTGAATGCCCACGAATACATTAAATCTGCCTTCGAGCAGGCATTCGACTGCATGGTAACCCATACGGCTGGCGATCAGCCTGTCAATACAACTGGGTGAGCCGCCTCTTTGTATATGACCAAGGATACACACCCTGATCTCGGCATTGGGAAGTTTCTCTTTTAATTCCTCCTGTACCTTGTTGGCACCACCGAAATCATCTCCTTCCGCTACAACGATCAGGTTCACTAATTTTTTCCTTCGTTCTTTTTCCAGTAATGACTGAACAATATCATTCATATTGGTCTTGCGTTCAGGTATCAGTATATTCTCTGCACCAGTGGCGATACCACTGTGCAGCGCAATATAACCTGCATCACGACCCATCACTTCAATGATGAATATCCTGTCATGCGCATCCATGGTATCACGGATCTTGTCGATCGCTTCCACCGCTGTATTCACTGCTGTATCAAAGCCAATGGTAAAATCGGTGCCGTTGATGTCCTTATCGATCGTGCCGGCCAATCCGATACAAGGAATATCAAACTCCTGGCTGAACTTAACGGCGCCCCGGAAGGAACCATCACCGCCGATGATCACCAAACCATTGACCCCTCTTTTTTTGAGGTTATCATATGCTTTTGCCCTTCCTTCGTACTCCATAAATTCTTTGCAGCGGGCCGTTTTCAGCATGGTGCCGCCCCGTTGTATGATATTGGCCACCGACCGGGACTCCATTTGGTAAATATCGTCTTCTATCAGGCCCTGGTAACCCCTCATGATGCCAAATACTTCAAGACCATGGTACAGTCCTGTCCGCACTACGGCACGGATGGCTGCGTTCATCCCGGGAGAGTCGCCCCCTGAAGTAAGTACTCCGATCCTGGTTACCTTATTCGTCATTTTTTTATTTGAGCTTTCAAAAATAAGAATTTGTTTCCATGTGGTCCCCGCGTTAACAGCTGTTTCCCCCGTATAGTGACGAAGAGCGTTCTTCTCTTTTCTTTAACAGGAATACCCAATCAGAGGTATATAAACAATTAAAGAGTACGATTAAGTTGTGTATCAAAATATTTTATATGGCCCGGATCTTATTTTGTTATTTTCTTTTTTTTACCAGCACCTGTT
>DATLCB010000226.1:0-7427 GCA_035526625.1 Chitinophagaceae bacterium
TACTGCCTTTATGAATATGATACATCTTGCTCAACTCATGCTTGAAAAAGATGTGATGAAGCAAATGAAAGATGAATTAGCCTGAGCCACTCCACACAAATTATTACCCTTCTACCGCTTCATGTAAATACCAGTTGCAGGGTATAGTCCAACACAAACCGGCAAGGTATCTTTAATCAAATCGAACCTTGAAACGTTTACTCACCATCTTCTTTTCACTGAACTGTGCGTTTTATTGTCTTGCACAACCTGCCAGCGAGAACCTTGCTTTAACTGAAGCCCGGTACATACCAATGGAAAAGACAATTTTCTATGAGCTGGGCGACAAGACCATCCCCATTAAAGTGATACAATACGGAGCTGGCAGCAATACCCTTTGCATCAATATCCATGATAACGAATT
This sequence comes from Chitinophagaceae bacterium, assembly GCA_035526625.1. Taxonomy (GTDB): domain Bacteria; phylum Bacteroidota; class Bacteroidia; order Chitinophagales; family Chitinophagaceae; genus JJ008. The sequence continues at coordinate 404 of DATLCB010000226.1, forward strand.
TACTTCCGTACAGGCGGCAAAAGCTGTTCTTGAATTAAAAGGAGGAACGTTGATAAAGATCGAGAACAATGCACAACGCATCATTCGTTTTCGGCTCCAGGGTATGCTTTACTCCTTTGACCCTAATCGTATTTTTTCCCGTGAGGGTATAGAGCAATCATTAAAAGAAAATGGCAGAACCGGACCCGCCGCCATCGATGAAGTAGAGAAATTCGGCGAACGGCTACTCCAACTCATCCCTGACAGCATTTCCTGCGTGATAGCCCTGCATAATAATACAGAAGAAGCATACTCCATCAAAAGTTACCTGCCAGGCGGAGACAGGAGATCGGATGCAAAAGACGTATATGCCGACAAAGCACAGGACGTAGATGATATAGTCTTTACCACAGATGAATGGCTGTTTAAAAAAATGTCAACCCTTGGTTATAACAGTATCCTGCAGGACAATCAAAGGGTGAAAAGAGATGGATCGCTGAGTGTCTATTATGGTGAACGCGGTCGTCGTTATGTGAATATCGAAACCCAGCATGGAAAAACCGGGCAATACCAGCAAATGCTCGATAAATTGATTGAAATACTCTCCTTTCAAAAACAGCCGGCTTAGATCAACCCCACAGGGTCATATTTTAATACATTTATTGCAGATACTGTTGATAATTACCTGAAAAACATTTGGCACAAAAACTGATTGCCTGTATTTTTGCACTCCTTTAAACAGTCATAGTTTTTAACGAAGGTTGTCTAAAATAAAGGTTGATCTCGTAGCTCAGTTGGTAGAGCACAACACTTTTAATGTTGGGGCCCTGGGTTCGAGTCCCAGCGGGATCACTAAGGCCTCCTCTCAAAGGAGGCTTTTTCTATTTGTTCTTTTTTAAAGTAGGTTTGTAGCTATAACTTATTTTTCATGGATGAATATTTCGCAAACAAAGTAGTAGCTATAACCGGGGGCACAGAAGGTATCGGCAAAGCCCTTGTCGCCGCACTGATAAGGCAAGGCGCCAAAGTATCTACCTGCGGACGCAATCATGATAAACTTTACCGTCTTCAATCGGAATTCCCCTCCGCCTACCTGCATACAACGGTAGCAGATGTAAGTAATGAAAATGACTGCCGCCGCTTTATTGAGGCCACGATCAGGTCATTTGGCGGGATAGATATCCTTATCAATAATGCAGGAGTGTCGATGAGAGCGCTCTTGAAAGAAGCCAATACAGAAGTGATCCATAAGGTGATGGACATAAATTTTTACGGAACGGTGTATTGCACCAAGTATGCCCTCGACTCGTTGATAGAACGAAAAGGAACGATCGTCGGAGTGTCATCAATAGCCGGCTATCGAGGTTTACCGGGCAGAAGTGGCTACTCAGCAAGTAAATTTGCTTTACAGGGCTGGCTCGAAGCGATAAAAACAGAATTGATGGCAGATGGTGTTCATGTGATGTGGGTATGTCCCGGCTTTACCACTTCCAATATCCGCAATGCCGCCTTGAATAAGGAAGGAACTTCACACGGAGATACTCCGATGGATGAAAGCAAAATGATGAGCGCAGAAGAATGTGCCCGTCATATTTTAAAAGCTGTCCGGAAAAAGAAAAGGACACTGGTGCTCACGTTCACCGGCAAAAGAACTGTGTTTATGCAGAAATTCTTTCCAGGGCTAGCGGATAAACTGGCCTTTAAATTCTTTTTTAAGGATGGAAAACTTGTAAAATAACCCAATAGAAAAGCACACGGATGACACAAGTAAGACGGATGATAACAGATATTTTATCTCGCCTATGGCGGGATAAATCCATGATAATCCTGAATAGGCATCGTAAATTCAGAAATCGGTCCGCAATAAGAGAATGATCTATTTAATCCCTGTCATCCGTGTGCCAATTGACCGAATATTAATGTCTTTGCCGAACTAATAAACAACAAACTATAAACTACAAACTAACTTGCCTCTAATCACTCTCACTTCCGATATCGGCAGCCCGGATTACCTGGTTGGTGCATTGAAGGCGCAGTTATTACAACTCAATCCTGAGTTCCAGATCATCGATATTTCGCATAATATCCCGCCTTTCAATTATCCACAGGCTGCTTATGTGTGCAGGTCGGCCATCAAAAATTTTCCTCCGTTCTCTTATCATCTTATCCTGGTAAATCTTTTTGAAAAAAAACCAGAGCAATTACTTCTCGCTTTTCATAATAACCAATACCTGCTTTGTGCCGACAATGGTTTGCTGACCATGATCCTCGAAGAAACACCTGAATTGGTAATGGGTATCTCACTGCCAGCAGGAACTGTGAACACCATACAGCTGGCGGCTGTGATGGGCAATACAGTGAATCAGTTAGTAAATGGTGAGCCCCTAAAAAATATCGGCAACACTGAAGTGAAGTATCTTGAAAAAAGACACTTACGCCCTACGCTTGAAAATAATATCATTGAAGGACAGATCATCTTTATTGACAGTTTTGAGAACGTGATCGTCAATATTACGCGGGAGCAATTTGAAGAACAACGGCAGGGCCGGAAATTTCGTATCGTTTTTAAACGTGATGAGATCATCGATCGTATCAGCGACACCTATGCTGATGTGCTCGAAGGTGAAAAACTCGCCCTCTTCAATAGCGCCGGTTATCTCGAGATCGCCATCAACAAGGGCAATGCCGCCGGTCTCTTCGGGCTGAAAGGCTTTTCAGAAAAAATGAGGGAAAGTCAACTCTCCTACCAAACCGTTAAGATCTATTTTGATCCAGCTTAATTCTCAAAGCCGTTCTTCGTACCGTTCAGCATTTTTAAGATTTTATAGCAGAACAGCTGCTGAGAGGCTGATAACCATGAACTGAATATCCCTATTTTTGCTAACCCCCGATAAAAGGGAAAAATCAACGCATTATGAGTTTTAAAAGAACCAATAATATCACCGGTTGGCTGGTATTTTTTGTTGCCTTTGTTACTTATTTTTTGACCCGTGAGGCTAGAGGTAGTTTGTGGGATACTGGCGAGTTCATCGCCTCGGCAAAAGGGGTACAGCTCCCCCACCCTCCGGGTGCACCGATGTTTGTTTTGCTTGGCCGCTTCTTCATCATTTTATTTGGAGATAAGAATGCCGCAAGCGCCGTTAACTTCATGAGTGCCCTTGCCAGCGCCGCTACTATTCTATTTTTGTTCTGGAGCATCACACACTTTGCCCGCAAGATGTTTGTGAACGTGGGAGAGCAATTAAGCTCTAATCAACTTTTCACTACCATGGCCGCGGGTGTTGTCGGCGGATTAGCTTATACTTTCAGCGATTCATTCTGGTTCAGTGCGGTTGAAGGTGAGGTATATGCTTTATCATCTTTCTTTACAGCCCTTGTATTCTGGGCGATGCTTAAATGGGAACATGCAGATGAACAAGCCGGCAACGATCCGTTTGCCAGGGCAAGGAGCGACCGCTGGATCATTTTTCTCTTTTTCATGATGGGATTATCCATAGGGGTTCACTTGCTGAACCTCCTGAGTATCCCTGCCATCGTGATGATCTATTATTATCGCCGTTACCAGCCAACCACCAAAGGAGCTATATGGGCATTCATCATCGGCTGTATCATTACCGGGCTCGTCCAGGCTGTTGTTATACAATATTCAATGAAGGCAGCAGGACAATTCGATGTTCTCTTTGTCAATTCCCTCGGGTTGCCATTCTTCAGTGGATTTGCTTTTTACTTCATTGCTATCGGGGCTCTTATTATTTGGGCGTTAAGATTCAATGAAAGAAATATTTCACAGGTCAAGCTCATTACCTGGTTCATACTCTTCCTCTCTCTTTCGGCGTTACCCTTCATATTTAAAGCAGGCAGCGGTCTCCGCTTCTTCCAGTTTATATTACTCGCAGGTGTGGCAACAGCCATCGGCTATTTCCTTAAACCGGCAGCATTAAAGATCCTTAAGCTTTCTCTCTGGTGCTATGCATTTATCATGCTGGGTTATTTCATGTACCTGACAGCTTTGATCCGCTCCAATGCCAACCCGGTGATCGACATGAACAATGTTGACAATCCTATCAACCTTGTATATTATCTAAGTCGTGAGCAATATGGAGAAGCCCCGCTTTTATATGGTCCTCATTTCGCGGCACGTTATAAATACGGCGATGACGGTTATGTAGTGTTGAAAGATGGTGAAATGAAGTATGTAAAAGGGAAGGATAAATATATCCCTACCGGTCGCGAGAAAAAACCGCAGTATGAAAGCGAGGATATGCAGCTTTTTCCAAGGATCTGGGATGCGAGCAACGACCAGTTCCATGCAGAGTTCTATGCCGACTGGCTGGACTTAAAGGATGAGCAGGGAAAATATACGGCCCCTTCCATGGGAGATAATATCAACTGGTTCTTTAGTTACCAGAATGGTTTGATGTACTGGCGTTATTTCATGTGGAATTTTGCCGGAAAACAAAACGATGTACAGGGTCTTGGCAATAAACGTGATGGCAACTGGATATCCGGTCTTTCCTTTATAGACAATAAACGATTGGGCGATCAATCTAAATTGCCAGACAGCATCAAGAACAATAAGGCGCATAACAAACTTTACCTGTTGCCTTTCATTCTTGGTATCGTCGGATGCGTTTACCAGTTCTTCAGGAACAGGAAGGACTGGATCGTCAATTTCCTTCTTTTCTTTATGACAGGTATGGCTGTGGTTATCTACCTGAACCAACCCGGCAACCAGCCACGGGAACGTGACTATGCATATGTGGGTTCCTTCTATGCCTTTGCTATCTGGATCGGATTGGCAGTCGTTGGTTTTGTCAGGCTTGCCCGTGAAAAAATGAAGTCACCAACATTCCAGAATGTGTTGATAGCAGGAAGCATACTCACTTTCTTTATTACATTGATGAGTTCACCTCCGGGCATATTTGGCGACATGTTCATGATCTCCATTTTTGCAGCCATATTGTTTGCTGCTGTGACGGCGCTAATTGCAGCCGCAGTAAGAGCTATTTCATCCGGTGGCCAGAATGAAAGAACGATAAACATTGCCACCGCTGTTATTTGCCTGGCAGTGCCTTTGCTGATGGCACAACAGGAATGGGATGACCATGACCGGAGCCGTAAAACAACGGCGCCTGATATGGCAAAAGATTATTTAGAAAGCTGTGCCCCTAATGCCGTCATTTTCACTTTTGGTGATAATGATACCTACCCACTCTGGTATGCACAGGAAGTAGAAGGTGTAAGACCCGATATACGTGTTATTAATAATAGTTTGCTCGGTATCGATTGGTATATCAACCAACTTCGTTATAAAGTGAATGAAGCCGATTCACTCGATGTGATCTGGAATGAAGAGCAGATAGAAGGTCATAACCGTGAATTCATGCGGTATAAGGCCCAGGGAGATCCTAATGAATTTTATGACCTCTATGATGTAATGAAAAATGTCCTCGGCAAAACAAATATTGATGAGAATGGCCGCGACGTGGGATTTGGAAATTTTCCTGTTGCAAAGTTCCGCGTACCTGTAGATACAGCATTAGTTAGGAAGAATGGAACGGTCAACGCAGATGATGTCGTACTGCCTGAAATGAAATTCGAGATAGCAAAAGACAAACTCGATGGCGGACTGATCCGCAGTGATTTCATTATCCTGAACATCATCGCTACGAACCAGTGGAAACGGCCTATCTATTTCACATCGCCATTTGGCGACCTCGGATTTGGACAGTACCTGCGGAAAGACGGGTTGTCTTATCGCCTTGTTCCGGTCGCACTCAAAGCGCCGCAGCAAAACTGGATAGCACATTCGGCACTTCGTCAATATGGATTGGGTGGTACACAGATACGTGACAACAATATGGAGGTGATGTATAACAACCTCATGACGAAGTATGAGTTTGGTGGTGCGAATAAGAAGGGCATCTATTTCGATGAAGAAAATCGTCGTCACCTGCTCGGTCTTCGTGCCTTGTATGGTGAGGCTGCAGGCAATATGGCCGATGCAGGAAAAAAGGACCAGGCAGCGAAACTGATCGATAAGATAGAGGCAGGTATTCCGCCTGAAAGTATGCCTTATGCGATGGTAAGCCGTTTTGGAAGCCATGATCAGAACGCAGTAACCTATTTGGAAGCTTGCTATAAAGCCGGTAAAATGGATCTTGCGGAAAAAGTAAGAAAGGACCTGCGTAAGGAACTGGAACAGTCAAGAGCGTATTTTATTTATATGAATGGAGGCACTCAACCGGTCATGACAAGAACGGGGGTTATAGCCGACAGCAAGAGGTTTGAATCGCTGGCCACCGAATACCAGATCAATGAAGCATTGTTGCTTGTCCTGGATGAAGTGGAAAAAAGATATGCCCCGGATAAACAGGCCAAACTTCCCACTGAAAATTCCGGTCCGACCATAACGACCAACATCAAACCGGATAGCGCTAATAAAGACACGCAGAAATAAAGTAATTCTTATATAAGAGAAAGCCTTCCAACCGGGAGGCTTTCTTATTTGAACCAATCTATCGACGGCTTGTTATGTATTCGGTTACAGATCCCACCCCAGCTATTTATCGTAAATTACATACCCGATGCGTGGATTCCATTTTACCAGATTTGACCCGGACAGTGAAGGTAAGAGCCGCTTTGAGCAGATGCTTGACATTTTCATGCAGTTGCTCACCTACACAAGTGGTGATGTGGCGGAAGCATTACAATGGATGAATGAACTCGATAAACAATACCAGCTTACCGATGATGAATATGGTATGGGTGATTTTATCGAAGAACTTAGGGAAAAAGGATACATCAACGATAATAATGAACAGGGGGAGATAAAGATCACTCCCAAAACTGAACAAAGTATCCGCAGGAGAAGCCTTGAAGAGATATTTGGCAAGCTGAAAAAAACAAAGCAGGGCGATCATCATAGTTTCAAGCCAGGCCAGGGAGATGAACTGAATCCGGAAACCAGGCAGTTCCAGTTTGGCGATATGCTGGAGCAAATTGATTTTACCGAAAGCATCCGCAATGCGCAGATCAATCATGG